>JAGRHQ010000120.1 GCA_020444905.1 Candidatus Competibacteraceae bacterium
GCCAGCAATGCTTGCGCCGAGTGCAAGATAATGCCGGCAAACCGCCGCTGTTGGGCGTTCAGCGAAGTCTTGCTTAATAGCTCCGACATCCCCAGCACGCCGTTCAGCGGGGTGCGGATCTCGTGGCTCATGGTGGCTAGAAATCGCGACTTGGCAAGGCTCGCCGATTCAGCCACCGCTTTGGATTCGGCCAGTTCCGAGTTGCGCTTGACCAAGCGCTCGGTTAGCGTTTTCAGCACTTGAACCACGGCGGCCACCTCATCTCGGTCCGAACTGGAAATAGGTTCGCCAGTCACGTCGATAGCGATCTGTTCAGCTTGTGCGCGTAGCCGGCGCAACGGCCACATGACCCAGCGCAAGGCCAAGATGCCGAGCAAGATGCTGACCACTAGAATCAGCGCCCCATACGCCGCCGAGCGTTGCAGACCCTGCTCCAACAATTGATAGGCGGCGGCGCTGTCAAGCTGAACCAGGATCACGACGGCCTGATCGACCAAGAGTATGGGCAGGTAGACGCGGGTGTGGCGCAAAGCAATATCTTCCCGATAAATCGGTATCTTCTTATGAAACGCTTCGGTCACGGCTTGGGCATCCAGCTCGGCGACGAGCGAAGAGCTGGAAACCAACGCCTGACCGGATTGCGACAGGATCGCAAGCTCCGCGCCTACGTCCTGGCTCAAGGCCCTGATAAAACTCTCGTTCAGGCGCAGGCTAACGCTCAGCGTACCGACGATCCTACCCTTCGTCTGCAAGGGTTCGATGGCGCGGATGGCCACACCCTCTGCATCGATGGTGCTGGACAGCATAGAGCTACCGGTCAGCGCTTCATATACCCCCCACGCCATAGCGTGATCGCCCCGACGCGCTGGGTCCTTGGAGCGATAGATCACGATCTCCTTATCGTCGGTGATCTCTAAAAGGTTTGTCTTGACAATGTCTTGAATCTGGCCGAGAACCGCCGCAATCATGGCGGCGCGGTCTGGCTCCTTGCGCTGAAGCGCGGCGGGCAACTCGTTTCCAGCCGCCGCCAATCGCGCTATCTCCTGAAGATAAGCACTCTGGCGCGCAATCAAGCCGTTGATAATCTGACTAACGGACTTGATCTTGTCGATCTCGCCCTCGCGCACCGTCTCATCCAGCAGATCGCTCGATACCCGGAAGGCAACCCATTGCGAAAGCGTGGCCAGCAGGGCGAACAAGAAGACTAGCGTCATGCTGGTGCTGAGACGGAGCTTCATAGGCCAGATGTTCGGTTGTCCAAGGTTAAATTCCTACCATGGGGCGCGGCGTCAATCAATTTCGGTCAATTTTCGGTGGCGGCAGGGAGGACGCCATGCTCGCGCAAGATTTCGCTCCCGGCGGGAGAGCGGACAAACTCAAGAAATGTTTTGCCCACCGGCGTCAGCGCGTCGGGCTTGTAAATCAATCCGATTTCCAACCAAAGCGGATAACGCCCCTTTTCCACATTCTCCGATGTCGGTTCGACGCCATCGAACGCCAGATAGACAATTTTGCTGTTGCAAGCACCGAGGGCTGATTTATTGAGAAACCCGAGACTGGTCGGATACCGGTCAAGCAAGGTAATCAACTCCGGGTCGAGATGCACAATCTTGACGTTCTCGCCGAACACGATGTTCTCGAACGGTTTGACCAGGCGACTGAGCGCTTGTCTGGAAGCATCGGTCGTTTCGCGTCCAACTGCCCGGATGGGGCCGGGATTGCCGCCCAGTTCGCTCCAATCGGTCAGCTTGCCGCTGAAGGCGTCCACTGCTTGCGTTGACGTAATGCTATGCACTGTGACGCCTGCCCCAGCCGCGAATATCACTGGATCGCGTCCGAGGGCGACGTAACTTATTCCCTTGTTGCGCTCATTTTCCTTGAGCGGGCGGCCAACCCGCCCCATGCTGGCCGTACCCGCCTCGACATCGCGTAGCGCGCCAGCAGTTCCCGTAGACGACGGCACTGTTACGATGTGCTCGCTCTGCTGTTGGTTAAAGGCCTTGGCAAGTTGTGTCAAGACATATTCGGGATTGCCGCTGCCGGGAATGATCAATTCCTCGGCAAACGCGGCGCTGGTGAAAGCTAGCATCGCCAAATTCGCGATAATCGTGTGCAGGATACGAAGAAAAAAAGTCATGCGGAGTTTCCTTGATGGTGCGATGCTGGCGGCGAGCGAGCGCTCACTAGCATTATGAGTCAAACACTCAGCTTTTTGAATTTTGCAATTATCTCAAAATTCTTCCCACTCGTCGGCAGCGCCGCTCGCAACTGCTGGAGTTTTTCTGGCTGGAATCACCGCCGGACGTTGGGTTGTTACGGACTTGGTTACGGTGGCGATGCGTGGTTTTATCCTGTTTTCCATGGACGATCCAGCCCGTTTTATTTCCGGTTTACGCTGGATATAGGGCGCGTACTTCTTATCGCTGCGTTGAATGTGTTCGGTTAACCACGCCTTCAGGAACCTCATCGTCTCCATCTCGACCATATGTTTGCCGCTCTTCACTTTCTTCTGGATTTCGAGCGCTTTGCTAACCAGGTCCGCATGTTTCTTGCGATGCTCGGCTAAGTCCGGATAATGACCAGCCTCCATGCGTTCTTCCTCATATTTGAAATGCTGAGCGGTGTATTCAATCAACTCATCCAGCAGCTTGCCCATCACGCTTTTGCCCTTCCCAACCAGCATTGCCTCATGCAGCGCATTGATCATCCTCACTAATTTTTGATGCTGCTGATCGATCTCGGGATCGTTCACGCTGAAGTCCTCACTCCAGGTGATCAGGTCAACAACTCGTTGGTCGTTCTCCGGCGCATTTAGCGCGGCTAGCGTATCTTCATCCAGCTTGAAAAATTCCATTAAATGATGCAATTCGTCCGCTTCCTGATTCATGGTGCGGCTGACCGTCCCGGTTTGATCCACAAGAGCTACGTTCTGCTGGGTGACCTGATCCATCCGCACGATTGCCTGACTGGCCTGTTCAATGCCACTGGCTTGCTCGCTGGCGGCGGCAGCGATCTCGACAACAATGTCGCTGACCTTTTTGACCGACTGGATGATCTCACGCAGGGTATGGCCGGAACGCTCGACCAGATGACTGCCATCACTGACCTTGGCCACGCTGTCGGTAATCAATGCTTTGATTTCCTTGGCTGCGTCAGCGCTGCGCTGCGCCAGTTTGCGCACCTCGCTGGCAACAACAGCGAATCCTCTACCTTGTTCGCCAGCGCGAGCGGCCTCGACAGCGGCGTTTAGCGCCAGCAGATTGGTTTGGAAGGCGATTTCATCAATCACGCCGATGATGTCAGCGATCCGACCGCTACTCTGATTAATCGTGTCCATAGCGGCGATAGCCTGTTCCACCACCTGTCCGCCTTGTTCGGCTTGCGTGCGCGCTGCCGCCGCGAGTTGACTGGCCTGCCGAGCATGTTCAGCACTGTTTTTGACCGTGGCCGTCAATTGCTCCATCGCAGTAGCGCTGGCCTCTAGCGCCGCCGCTTGCTCTGCAGTGCGTTTTGACAGGCCACTGCTGTCGTCGTCCAGCTCATGGGCGATAGCGGTCATGCGCCCGGACAGACGTGCAACGTTCGAGACGATGCCATTAAGACGTGCAGCCATTTCGCTCATGGCGCTCAATAGCTGTGCAACTTCATCACGTCCGGTAATCGTCGTTGTGACTTTCAGATCGCCATTGGCAACGTTATGGGCCATATCTACTGCCTGGTGCAACGGTTTAACAATGCTGCCGGTAACCCAGTAGCTCAACAGCGCTAAGAAGAAGAATGCGCCAAACGCCAGAACACCATTCTCCACCAATTGTCCTTGAAATAGCCGGTCAACATCATCGATATAAATGCCGGTGCCGATAATCCAGTCCCAGGGTTTAAAATGTTTAACATAAGAAATTTTAGGAACGGGTTGCTCAGCGCCAGGCTTTGGCCATAAGTAAGGCACCACTCCGCTTCCTGCCTGTTTGACCGCTTTTACAAGCTCGACAAACAGATGTTTCCCGGTTGGATCTTGCAATCCGCGCAAGTCCTGGCCATCCAGTTCCGGTTTGAAGGGATGTATGACCATGCGTGGCAATGAATCATTGATCCAGAAGTAGTTGTTACCGTCATAGCGCAGGTCTTTGATCACGTCCAGTGCGGCTCGTTGGGCGTCTGTCTCGCTCATACCCCCACTGGCCGCCAGATCATGATAGCGAGCCAGGATGCTATAGACGGATTCAACCAACTGTTTAGTGGCGGTGATCCGGTCTTCCATCATCTGCGCCCGGACATCGTACAGACCGTGCAGCGTCATGGCGAATAACGCCAGCATGAAGGCTCCAACCAGAAGCTGTAGCCGCAGGCGGATGCTCGGATGCAGGATGCGCGTTAAAAAAAGTTTTTTCTCCACAGCTTACTCCTCCAAGCAGTCGCTTAATCATTTTTCTAGCCGCCGCCGAAACGCAGCGTAATACAGCACCGGGATGAACGCCAGCGTCAGCAGGGTTGAGACCAGAATCCCGAAAATCAGTGAGATGGCCAAGCCCCGGAAAATAGGGTCATCGAGAATGAATAATGCCCCCAGCATCGCTGCCAGCGCGGTCAGTATGATCGGCTTGGCCCGCACCGCGCTGGAACGGATCACCGCCTCCTGAAACGGTACGCCATTTTCGACCTCCAGATTGATGAAATCGACCAGCAGAATCGAATTTCGGACAATGATTCCGGCCAGCGCGATCATGCCGATCATCGACGTTGCAGTGAACTGCGCATGCAACAACGCGTGGCCCGGCATTACTCCAATAATAGTCAATGGAATCGGCGCCATGATGATGAGCGGCGCAAGGTAGGAATGAAATTGCGCCACCACCAGCAGGTAGATCAGAATCATTCCGACGCCGTAGGCAATGCCCATGTCGCGGAAAGTTTCATAGGTAATCTGCCATTCGCCATCCCATTTCAAACTATAAGCGTAGGGATTATCCGGTGGGCGAATGAAAAATTGTTCAACCGGTTCCCCGGCAATCGGCGTATCCCGCAGACAGCTGAAAATCTCGAACATCCCATAGAGAGGACTGTCCAGCCGTCCCGCCATATCGCCGAAGACGAACACCACAGGCAGCAAGTCCTTGTGGTAAATTGCATTCTCGCGCTGCGTCGTTTCAATATCTACAATCTCTGACAGCGGCACGAGGGGGCCAGCCTGACTGCGCGTGCGTAAATCCAGCACTGAGGCCATGTTCGCCTTGTCAGCGACGGGTAACTCCAGACGCAGCGGAATCGGGTATTTAGCGGTTTCGGAATGCAGATAGCTGACATCCTCGCCGCGCAAGGCGGTATTGATGTCAGCGGCAACTGCTTGTTGCGATACGCCGAGCAAGGCCGCCTTGGCTCGGTCGACATGAGCGATCAGCCGCTCGGATGGCGTCTCCACCGTGTCGTCCACGTCGATAATGTCCGGGGTGGCGCTGAATACTTCCCGAACCTGTTGGGCGGCTCTAATCTGGCCCGGATAATTCAATCCATACACCTCCGCGACCAGCGGGGCCATGACCGGCGGTCCCGGCGGCACCTCCACGACTTTCACATTAGCATTGTATTTCGCGCCAATTTCCTGCAAGGGACCGCGCACCGCCAGCGCGATCTCATGGCTCTTGCGATACCGGTGTTTCTTGTCGACCAGGTTGACCTGGAGGTCGCCGACATTCGCCCCCTCGCGCAGATAGTACTGGCGCACCAGGCCATTGAAGTTGATCGGTGCGGCTGTCCCAGCATACGCCTGATAGTCGGTCACCTCGGGAACCGTGGTCAGATAGCGGCCTAGTTCGCCTAGCACCCGCGCCGTTTGCTCCAGCGTGGTTCCTTCCGGCATATCCACGATCACTTGGAACTCCGACTTGTTGTCGAAGGGCAGCATCTTCAGCACCACGAGTTGGAAATAAGCCAAACTGATCGAACCGCCGATCATGACCAGCACCGCAATGCCCAACAACCAGCGCAGTGGCCGGCCTTGCCGCCCGCGCAGGAAGGGGCCAACCACCCGGCGGAACAAGCGATGGGCGAAATCTTCTTTCTCCGTATTTTCTTCTCCTTGGTCAAGGAGGGGTGGCGCGTCAGCGCCAGGATGGTTCGCGGCGTGGTTCGCCCGATACAATACCTTATAGGTCAGCCACGGGGTGAACACGAAGGCCACCGCCAGCGAAATCAACATCCCCATGCTGGAGTTGATCGGAATCGGACTCATGTACGGTCCCATCAACCCGGACACGAAAGCCATGGGCAGCAAGGCGGCAATCACGGTGAAGGTCGCTAGAATGGTCGGACCGCCCACTTCGTCCACTGCCAGCGGAATCGCTTCGACCAGCGTGCGTCCCCCCAGATGGAGGTGCCGGTGAATGTTCTCCACCACCACGATAGCGTCATCCACCAAGATGCCGATGGAGAAAATCAGCGCAAACAGCGACACCCGGTTGAGGGTAAAGCCCCAAGCCCAGGAGGCAAACAGTGTGATAGTTAAGGTCAAAATCACCGCCGCGCCGACGATGAACGCCTCGCGCCAGCCCAACGCAATCAGCACTAACACGATCACCAGGCCGGTGGCGAACATGAGCTTAGCAATCAGAGTCATCGCCTTGTCATTCGCGGTGACTCCGTAGTTGCGGGTCACAGTAAGATTCACGCCTTCCGGGATAAACGTGCCCCGCAGTTCTTCAACCCGTTTCAATAGTTGATCGGCGATTTGCACAGCGTTTTCGCCCGGCTTCTTGGCAATCGCCAGGGTCACCGCCGGAAATTCCCCGCGCGTTGCGATGCCGTTAGCCGCCGCCGCTGGACCGGTTCCCAGCCAGACATAGCGCTCTGGCGAATCCGGCCCCAGCCGGACCTCGGCGACATCGGCCAGATACACCGGCGTTCCCTGGTGCAAGCCGACCACCAACTGACCAACCTCTCCAGCATTCACCAGGAAACTGCCGGCCTGGACCGGAATCTCCCGGTTATCGCTCACCAGCGCGCCGGCGTCCGCCGAAGCGTTCGCAGCTTGCAACGAGCGGCGTAATTCGGCCAGCGACAAGTCATAGCCCGACAGCTTGGCCGGATCGAACAGCACATGAACGACGCGATCCGGCGCACCGATGGTGTACAGATCGCGGGTGCCAGCGACCCGCTTCAATTCGGTTTCCAGGGTATGCGCCACCCGCGCCAGATCGGCGGCGCTGCGCGTGGGGTCTTCGGTCCACAGGGTCAGGGCGACAATCGGCACGTCGTCAATGCCCTTGGGTTTGACAATCGGCTGTCCCACCCCGAGGTTCGGCGGTAACCAGTCTGCGTTGGAATACAATTTGTTATACAGCCGGACGATGGCGTCGGTGCGCGGTTCGCCGACGAAAAACTGCACGGTCAGCGCCGCCATGCCCGGTCGGGAAATCGAATAAACATGCTCCACGCCTTCGATTTCCGCCAGCATCTGCTCCGCCGGACTGCTGACCAGCTTTTCCACCTCTTGGGCGGTAGCGCCGGGGAAGGGAATAAACACATTGGCGAAAGTCACGTTGATTTGAGGCTCCTCTTCGCGGGGCGTAACCAGCACTGCGAACAAGCCCATCAACAACCCGACCAGAGCCAGCAAGGGCGTAATCTGATTGCGCAGAAATTTTTTTGCAATCACCCCGGACAGGCCGAGACGGGGTTCGGCGGTCTCGCTCATATCATTGACCTCCGCTCCGCGCCTGTTCCTTGAGATAAACGCCAGCCTGGATCGGGTTCAGCGCCACCGTTTCGCCGGCATCCAGCCCAGCCAGGATTTCAACTTGATCCCCTTCGGTTCGGCCAGGCCGCACCTGGCGCAGGTTGATCTGACCGTTCTTGACCACGTAAACGGCGCTCACTTCGCCGCGTTGCGCGAGCGCGGCGCGCGGCACGGTCAACCGTTGATCCTCGCCCACCCGGAACGCGGTCTTGACGAACATGCCCGGATAGAACCCCTCGGTTTTAGGCGGCAGGTACACGCGCACCTTAAATACATTGCTCTGCGGATCAGCGTAGGGGAAAAAGGTTAGCTTCTCAGCGGGAATGCCGGGTCCGCCGTTCGGTGGCAACACCCGCGCTTGACTGTACTGGCGCACCGGCCCAATGAGGCGCTGCGGTACGTTGACGACAACGCGCAATTCATCCAGCGAGAAACCGGTCATCAACAGCGTGCCCGGTTGCACAGTCTCGCCCAGCTCCACATGGCGCTCCAAAACAATGCCACTGTAGGGCGCATTGATCGTGGTATAGCCCAGCGACTCCTTGGCCTGTGCGACGCCCGCCTGCGCTGCTTCCAGACGCGCCTTGGCGGCATTGAGCGCGGCGGTGGCGGAATCCATTTGCGCCTTGGACACCAACTGTTTTTCATACACGCCGCGAATGCGCTTGTATTCAGCGTCGGCTTCAATGAAACGGGCCTGCGCCTCGCGCAAAGCGGCCTGCGCCTGTTCCAGACCGGCGCGTTGTTCGATGTTGCGGATACGGACGATCGGCGCTCCTTGAGGCACGAAGTCATTGACATCGACCATGATCTCTTCGACCCGCCCCGCTGTCTGGGCGGAAACCGTGCTTTTGTTAACGGCCTCGACGACGCCGTCAAGCACCTGCTCATCGGGCAGGGTTTGTTGCCGGGCTTCAGCAACCGGAAAAGGGAGTTCCGCAGCGATCGCGGTTATGGACGGGATGGCCAGAAGACTGGGCAGGATGAGCAAGAGCAAGGGGCGAATTAGCGTGGACATGGCAGTCCCTCTCGAGCCGGATGGATGTCGGGTTTTGTATATTAGAAAATTCTAATGTTTTAGGGGGCAATGAACAAGGTCAGGGGTGCTTAGCCTATTGCATCAGATACTGTTCAAATTCCGACGTATAGCGCTCCTGGAACTCTCCCTTGGGGTCGACAGTGATGAACAAGGCCGCCAACCGATGATCGGTAGCCAATTGAAAGCCAAACTCCGCGCCAGCGGCCATCAGAGCGGTCGCGGTAGCATCGGCGATCATGGATCGATCGGTAACTACAGTCACTGACGCGAGGGTTTGCGGCACGGGCCGTCCAGTGCGCGGGTTAATAATGTGTGAGTAGCGTTGGCCATTCTGTTCGAAAAAATTGCGATAGTCGCCCGAGGTCGAGACACTGTGATCGCCCGGTTGAATCAGCCGTTCCACCGCACGTTGGCCCGCGACCGGCTTTTCAATGGCAAGAGTCCAAGGTTGAGCCTGGCCGTTGTGGCCCTTCGCGCGAATCTCGCCGGCAATGGAGACTAGGTAGTTCCCAATGCCTGCCGCATCGACCAGCGCCGCCAATTGATCGACGCCGTAGCCCTTGGCGATCGCGGAAAGATCCACATACAGGTCTGCACGATCTTTCTTGAGCGCTGGCGGCTCCTCGCGGACACTTAAATGCCAATAGCCCACCCGTTCCCGCGCTTGGGCAATCTCCGCGTCGCTGGGAACCTGGTCGCGGCGCGGCGCCGGGCCGAAGCCCCAGAGATTGACCAGCGGCCCGACGGTGATGTCAAAGGCCCCACTGCTTAATTCGCTGGTCCGCAGCCCCTCAGCAACGATTTGTTGCAGTTCGGGTGAAACTGCGATCCAGTCCACGCCAGGATTCTGGTTGAAGCGGGAAAGCTCGGAATTGGGGTCATAAGTGGACAGGGTCTTGTTGATGCGCGTCAGCAGGGCCTCGACTTGAGTCTGGAAGTCAGCGGGCAAGGTTTGCCCTGGCAGGGGAACCAGCTTGAGGTCATAACTCGTCCCCATGGTTGCGCCGGTGAAGCGCACGGTCGGATCAGGCGACGTTGGTTTACAAGCCGCGAAGGTTAGAACCGCCAGCAGCAGCGCCAAGGAATAGAAGGGAGTGGAGAGTCTTTTCATCATGAAGAACTCCCCTCGCCCGCTGGCGGGAGAGGGGTTGGGGGAAAGGAAGATGGGTCTTAACCCTTGGCGGCGGCTTCCATCGCCGCAATAGCGTCGGCCATGCCAACCACGCGGCGAGCGCTTTCGACGTGGAGATTCTCGACCAGCCGCCCGTTAACGACGACCACCCCTTCGCCACGCGCGGCGGCGGCGGCGTGCGCCTCGATGATTTGCCGAGACCAGGCGACATCCTCTGGTTTTGGCGTAAAGACCTGATTGCAGGGACCAACCTGTTTGGGGTGAATAAGCGTCTTGCCGTCAAAGCCGAATTCGCTGCCCTGCCGGCACGCGAACTCAAAGCCGGACTCGTCGTTCAAATCGAGATAAACCCCGTCGAGAATACCCAGTCCCGCAGCGCGGGCGGCCAACAGGCACAACCCCAGTGACGTCACGAAGGGCAGACGCTCGTGGGTATGGGCGCAGTCCAGTTCCTTAGCCAGGTCGGAAGTGCCCATCACCAGGCACTCCATGCGTGGCGACGCCTTGGCGATTGACTGGGATTCAAGAATGCTGCGTGGGGTTTCCATCATCGCCCAGATCACCATCTTATCCGGAGCGCCGTTGGCTTCCATGATCGCTTCCATGTGATGGATAGCGTCAGCGCTTTCCACCTTGGGGAGCAGCAAGGCGTCAGCGCCGGATTTCGAGGCCATAGCGATGTCTTCATAACCCCAGCGCGTCGACAGCGCGTTGACGCGAACGATGATCTCGCGCATACCGAAGCCGCCAGCGGCGACGGCTTCACAGACTTGCTTGCGGGCCAGTTCCTTGGCGTCAGGCGCAACGGCGTCTTCGAGATCGAGAATCAGGCCATCGGCGGGCAGAGTGCGGGCTTTCTCCAGGGCGCGAGCATTGGAGCCGGGCATATACAACACACTGCGGCGAGGGCGTGCAGATTTAGGCATGGCAGGATTCTCCTGTTTATGGATTGTGTGGTAGGGAATTTTGCCTTTCGGATGCCGACTAGGTTAGCGCAGTCGGCGCAGCGCGGAAAGTCAGCGCAACATAATGGATGAAAGAGAGGTGGGTTTTCAAAGAAAAATATTTGTTGTATGAAGAAGAGGTAATTTCATCTTGCAGGTCATTGGCCCTTGAAACAGGTGAGCAGCGACCGGGTTGCAAGGTTTTGTAACTCTTGTTCTGGAGTGAATCCATGGTTCCCGAAGTTAAAACTATCTTGTACC
>JAGRHQ010000121.1 GCA_020444905.1 Candidatus Competibacteraceae bacterium
TGCCGCCGGTCGAAACCGCGCTGGATTTCGCCCAGTGCCGGGCCAACTTTTACGCGGCGGCGCGCCACGGTCTGCGGGCCGAAGTGGTGTGGTTGCATGGCCAGCGCGGGTCATTGCGGGATCTGCTGCTGAAGGAGTTATTGCCGCTGGCCCGCCGCGAATTGCAGGCTTTGGATCTGGACGCGGCGGATGTGGCCCAGTATCTTGACCTCATCGCTGCGCGCGTCGCAAGTGGGCGCACCGGAGCCGATTGGCAACAACGATTCCTAGCGCGGAATGGTCCCGATCTGGAAGCGCTGACCCTGGCTTATTTGGAACGGCAGCAGAGCGGAAAACCGGCGCATGAGTGGAGTGGGCATACTGCAAACTGATGCTGGGAAGCGTCTGAAAGTTGCGCAAGAATTTCTCTCAAGCCCGCACTACGGTAATTCGACGTTCCTGGGGACTGAGTTTTTCGCTGCTAGACGTACGCTCGCGGATCGGTGGTTGGCCACTGCGCCGGTCGAAAATCACCAGCCAGCCACTGGTTAAACTCAGTCCGGCTAGATAACCGTCCAACTGTTCCAAGCTTTCAGTCAGCGGGTCGGGTTCGCCGTTGCGCCACACCTTCAGTTCTATCCCCAGCGTCATGGCGCCATAGCGCAGGCATAAATCCATGCGCCCCCGGCCAATGGCATATTCCCGCTCCAGCGTTCCGCCACCATTGACCACCCGGTGTAGAAACGCCATTAACACCAGATGCGGGGCGATTTCATGATAGAGGGCGCTACCCAGCAGCGGCTGCCCGTGCTGCCGCCAGAACTGGAGAAAGGCGGTCAATAGCTGGTCTGGGTTTAGGCTCCCATCCGGGTTTAACCAAGTGGGCGTAATCTGCGGTAGAGAATCCTGTGGCCCACTGGCCAAGGCGCGCGGCAACACCTCCCGATAGATCGGGTTGGCGATCACCAGTCCACCATTGCCTTCCCGGCGCAGCAACCCCAAATCCATTAAATACTGCCGATCCTCTTCAAGCGTTTCCTGCATCACAGTTCCCGCCAGCATCGGTTCAATGACCCGGCGCACCCGCGCCTCGCGCAGCTTGTCGGCCAATTGATCCAAATGCGTCACTCGGCGCAGGATCAGGTTTTCCTTGGCCTGTTCAATCCTTTTCACGGTAATTGGCTGGCTTCGATCCCGCCCTTCACGCATCCGGAAACAGCTTTCATAGGCCAGCGCATTGACCAGCCAGGGTTGTCCCTGGGTTAAGGTCCACACCGCCTCCAGCGCCTCGGGCGTGAAGACTTGCCCAGTTGCAGCGGTGTGTTGTTGAAGCAGCGCGGTTACTTCCTCAGCGTTGAAATCACCGAGTCGCAGCGATTCCGCCTTGATATTGAACGCACTGCCGCCGGTGATCGCCGCCTGCTCCATACTGGAATGAATCCGGTAGTCCTGCAAGTCGCGCACCCCGCAGAGAATGACTGTTTGCGGGAAGTAGGACGGCCGTTTCGGATACCCAGCCCGTAATTGCCGTAGCAAGGAAATTAAGGTGTCCCCAATTAGCGCGTCCACTTCGTCCAGCATCAGCACTACGGGTAGTGGCGATTGTGCACACCACTGAGACAAAAACGCTTCCAGTCCGATCAGATTAGCCTGCTCCTGCAAAGCCTGCCGCGCCACGGTTTGCGCGTCTTCATCTTGCAACAACCAGCGGGCGCTGTTGGCAATGGCTTGCACCACAGCGGCCATACCGACTTCTACCCGCTCGCGCGCCGCTTGCGCGGACTCAATGTTGGCGTACACCGCCCGGTAGCGGCCTTCCCGGTTCAGATAATCCGCCAGCGCCAGCAGGCATGTGGTCTTGCCAGTCTGCCGAGGCGCATGGAGCAAAAAGTATTTCTTTTGGTTGATCAGGGTCAGAATTTCGTCCAGATCCCAACGCTCGAGCGGCGGCAGGCAGTAATGATCTTCGGCCACGTTCGGGCCTTCGGTGTTAAAAAAGCGCATGATTTCAGTGTCTCCAGTCAGTAGCCTGCACAGCAACGATGAGTCTGTATTATCGCCTACCCTGCTGCGATTTTTGTAGAACGCTCATTTTGCTTGGCGGCAAGTCATGACAATTGGTTCCTCGACACTTTAGCTGGATATTCGGTTGCCTTGCTAACTATACTTACTGTCACATTTGGCCTTAACCGAACAATGATAGGCAAATTATGGCTGATGTGCGAAGACAGAGATTCTGGTAATTGTCTTAAAATCTGTGCAAAAACTGCTTTAGCTTGGATACAAGCCATCAGGCTGAAATCCAGAGGTCTCCTGGATTCCGCTACGCTCCCTTTGCCTTTTACCTGAACCCCATCACCAGGCATATTGTCCCATAAAAGCCGGTGTCGCTGGCTTCATCGACCTACACGGCGCTTCCAGATTCACTTATCGCCCCAAGGTCTTGTTGTCATGACCCCTTTATCCAAAATATGCGGTTCTCTTGCGGGTATGCTTCTGACAGTTGCCGGTCTCGCCACTGGCGTCCCTGCTCCTGTTTACGCAGCGCCGCCCCCTCCAGCGGTCATCGTCGCCGAAGCTAAATTGGAATCGCTAATGGATCGCGTCGAAGCGCTCGGCACCTTGCGGGCTAATGAATCCGTCTCCCTGACAGCCGCGGTGACGGAAACTGTAACCGGCATTCACTTTGACGATGGTCAACGCGTCAAGTCTGGCGCCATTTTAGTTGAGATGACCAGCGCCGAAGAACATGCGCAATTGAAAGAGGCGCAGGCCACGGTCGATGAGGCCAAACGCCAGTTTGAACGAGTGCAATCGCTGGCGACCCAAGGCACCGCCTCGCGCTCTTTGTTGGACGAACGGCGCCGGGACTGGGAAACAGCGCAGGCGCGACTGGCTGCCATCGAATCTCGGCTTGAGGACCGGTTGATCAAAGCGCCCTTCAGCGGCGTGGTCGGATTGCGTAACCTCAGTCTGGGCGCATTGGTCAGACCTGGCGACCTGATCACCACCCTGGATGACGATCGCGTCATGAAACTGGAATTTCCGGTGCCCAGCACCTTTCTGGAAACATTGCGGCGCGGCTTGCCCATTACCGCTAAAGCGCGGGCCTATGGCGATCGGGAATTTGTCGGTCGAGTGGCGAGCATCGACAGCCGGGTCGATCCGGTGACTCGTTCCATTGTCGTGCGCGCCGTGTTGCCGAATGCTGACCGGGCGCTCAAACCGGGTCTATTGATGCAGGTAGAATTGCTAAAAAATCCCCGTGAAGGGGTGGTCATCCCGGAAACTGCGCTGACGCCACTGGGTCAACAGCATTTTGTGCTGGTCGTCGACACAACCCAGGACAATCAGGTGGAGCGTCGGGAAGTCAAAATCGGCGCGCGCCAGCCCGGCGAAGTTGAGATCATGGAGGGCCTCAAACCGGGGGAAAAGGTTATTACCCACGGCGTGCAAATCGCCCGTCCCGGCCAAAAGGTCGCCATTCAAGCCGTGGATGACGGTTCGCACAAGCTGCGCGCCCTGTTGCGGAAACCGGGCGAAGGCGGTCCCGAGCTATGATCCTCTCCGATCTGTCTGTCACCCGTCCCGTTCTTGCCTCGGTTCTTTCCTTGCTGCTCATCGCGTTCGGTCTGGTCGCTTTTGATCGACTGCCGCTGCGCGAGTACCCTGACATTGACCCGCCGGTAGTTTCCGTGGAAACCCGCTACCCTGGCGCGGCCGCCAACGTCGTGGAAACCCGCATTACGCAGGTGCTGGAAGATCGCATTGCTGGAGTAGAGGGCATTCGATTCATTGCCTCGGAAAGCGAGGATGGCGAGTCTAACATCACCGTGGAATTCGAGGTCGGTCGCGACATTGACGCCGCCGCCAACGATATCCGCGACCGGGTTTCCCGCGTACTTGACGATTTGCCGGACGAAGCCGATCCGCCGGAAATCCAGAAAGTCGATAGCAATGAAGATGTCATTCTGTGGCTTAACCTGGTCAGCGATCGCCTGACCGTTCCTGAACTGACCGACTACGCCAGCCGTTATCTGGTCGACCGGTTTTCGGTGCTGGACGGCGTGGCCCGGGTGCGCATCGGCGGCGCGCAGACCTTTGCCATGCGCATCTGGATCGACCGCCGGGAATTGGCGGCGCGCAATCTAACAGTCAGCGATGTGGAAAACGCCCTGCGCGCCGCCAATATTGAATTGCCCGCTGGCAGCATCGAGTCGCAGGATCGGCAGTTCACGGTGCGCGTGCAGCGTAATTTTCGCGATCCCGGCGACTTCGCGGGACTCGTGCTGGCGCAGGGGGAGGAGGCCGGCTATCTGGTGCGCCTGGGCGATGTGGCCCGGGTGGAGCGCAGCCCGGCGGAAAGTCGCACCTTTTTTCGCGGCAACGGCGTTCCGATGGTTGGGATCGGCATCGTCAAGCAGTCCACTGCTAATACGCTGACCGTCGCCCAGGCTGCCCAGCGCGAGGCGGAGCGCCTCAATTCCACCCTGCCCGCAGGCATGGCGATCAAGCAAAGCTATGATACCTCGGTGTTCGTCGAGGGCGCTGTCCACGAGGTCTATAAAACCCTGTTTATCGCCATCGGTCTGGTGGTCGCAGTGATTTACCTGTTTTTGGGCAGTCTTCGCGCAACGATCGTACCGGCGGTTACCGTACCGGTATCATTGGTAGCGACCTTTCCCGTGTTGCTGATGCTTGGCTTTTCGGTGAACCTGTTGACCTTGTTGGCGCTGGTGCTGGCCATCGGCCTGGTGGTGGACGACGCCATCGTCGTGCTGGAGAATATTCACCGGCGCATGGAAACCTATGGCGAATCGCGGTTAGTCGCGGCGTTCCGAGGGACTCGACAAGTCGGATTCGCAGTGATCGCGACTACCGTGGTGCTCATTGCGGTTTTCGTCCCATTAGCTTTTTTGCAAGGCGAGCTGGGCCGGTTATTTAGCGAATTTGCCTTGACCCTGGCGGCGGCGGTCGGTTTTTCCAGCTTCGTAGCGCTCTCGCTGTCGCCGATGCTGGCCTCGAAAATTCTGGCCGATCAGGCGCACGCCTCGTTCGCCAGCCGCGTGGTGGATCGCGCCTTCAGCCGAGTGCAAAACGGTTATGCGGTTGTGTTACGGGGCGCGCTGGCCCATCCCTGGGTCGTCGGCCTGCTGTTTATCGCGATTCTGGCCGGTTCCGTATGGCTACTGCGGGAGTTGCCCAGTGAGTACACGCCTCGGGAAGATCGGGGCGCTTTCTTTATTCTCGTTAATGGCCCGGAAGGTGCTTCCTATACCTATATGTTGGATTATATGGACGAAATCGAACACCGGCTGATGCCACTGGTGGAAAAAGGCGAAGTGACCCGACTGCTGGTGCGCGCGCCGCGTGGATTCGGTAATTTAGCTGCTTTCAATAGTGGCATTGCCGTTCTCGTGCTTAACGATTGGAGTCAGCGTCGCTCAGGTTGGGAAATAATGGCCGACGTGCGGCAACGTCTGGCCGGGTTGCCTGGCGTCCGGGCCTTCCCGGTAATGCGTCAAGGTTTCGGCAGCCGAACCCGGAAACCGGTGCAGTTCGTAATCGGCGGCGGGACCTATAAGGAATTAGCGGCCTGGCGGGATCTGCTGATGGAGCGGATCAATGAAAATAATCCGGGACTGACGGAAATGGACTGGGACTACAAGGAAACCAAACCGCAACTCGGAGTGATGATTGACTATGATCGCGCTGCTGATCTGGGCGTGACGATTAACGATATTGGCCGCACCCTGGAGACGATGCTGGGTTCGCGCCGAGTCACCACCTATATCGAAGCCGGCGAGGAATATGACGTCATTATTGAAGGCGAACGGGAGGTCCAGCGCACGCCGGCCAGTCTGGAGAATATTTACGTCCGTTCCGCACGCAGCCGGCAACTGATTCCCCTCTCCAACCTGGTCCAGGTGCAGGAAATGGCGGATTCAGCCAGCCTTAACCGTTATAACCGGGTGCGGGCGCTTACCCTGGAAGCCAACCTGGCGGATGGACTAGCCCTGGGCGATGCGCTGGATTACCTGGACAAGCTGGTTGGCGCGCATTTGCCTGAACAGGTCATTATCGACTACAAAGGCCAGTCCCGGGACTATAAGTATACGGGCGGCTCTATCCTGTTTGTTTTTATGCTGGGTTTGGCGGTGGTGTTTCTGGTGCTGGCCGCACAGTTCGAGAGTTATTTGCACCCCCTGGTTATCATGCTGACGGTGCCGCTGGCTATGGGCGGCGCGCTGCTGGGGCTGTATCTGAACGGCCAATCCTTGAATCTTTACAGTCAGATCGGCTTGGTCATGCTCGTGGGTCTGGCCGCTAAGAACGGCATTTTGATTGTGGAATTCGCTAATCAATTGCGGGACGCTGGCCAGCCGTTTCGCGAGGCGCTGGAAGAAGCATCAATCGTTCGGCTTCGGCCTATCATTATGACCGGAATTACCACCGCCGCCGGTTCGATCCCGCTACTGTTATCCTCAGGGGCCGGGGCGGAAACGCGCGCGGTTCTCGGCACAGTCATTCTTTATGGGGTGCTGGCGGCGACCTTATTCACCTTGGTGGTGGTGCCGGTAGCCTATAATTTACTAGCGCGCTACACCGGTTCGCCCAAGGGCGTACAGCGACGACTGGAGAAGGAAATGGAAAAGAGTGAATTGGGAGCGCTTGATTCTTTCTAACCAGGCGGCTTGCGAATTAACACTGTCACTTACCGCAAAGGCGAAAGCACTTGGAGATTGTACAAAAAAGCACTTAAGTGATTGAAAAAAATGTCTTCATTAGTGCTTACCATATAACTCTATCGTCTATTTTCAGCTTTTATTAACGGATCGAAGATATCCGACTTCAACTAAAATTTTGCCACTATCATGCGCTTTCTGCACGCCGCCGACCTCCATCTCGACAGTCCACTCCGTGGTCTGGACCGCTATGAAGGGGCGCCCGTCGATGATGTTCGCGGCGCTACCCGCCGCGCCTTTGAAAATCTGATTGTGGTCGCATTGCGCGAGCGAGTCGATCTCGTTGTGATCGCTGGCGATCTCTACGACGGCGACTGGATCGACCACAACACCGGCCTGTTTTTCGCCAAGGGCGTAGCGCAACTGGCCGAGGAGGGCATCCCGGTCGCTATGGTGCGCGGCAATCACGACGCCGCCAGTCGACTCACCAAAGCCTTGCGTCTGCCGAGAAACGTCCATCTGTTCGCCGATTCTCGACCTGAGACCAAAGTTTTCGAGAACATCGGCATCGCGGTGCATGGGCAAAGCTTCGCTACCGCCGTCGTATCGGATGACCTCGCAGCCGGCTACCCTCCCCCGATCACCGGCTGCTTTAACCTGGGCTTGCTGCATACCTCCCTCAACGGTCGTCCCGGACACGCGCCATATGCGCCGACCCAACTCGATGTGTTGCGCAGCAAAGGCTATGGATACTGGGCGCTGGGGCATGTCCATGCCGCTGAAGTCGTCTGTCGCGATCCCTGGGTCGTCTATCCCGGCAATACCCAGGGTCGCCATATCCGCGAAACCGGCGTCAAGGGCTGCGTGCTGGTGACGATCGAGGATGAGGGCGTCACCCATCAACTCATCGCGCTGGATGTCATGCGCTGGACGACGATCTCCCTCGACATCAGCACACTGCATGATCTGGAAACACTTCTGGAGATCGCTAAGCAGAATTTACGACGACAACTGGCCCACGCCGAAGACCGGGCGCTGGCAGTGCGCGTTGAAGTGCGGGGCCAAGGTCCCCTGCATTGCCAGTTGGCTACCCAACCGGAACCCGTGGAGCAGGAACTGCGCAACGCAGCTCTCGAAGCAACTAACGCCCGAACCTGGATCGAAAAAGTTGAATTTCACACCCACCCGCTATTGGACCTTGACCAACTGGCCGAGCGGGATGATCCGGTAGGGATGCTGATTCGTGAATTACGGTTGCTGGCCGCCCATCCCGGATTATTGCGCGATGTGGCTAGCGAAGCGTTGAGTGATCTGCAGCAGAAACTGCCGGTAGAACTCCGGCAGGGAGAAGACGCCCTGCGTCTGGACGATGCCGATGCGCTGGTCGAACTCCTGGCCGAAGTGGAAGTCGATTTGTTGGCTCGCTTGTCCGGCGAAGCGGGGAGTTCATGAAAATCGAACGTCTCTATCTCAAGGCTTACGGAGCTTTCTCCGATCATTGCCTGAATTTCACCGATGGACCCGATTTTCATGTGATCTACGGTCCAAATGAAGCGGGCAAATCCACCACCTTGCGTGCGCTCATCGGCCTACTGTTTGGCATCGAAGATCGCACTACTGACAATTTTATTCATCAAAATAATCGCCTGAGGGTCGGCGCGGCGTTAGCGACGGCGCACGATGGCCGATTAACCGTTATGCGCCGCAAGGGACGCAAGCAAACCTTGTTCGTGCTAGACGAAACTCGCGGCGAGGAGTGTACCGATCAACCACTGGCGGAAGACACGTTGGCGCGCTGGTTGGGTGGCCTCGATGAAAACCTGTATCGCGCCTTGTTCGGACTGGACCTCGACGGGTTGGTTCGCGGCAGCGAAGCCCTGCTGGAAGGGAAAGGAGAAATCGGTCAAAGCCTGTTCGCCGCCGCCGCCGGGCTGGCTGACTTACGACAATTGTCCATTCAATTAGAGACCGAGATGGCCAAGCTGTTTCTCCCCCGCGCAACGACAAAACCCGCCATTAATATCGCCCTCCGCGAACTGGATGAGCAACGCAAGCGGGCGCGAGAAGCGACGGTGCGCTCTTCGGCCTGGGAGCAGGCGGATCGCGCCCGGCGTCATGCCGAGAAGAAACATACCGGGCTACGCGCCGAGTTGGCTCGTTTGCGCGAGGAGCAGCGCCGGCTTTCCCGGGTGGTTGCTCATCTGCCGCTGGTCGCCGAACGCGAGGCCCTGCGCCAGGAAATCGCTGCTTTGGCGAGTGTGCCTTTGCTGCCTGCGGATGCGCAACAACAGCGGATCGAGGCTGAAGAACGCTTGCGCGCCGCTATGAGTAACCAGCGCGAAGCCCAGGCTGCGCTGGATGATCTGCGCCAGCAACAATCCCGGCGGGTAGTCCGTGAAGCGCTGCTCAGCCATGCCAGCGATATCGAACGCTTGCATCATGCCGCAAAGGACTACCGGGGCGCCTTGGAGCGATTGCCTCGCGTTGAAGCCGAACTCGACGCCGCCCGCCAGACGCTCATTGCGCAATTGACGGCTATTGATCCAGCGTTGACCACAGAATCGGCATCGATTGATTGGCCCGAACACATTCGAGCGTTGATGCCCTTGCCCACCGTGCGGGCGCGGGTGCAAGCGCTGATCGAAGAACACAGCGCCTGGTTGATTCAGGATGAACAATGCGCGGAACAGGAACGCAAATTGAACGGAGCGCTCCAGCAGTTTCGCCAGGCGCTGGCGACGCAATCCGCGGCCATGCCGTTTGAACTGCTGGAGACAGCCCGCGAACAGGCGACGGGCCAGGGCGACCTCGCCAACCAGCAAGCGCAACTGGAGCGGGAAATTGCTGAACTGGAAACCACGCTGGCCCGCGAAGCAACGGCTTTATGGAGCGGTCCGCTCGATGAACTGATCACCTTGCGCGTCCCATTGCTGGCTACAGTCAACGAACTAGGCGACCAATATCGTCAGTTGGCTGAGAATGAACGCTCGCTCAAGGATCAGGATCAGATTCTACAACGCGATCTGGGGGAGCGGGAGCGCGAACTGCGTGGACTGGCTGCCGCTGGCGAAATTGTCACGCATGATCAGGTGCGTCAGGCTCGCCAACACCGCGACGCCAGTTGGCAGCGGATCCGCCAAGCCTGCATTGAATGCAAGGATGACGCTAACCGACGGGCGATGATCCCTGCGGAACAGTCCCTACCGGATGTTTTCGAGTCCGCCCTGCGCGAGGCGGATCGGCTGGCCGATTTGCTGCACGCCGACGCCAAGCGGGCGACCAGCGTCGAGAATCTCCGTCAGCGTATCGCTGATATGCAGCAGGCGCGTGTTGATCTGACGCAACAATTGGCGATTCTGGCGACTGAACGCAGTCAACTTGACGCCCGTTGGAGGGTGATTACTGACTCGTTGCATCAAGCTGATCTTACGCCCGGCGCTGCGGTCGAGTGGTTACAGAAACAAGTCTTGTTGGTGGAGCGCGCCGCGCGTCTTGAAGCCTTGAGGCGGGAACGATGGGAGATTGTCTCGGCTCTTGCAGCCGCTCGTAAAACGCTTGATCAGGCGCTGCAAAACTGTGGATTACCGGGTTTGACCGAGGGTGAGACCTGGTCAGCCGCGCTGAGCCGGGCCAGAACCGCGATTGAACAGGCTCGCCAGACAGCTACGGAACGCGCCAATCTCATCAAAAGCATTAGCCAACACGAAGCTGTGCTAAGCGAACTTGCTGCGAAGCGGTCTGGACTGGCGGAAAAACATGTGGTTTGGCAGGCGCAATGGAACGCTACCGTGGCTGATTTGCGTCTTCCGCCCGAGGCCTTGCCCGCGGAGGCGCGAGTGCGGCTTGAGCAGTGGGATCAACTGGCCAAGTTGTTAAGCAGTTTGGAAATGCTGACCCGCGAGGCTCGACAGGAGCAGGCGGCTCACGCTTCTTTTGAAGAAGCGCTGACTGAACTGGCGCAGGCAGTAGCCGAACCGGTCGATGGCCGGGAAGCTGACCGGGTGGCGATCACCCTCTATGAGGCGCTGAGCGTGGCTCGTGATGCCGACCGTTTGCGCAAACAGGTTGACGCCGATATCGAAAGGGAGCAACAACGGTTGGGTCGGGCCGAAACCGCTGCAGCCATCCAGCGTGATCATCTGGCCGAGCTAGCGCGCCGCGCCGGAGTGGAGTCGTCTGATGAACTCGCCTCGGTCGAGGACCGCTCGCAGCACAAGCGACGGCTTTCCGAGCGGGTAGCCGAAATTGAGG
>JAGRHQ010000122.1 GCA_020444905.1 Candidatus Competibacteraceae bacterium
ATTCCCCTGGGCTGCTTCCGGACGCGCGATTGCCAATACCCGCGATGAAGGCTTCACCAAGCTGATTTTCGACGAGGAAACCCATCGCATTGTCGGCGGCGGCATTGTTGGCACACATGCCGGCGATTTGATCAGCGAACTGGCGTTGGCGATTGAAATGGGCTGCGATCCGGTCGATATCGGCAAGACGATCCATCCCCATCCGACTCTGGGCGAGTCGGTGGGTATGGCTGCTGAAGTCTTCGAGGGCGTTTGCACGGATTTGCCGCCCATGCGGAAACGGTGAGTCACAACCTGTAGGAGCTGGCTCCTACCGTCAATGTAATCGGGTACGCCCCTCGCCCGCTTGCGGGAGAGGGGTTGGGGGAGAGTGCTGGCCACGGTCGACCAGGGCATCGCTGGCCGCGCCGTGGTGGTGAACAAACTGCTGCAGCAAAAATTCCTCATCGCACGGCGTCAGATCAAAGCGCAAACTGGCCTGTTCAACGGTGGCGAGGGTGCACTGTCCCTGCTCGGCAATCCATTGAAACGCATGGCGTAAAGCCTCCCCTTGGGGAATTAATGGTCTTAGCATGACAATATCCATCCTTTCGCTTTCATCCTGTTATAGACCCCAAATAGCCAGATTTATTTCATGGAAATGATTTAACCTGGACCCTCTAAGCCAGCTTCCGATATTTGATCCGATGTGGCTGATCCGCTTCGACGCCTAGTCGCCGCTTGCGGTCGGCTTCATAATCCGCGTAGTTGCCTTCAAACCACACCACCTGGGAATCGCCTTCAAACGCCAGGATATGCGTAGCCACGCGGTCCAGGAACCAGCGATCGTGGGAAATGATTACCGCACATCCGGCAAACGCCAGCAACGCTTCTTCCAGCGCCCGCAACGTTTCTACGTCCAGATCGTTGGTCGGTTCGTCCAACAGCAACACATTACCGCCGCTCTTCAACAACTTGGCTAAATGCACCCGATTGCGTTCGCCGCCGGACAGGTCCTTGACGAATTTCTGCTGGTCGGGTCCCCTGAAGTTGAAGCGTCCCACATAAGCTCGGGAATTCGTCTGATAACTGCCGATAGCAATCACATCCAGTTCATCAGAGATTTCCTGCCAAACCGTTTTATTCGGCGCCAGACTGTCCCGCGATTGATCGACATAGGCCAGCTTTACGGTATCGCCAACGCGCAGCGTTCCACTGTCGGGTTGTTCTTGTCCAACCAGCATCCGAAACAGAGTGGTTTTACCTGCGCCATTAGGACCGATCACGCCGACAATACCGCCCTTGGGTAGATTAAAGTCCAGATCCTCAATCAGTAGCCGGTCGCCAAAACCCTTACGCAAGTGCGTCGCCTCAATGACCAGATCACCCAAGCGCGGCCCTGGTGGAATATAGAGTTCCTGGGTTTCGTTGCGCTTTTGAAATTCCTGCGACTCCAGATCCTCAAAGCGAGCGACGCGCGCTTTACTCTTGGCGTGGCGACCCTTGGGATTGGCGCGCACCCATTCCAGCTCGGCTTTCATTGCCTTGATATGCGCCGTTTCCTGCTTCTCCTCGATCTCCAGCCGCTTCTCTTTCTGATCCAGCCAGGACGAGTAGTTACCCTCCCAGGGAATGCCGCGCCCCCGGTCCAGCTCCAGAATCCAGCCGGCGACGTTATCCAGGAAATAACGATCATGGGTTACGGCCACCACGGTGCCGGGATATTCCTGGAGAAAACGCTCCAGCCAGGCCACGGATTCAGCGTCAAGGTGGTTGGTCGGCTCGTCCAGCAACAACATGTCGGGTTTGGACAGTAACAACCGGCACAACGCAACCCGGCGTCGCTCCCCCCCGGAAAGCTGCGCAACATCCGCATCCCAGGGCGGCAAACGCAGCGCGTCAGCAGCGACATCCAAAGTCCGGTCCAGGTTATGACCGTCGGTGGTTTGCAGATAGGCTTCAAGGTCAGCCTGCTCAGCCGCCAGCTTGTCGAAATCGGCGTCCGGATCCGCATAAGCGGCGTAGACTTCATCAAGTCGAGCCTGTGCGGCCTTGATCGGCGCAACCGCCTCCTCGACATTGCCGCGCACATCCTTGGCGGGATCGAGTTGCGGTTCCTGCGGCAGGAACCCGATGTGAATGCCCGGCTGGGGGCGGGCTTCGCCAAGAATATCGGTATCGACGCCGGCCATAATCCGCAGCAGCGTGGATTTACCGGAACCGTTCAGACCCAGGACGCCGATCTTGGCGCCAGGGAAAAAGGACAGTGAAATGTCCTTGAGGATTTCCCGCTTGGGCGGTACGAGCTTGCCCACGCGGTTCATGGTGTAGATGTATTGGGCCATGCGATCTCATTGTCGGGTGGTCGGGTGAGTGGAGCGAAAATGGCGGTCAATCTAACGATTGGCCGCCATGTCGTAAAGAGGGAGTGGAAACAGCTAATCGGCCTTTTCAATAATACGCCGGTAGGGCTTGGTGGGTCGTATCTCCAGATCCGCAGTCAAGTCCGCGCGTTGAGAACAACCCGGCGGACATTTCGCCAAGTGCTTCCGCGCCGCGGCGTACAACGCCTCGCTCTTTTGCTTCGGATCGCCCAAATCCGGATGCGTCAGGATAGCGGACGCCCACGGGTACAATGGATCACAATCAAACCCACCGCCCAGCAGAAACGCGAGCGACAGGTAAATCATGGCGCCGCGTTCGGTAGTTAAATCGTGTTGTTTGGCGGCGGCATAGCCGTGACGCACCAGATTGCGCAGGATATCGTCGCCCAGCGCTTGATACTTCTGCGGCGCCAACGCTTGCAAGAGCAACAACAAACGGTGACCGAGGCTGGGCGCTTCCGGTAAGCTTTCAAACACTTGTGGTTGCTGAAACAGGCCGAGGGTTTGGCGCAAATACTCGTTTTCCGGACCGACCATCGAATCGAGCAGCGGCATCGCCTGATCGTAAATCGGCGTCATGCGCGACAGCGCCGTCTCCGGGGCCTGATCCTTGAGCAACTCTCCAACCCAGGGGAGTTGTGGATCTTCGTCAAAATGGCTACCCAACAGGAACATCAGGCTGACGTAAAGATAAATATCGCGCTCGGAAACCAACCGGTAATGCTCGGCCCGCTCCAAACTCAGGCGAATGACCACGCGCGTTCCATCTACCCCCAGCACCTTGCAATGCTCGGGAAAAAATTTTTGCAGATGTTCCTGCACCCGGCTGGCGAAATTCTTGATAACAGCCTGCTCGAACACCGCCATTTGCTCTTGACGGATCATTAACATGGTTCGATTCCTCTGCTCCCTTCGACTACGTCAAGGCGCTGGATTCACTACCGAGTTGTTCGCCATCCAGCGAGAATCTCAACAAGACCCCCGGCTCCTCGCCCTCGACCAAATAGCGCAACACCGGGCCAAACACCGTCCGTAACTCCTTGGTGTTGCACGTCGGCAGATAAATGCGCAGCACCCGTGGATCGTAGTAACGGAACTCCAGGGGTTCGAGTTCCGGCCCGTAGACTTTCAGGAAAGTGCGCAAATGATCGCGCAGGGTGCGCAGATTAACCCGGCTGACCGCGAAAATCCCCCAATGACGGCCCCAACCTTCTTCCAACACCCATTCGGCAAACGGCGTATCTGGCTTGAATACTGCCAAATAGGGAGCAACCTGGGCCACATCCGGTTCCAGTTCGCCGGGGAATAGGCAAACCGATTCGACACGCAAACGGTCCAGCATTTGTGGCAGGTTCGGCACTGATGCACCATCCAACACGGCGTACACCGCAGTCTCGGGTAATGCAAACAAATGCTCTTGTAAAGTATTCATGGAAACTGCATCGGGCATGGTCTGTGCTCCGGATGATGGTCATCCATTCTGGAAATCTACCGCTGAATGCGCTGCTGCTCCTGCGTCCGTTGCTGTTCTTCCGGCGTCCGTTGCTGCTCCTGCGTCCGCTGTTGATCCTGAGTGGTCTGCTGTTCCTCAGTACGCTGCTGCTCCTGCGTCCGCTGTTGATCCTGAGTGCGTTGCTGCTCTTGAGCGGGCTGCTGTTCCTGCGTTTCCCCGCCGGTCTGGGTGAATGGCGCGCCCGACTGAGCCGCACTCTTCTGCACCTTGGCCTGCGGCGCCTGATAGCCGCCCACCGTGACAGAATCCAGGGATTGGGCGGCTGGCGCTTGCACCGGACTCGCCTGGGCGCTGGTCACTTCACCGGCCTGATCGTCCGCCGCTTCGTTCGGTGCAGTAGGCGCGGTGGGCGCATCCGGGGAGCTACCCGAACCAGAACCCGCCGAACCGCTACCACTGTTGATCATCACCATGGGGCTGCCCGCGATTTGCACCATGGGCGCGCCGCTGATGGTGACGCCGGTTGGGCCAAGGTCGATAAAACTGCCCCCGGCCTTGATCGTTAACTGCATCCCGGCCTCGATAATCACCTTCATCCCGGCCTTAAGATGAATCTCCATACCCGCATCCAAAGCATGATTCTGTCCCACCTTTTCCTGCTGGTTCATGCCTACCTTGAGCGACAGGGTGCCTCCCACCTTCTGATTATGATTCCCGCCAACCTGCTGATGTTTCTCGCCAGCGACTTTCTCGAACTGATCGCCGCTGCCGCCGTCGCCGGACTTGACGGTCAGATGCTTTTCACCCTCGACTTGTTCAAACTGCTTTTTCTTGACGATCAGATGCCGCTCGCTGCCGATCCATTCCCGGGCATCGTTCTTGATGCGAATATCCTCGTCGCGCTCGCCATGCAGAAAGATTTGCTCCTTGCCCTTGTCATCCTCGAAACGGAATTCGTTGAATCCGTCCCCGCCCTTGCTGGAAAGGCTCTTGAGCGTGGACATGGTTTTCTTGTCCGGCAGGGTATACGGCGGAAGGTTAGCGCCGTTGTAGACCCGGCCAGTGATGATCGGTAAATTGGGATTACCCTCCAGGAAATCGACGATCACCTCCTGGCCAATGCGCGGCAGATACAGCGCGCCCCACTTCTTGCCTGCCCAACTCTGGGCGACCCGAATCCAGCAGGAGCTTTTTTCGTCGGCGCTGTCATGCCGATCCCAATGGAAATGGCATTTCACTCGCCCATACTGGTCGGTATAAATCTCCTCGCCGCTGGGACCAACCACGATAGCGGTTTGCGGCCCCTGCACCACCGGCTTGGGCGTAATGCGCGGCGCGCGATAGGGTTGCTGAGCGTCAATCGCGGTGATCCGCACCTGATAAGGTTTGCCGACCCATTCTGGATTGGGAATGGACTCATAGGGATCGGATTGCATCTCGTAACTGGCGCTCACCACCAGGTACTGGCGATTCTGATCCTGGCGCCCGGAGTTGGTCAGGCTGAACAGATAGCCGGTAGCGACCCCGCGCGCCACGCCCAGCCCTTGCAGAATCTCATGTTGCGCCAGCAACTCCTGCAGGCGAATCTTGGTGTAATTATCGCCATCGCCGGGATCGGTGTACTCGCCGGGGTAATCGTAAACTTCGAACTTGGCCATCGCATGACTCTTGGGCATGGAGACCACCTTGCGCAACGGCTTGGTCGGTTCGGTAAAGTCGAAGTCGTTCAGGGAATATCCCCCAGGTTGCACCTGCTTTTGCATGGTCCATTCATAAATATGATCGCGTTCCTTCCACTGCATCACGTCGGGTGGATAGTAAGGGACCTCGTCGTAATTTGGAAACGCGCCGTGCGCGCTGTAGTCGTCGGCCAACACCATAAGATGTTTGCCGTTTTCGTGTTTGAAGTAGTAGTAAATCCCCGCCTGTTCCATCAAGCGGCTAACAAAGTTGAAATCGGTTTCCCGATACTGCACGCAGTATTCCAGCGTCGGATACGAGCCACTGAGGGACTTTTTGAAATCCGTGAAGCCCTTTTCCTGGAAAATCGCCTCGATGATTTGTGGAATCGTCTTGTCCTGGAAAATTCGGCAATCCGAAGTGCGCGTTAGAAACCATAACCAGGGGCTGAGAATCGCCCGATAAGCGCCGTAGCGCATACCACGCATGCCCAGGTAGCTGAAACGGGTGACGAAGCCGTTGAAGTAGCGGGTTCCACCCCCGCGTGATTCTGGCAACTGCATGCGCACCGTCATGTTCTTGCCCAGCACCTCGGTGAGTTCGATATCGGTGCGCTCGCTGAGCATCTCCAGTTCATACTCGAACAATCGTCCGAGTTGCTCAGTCGCAATCATGCGATAGAAAACCAGAACATCCTCGCCGAGCGGGGTATTGACCGCGAATATTCGGTGTTTTTGCGTGACAGCCATGATTCCAGACTCCAACAGGGAGTAGCGCTTGTTAAGATTGCCGGGGGTTTGCCAGAAGCCATCCAAGCGCAACTGAATGACTATGAGTTTAGCAGCAAATTCCCGTCGGGAAGTTACTCCGAATGGGTAAAATGAGGCTAGACTTAATCAGTTATTTCGTACTGTTTCCCGAGGGGATCAAAAGCCATGCCAGGTCGAATGGAATTCCAGTTCAACTTGCCAAAATCCGGGACCAACCCGCAGACCCGCCGAGATCCAGCAGCGCCATTGCGCATCCTGATCATGGCCGATTTCAGCGCCCGCGCCCACCGAGAAACGCCCGGTCCGCTAGTTGATCTGGCCAGTCGGCCCTTACTGACAGTAGATGTAGACAACCTGGATGCTGTGATGGCGCGACTCGCGCCGAAACTGCGGTTAACCCCTGCTGCTAATGTTGGCACGGCGTTGACTATCGGTTTCAACCAGCTCGATGATTTTCACCCTGACGCGCTTTACCAGCGGCTGGAGATGTTTCAAGCGCTGCGCCGAACTCGCGCCCGGTTATTGAACCCGGCCAGTTTTGCCCAGGCCGTTGCCGAATTGACCCTCTCACCGCCCGCCGGGACCGTCCAGACTGAACCAGCGCCAGTCGAGGGCGAGACTGAATTGCTGGAGCGGTTACTGGGACAGGCGCCCACGCAACCGGTAGCGGCGCGACCTGCCGACGCAGGCGCAGCCGCCATTCAGTCCCTGGTGCAAGCGATTGTGCAACCCCACATCGTGCATACTGACGCACGACAACCCGCCTGGGTCGCGGCGGTGGATGCGACGATTGGTGATCAGCTGCGCACGATCCTGCATCAACCGGCGTTCCAGGCCCTGGAAGCGACTTGGCGCAGCGTACAGGGCTTGATCGCCAATCTGGACAGCGATGCGGTGCGCGTCTCCCTGCTTGACGTTACCCGGCAGGAATTACTGACCGATCTGCGCAGCGCTGGCGGCGATCCAAAAGCCACCAGCCTTTATACTCTGCTGGTCGACCAGGGTGCGCGGATGCCAAATGGACTATCCTGGCCGCTGCTGGTCGGCGACTACCGTTTCGCCGCTGGCCCGGAAGACATCGCCCTGCTGGCGGCTCTGGGTTCATTAGCCGCTCACGCTGGCGGTCCGTTCCTGGCTGAGGCCACTCCAGAATTACTTGGCGCAGGCTCGGCGGCAGCGCTGACCGATCCGGGGCAATGGGAAATACTGGCAACCGGGCAGGAGGAGAACTGGCAAGCCTTGCGTGGCTGCTCAGTGGCCCCCTGGCTGGGATTGGCCCTGCCACGGGTTTTGTTGCGACTGCCTTATGGCCGCAAGACCGATCCGCTGGAGCATTTCGAATTTGAGGAAATGCCTAGCGGTCGCGATGCCGAGGCTTACCTGTGGGGCAATCCAGCCTTCGTCTGCGCGCGACTGATTGCCGCAGCGTTCGTGGAAAAGGGTTGGGACTTCAGTCCGGGCGATGTGCTGGAACTGGAGGATCTACCCGCGCATATCTACGAAGAGGCGGGTGAACGGATCATGCAACCGGCAACCGAGGCGCTGCTGGGCGAACGGGCGATGCAGGCGATGCTGGCCAGGGGACTCATGCCGCTGCTGGGGCATCGCCAACGCAACGCGGTCCGGCTGGCGCGCTTTCAATCGCTGACGGAACCGGTCGCGGCCCTGGCCGGGACCTGGGGTTGAAGCCTTGCAAGGAGTTCGCTCTTGACATCCTCCCATCCCTGAAAGCAAGGCTGTTAAATTCTGTCGGGACCGTCTAAAACTTAAATCAATGGGCCATGCTTTAAGCTATAGTTTTTCATGACAATATCCGGATCAACAGTCTTCCCTCTCTCTGGCCGGGCCAGTCTGGACTCCGCTATGCCCCATTCGGGCTACATATTCCTGCGCATTCCCCAATCACGAATCTGGATAGTTAATCTTGCGTCAGAGTATCAAGCCGTTATAAACCTCGCCATGTCTTTCATCTACCTTGCTTCCGCATCACCACGTCGCCGCGAACTGTTGCGCCAAATTGGCGTGGCTTATCGTCTGTTGCGGGTCGAAGTGGACGAGACGCCCCGTCTCGAAGAATGCGCCCATGACTATGTCACTCGCCTAGCGCGGACCAAGGCGCAAACCGGCGCGCAAATTCTGGGACGCAGAAAGTTGGCGCCGGTGCTGGGCGCAGATACATCCGTAGTCAGCAACGGGACGATTCTCGGCAAGCCGCGTGACCGGGAGGAGGGCTTGGCCATGCTGGCGCGCCTGTCCGGTTGCGAGCATCGGGTTTTGAGCGCGGTGGCCCTGGCAACCCCAACGCGAATCGCGGTCAAAATCCAGGAGAGCCGGGTCCGTTTTCGCGAATTGACCCATGCTGAATGCGTGGCCTACTGGGAAACCGGCGAACCTTGCGATAAAGCTGGCGGCTATGGCATCCAGGGTCGCGCGGCAACGTTCATCGCGGAACTGCACGGCAGTTACTCTGGAGTGATGGGCCTGCCACTGTTTGAAACCGCGGAATTGCTGCGCGAATTCGACCTGATTTTCTGAAACCATCCAACTTTAAATTTTAAATGGAACCCGCGGTATGACCACACGCGCCGAAGGCGGCACGGGCGACGAAATTCTGATCAACATCACCCCTCGCGAAACCCGGGTTGCGGTGGTAGAGAACGGCGTCCTCCAGGAAATTTTAATCGAACGAGCAGGCCGGCGCGGCTTGGTCGGCAACATTTACAAGGGCCGGGTCGCCCGGGTGCTGCCAGGCATGGAAGCCGCGTTTGTAGATATCGGCCTGGAACGGGCTGCATTTCTGCACGTCTCCGATATCCGTCCCGAATGCCGGTTTGAATCCTGTCTTCCTGATACTCCCCCTCACCTTGCCGGAGGCGCGGCTATGCCGGTGATTACCGACCTGGTGCGCGAGGGTCAGGAATTAGTGGTACAGGTGATCAAGGATCCGATCGGCACCAAGGGCGCGCGGTTAACCACCCACATCACGTTGCCATCCCGGTTCCTGGTGTTCCTGGCTGATTCCGACGTGGCGGGCGTATCCGTCAAAATCGACGGCGAACGCGAACGGCAACGTTTGAAGGAGGTCGTCAATGCCTTCCGCGCCGAGTTTGGCGGCGGCTATATCGTGCGCACCGCAGCGGAAGGCACAGAGGCTTGGGCATTGCGCGCCGATATGCAATTCCTGCAACGCTTGTGGAGTTCCATTCAGGATCGGATCCGCGAAACCAGCGGCATCATGACATTGTACGAAGATCTACCGCTGGTGCTGCGGGTGCTGCGTGATTTTGTCGGCGACAATGTGGAAAAGGTGCGGATCGATTCGCGCGAAACCAGCCAACGCATGTTGCAATTCGCTGAAAAATTCGTTCCGGAAATGGTCTCGCGCCTGGAACATTACCCCGGCGAACGGCCGATTTTCGAATTGTATGGCATCGACGATGAAATTCAGCGAGCGCTTGGCAAAAAAGTCCAATTGAAGTCAGGTGGTTATCTGGTGGTCGATCAAACCGAGGCTATGACCACGATTGACGTAAATACCGGCGCTTATGTCGGACATCGCAATCTGGAAGAGACGATTTTCAAGACCAACCTGGAAGCCGCGGCGGCAATCGCCCGACAGTTGCGGCTGCGTAACCTGGGTGGGATTATTATTCTGGATTTCATTGACATGGCTAGCGAAGAACACCGCCAGGCTGTGCTGAAGGCGCTGGAAAAACATCTGGAAAAGGATCGCGCCAAAAGTCATATTTCCCAAGTCTCGCCTCTGGGGTTAGTGGAGATGACGCGCAAGCGCACCCGCGAGAGTTTGGGACAGATTCTATGTGAGCCGTGTCCGCTGTGCGATGGACGTGGTTCCATTAAGACGGCGGAGACGGTGTGCTATGAAATTTTCCGTGAATTGTTGCGCGAGGCTCGTCAATACTCGCCGCGCCAGTTCGTGGTGCTGGCCGCGCCGGATGTAGTGGATGTGATGCTGGATCAGGAATCACACAGCGTGGCGCAATTGGAAGCATTCATTGACATACCTATCAAGTTTCAAGCGGAAGTGCTGTATAACCGCGAGCAATATGATGTGGTGTTAATGTGATTTTTGAAATATAGTCAAACAGTTTTTAGATAGTTTTGAAAACTGCTACTAGCGCATCAAAAAGATTTTGAAAATTTGTAATAATTTTCATCAACTTTCCCTTAAGAATAGCCCAGTAGTTTTCGACAGGATTTAAATCCGGTGAATAAGGAGGCAAAAACAACAGTTGATGGCCATGGTCTTCAATGGTCAGCGCTAATCGTTTGCTACGAAAAAACCCCAGACGGAAGTCTACCACCGCCTGAGGGAAGGTTCGGGAGCCACCTCTCCCACGTATGTTCTATCTTTCGCTCTAGCTGATCACGCTCCGACCAATTTCAGCTTTGCCGGCGCATTCACCGGGCGTTTCAGGAAAAACAGCGCGCCAGCGGTCACCGCCGTACCGATCA
>JAGRHQ010000123.1 GCA_020444905.1 Candidatus Competibacteraceae bacterium
TGCACAATGCCCCCAGCGTGGACGAGGTGCTGAATGCGTCTTCCGAAGTTCTGAGCAACGACGGTGCGGTCGAAGTGAACGCACCGCCAGTCGATATCGCCGGAACGCTGGTGCAAACGCCGGTCCGTTATCTGGATGCTTCCGGTCAGTTGCAGCGGCGCTGCGGTGGCATCGCCGCCAACGAGCGCCATCGGCTGACCCTGCCGGGACCAGGCGCCTTACCGCCGGAACCGGAAGGGCCGTTGCCTGCGTCCAGCCGTTGCGCCGCCGCGCCGGTGGTTCTAGCGGAGTCATCCGCCGCGCCACCGGCCTCTGTCTCTCCCCAACCCGCGACTGAATTGGCAACAGGTTGGGGAAACCGTTGATCGGCAAAGCGCCCCGTAACTCGCCTATGGCAAGAACGGATAAGCCAACTGCACCTGGAACGTAATCCCTCGATCCTGCCAATCGTCTTCAGCCGTTTCGACCTCGCGCAGCGCCTTGCCGTAGTAGATCTGTGCGTGCAGCCACGGCGTGGGGTCCCAGCGAAATCCCAGTCCCATGCTGTAAATATCCTTGGGATCCAGGGTGATTTCGCTCTTGTTCCAGGCGCGGCCATAATCGGCGAACAGCGCCAGTTGCACCTGACCCGGTTCGCCGGTTTCGCTCACGCCCGGCAAACCGGCCCGAAACAACGGAAACCGCGACTCCAGCGAAGCCACGATCGCGTTATCCCGCACCAGCAGGTTTTGCCGATAACCCCGCACGGTTTCCGCGCCGCCCACCGCGAATTTCTCCATCGGCAACAGTCCATCGTTGCTGAACTGCATGTCCGTGCGGAATAGGAGCTGATTGCCGCGTTCATCGAAGCGCTGCGCCCACTGGAATTGACCCAGCCACGCTAGGAACCGGCTATCAGGCGCGTCACTATTGACCGTTGATCCCCAGTTGTCAAAACCGAAGCTGAAAGTTGAACGGGCTGCCATTACCTGGTTGACATCGCGCTCCAGCCACTGTTGAAACATGCGCGCCACAGCGACCGTGCTTTTCCCGTCATGGGCGCCGGGCGAAAACGAAAAGGGGATGCCGAGCAGGAACGTCTCGTTATGGCGTCGTTCCAGGCTCAAGCCCATGGAAATGGCGCGGCGCGGCGTCTCATACAGCACCTGCGTCAGCCCGAGCGCATAACTGTCAAGATCGCTTTCCACATCCAGGGCGTCAAACGGCGCTTCAATCACCTCCGAATGGGTGCGATCCGCAGTCAGACTCAGCCGTGTCGTTCCTTTGGCATTGAGCGGCCGTTGATAAACAATCGTGCCATCGTTGGCGCCTTCGGTCAGCGCGGCGCGGATCCCCAGCGCATCGCCCCAACCGGTCAGATTGCGGTGAGTCAGATAGAGTTGCGCCTGATTGCCGCCAACGCTGGGCGGACTGTCATTGGCCAGATTCAACACGACCTGATAGGGCGTCTCCTCCCGCACCACCACGCGCAGCACCGCCTCGCCGGGGCGCAGGGCTGGGACAATCTCCACCTGAAGCTGCTGGATCAGGGGATTCTGCTGCAACAGTTGCATGAATTCCTGCACCCGCTGCAGTTGCAGGGGTTCGCTCAGGAGCGGTGCTAACCGCGCTTCGATGACTTCGTGGCGCAGTCCGGCGTGACCTTCCACTTCGATGCCGATCAGGCGACCTTCAACGATCTCGATCTGAACTACCCCCGTGCGCAGATCCTGTTCCGGGATAATCGCTCCAGAGTTGAGATAGCCTCGCTGGATATAGTACAGCGTCAGTTGTTGCCGAACCTCCTGCAATTCCTCGGCGCTCAAAGAACGATTCTCGTAAGGCGCGCTGATCTTCGCCAGCTCGGCGTTGGAGAAAGCGGTGTTACCACGAATCTCGAAACGCTGCACTGGAATCCGGTCGCCGGTGGAGGGCGCGATTTCGACAGACGGCGCGGGCGGCGGCGCGGTCAAGGGCGGCGGCGGCGCCTGATATTCCGGTAAAGGCAATGGCTGCTCCCCTGGACGGCGTAATTGCGGCAAGACTACTTGCGCTGCCGCCAGGTCGACAACGGCGTTCAGCAGAACCGCCGATAGCAAACAAAAATTTTTATAGCGCATGGCTCCCTTCTTTATGACGCGCGCATGGCGGGTCATCTATGCTATTCACCTAAATCAAGTAGGCATTTTTGCTCAAGACCATCAGCCTCGATCGATGCGGTTCGTTCCTCGCCACATCCTGTGTGTATCCAGCGATCACCGAAAAATTTACAGGATTAAAAAGCTACTGAGATGAAAATGAAATCTTTTCTGCACCGCTTTATGGGTTTCTGCCTACTGGCGTCCACCAGCGCCGTGCTGTTCGCGCAAAGCGCGCTCAACCCGCCTTGTGAACCCTTCTATAACCTGGATGCAAACGGCCACGAAACCGCTCCTTCCGAATGCGCCATCCCGCTCTACACGTTCAACAATCTCCCGGTATCGCTCGTGCGGGGAACGCCGCAACCTTTCACGCGGCCCGAGGGCGGAACCCACTGGTATGAAGCGGTCTATCTGCCGAATGGCGGTCTGAACTGGCTCCAGGCCAGGGCGTTGGCGGAAGAGGCAGGCGGTTATCTGGCGACCATCACCTCGAGCGCCGAGGGAGAGTATATATTCAGCCTGATTGATGATCCGAAGTATTGGTACCAGTGGGACTCAACGCACAACTATGTCATGTCGGGACCGTTCCTGGGAGGGTATCAGCCGGGGCAATCCGCGGAACCTTCAGGCGGGTGGCGCTGGGTGTCCGGTGAAGCGTTTGCCTACACCCACTGGTGCAGGGACGGCATCGAAGGCGATCAGGATCCGCGTAACAACAACCAGCCGAACGATGCGAGTGGCGGTCAGGACGTCATCGCTTTCGGCGAAGTGAACATACCGGTCAGCTATTGGGGCGATTTTCCCCACAGTGTAGGGGGGCTGGATGACAAAGGTTCCGACACCAAAGTGTACGGCTTCATCATCGAATATGACGCGAATCCCTTGCCTACTTACGCGCTGACTGTGGCCAAAACCGGCGGTAACGGCGTCATCGTCAGCGACCCTGCCAGCATTCATTGCGGCGCGACCTGCACCGCCCACTTTAACAGTGGCGACTCCGTCACCCTAACCGCCACCCCGGATGCCGGTTACAGCGTCAGCGGCTGGAGTGGCGACTGCGCGGGAACCAGTAACCGTTGCACACTGACGATGGATGCCGCCAAGAATGTGACCGCCCTGTTTGCTAATATCGCTCCAACCACCTATCCCCTGACCACGCATACCGCCGGCACGGGTTCCGGTGTGGTCACCGGCGCGGGCAATTATGAAGAGGGCGCGACCGTGGTTCTGACCGCCACGCCCGATGAAGGCAGCACCTTCGTCGGCTGGAGTCCTGAACCCTGCGCCAGTAGCTTTACCATGCCAGCCCATGATCTGATCTGCACGGCGACCTTTGATCAAGCGCCGCAAGACCCGGTTACAATTTTGATTACTCACTACTACACCTCCATTCTCGATCGTGAACCTGAAGCGGGGGGACTCGCTTATTGGCAAAATCTCGTTGCCGAAAAGCAGGTGCAAGACCTGGATGTCAAGGTGGTCTTCCGCGATATGGCGAACTTTTTCTTTAACAGCGCCGAATATCTCGACAGGAATACGCCGGATGATGAATTCATTACCAACCTGTACCTGACCTTCTTCCAGCGTGAGCCGGATCAAGGCGGTTATGTCTTCTGGTTGGAGCAACTGGCGAAAGGCATGACCCGCAATCAGGCCATGGCCGGCTTTCTCTATTCGTCGGAATTCACGCAATTCATGGAAAGCCTCGGGTTCTGACCGGGGAAGGGTCCAATGTCGCCGACCGTCGTGGTTCTCGTTCTTCTGCTCCTGTTGCCACTGGCCCTGCCGGCTGGCGCGGATCAATCCTCGCCGACAGCAGATCAGGCGTATGCCCAAAGCATCGATGCATTAAGACGCGGCGATTTCGCCCAAGCGGTTCAGGCAGCGCAAACTGCCCGCACCGCTTTCGTCAACGTCGGCAACCACCAACAGCAACTGGCGGCGTTGTTGCGGATGGCCGAAGCCTATCAGGGTTTGGGCCAACCCCGGGCGGCGCGGCAAGTTCTGCACGAGGCGCAACTGCTCGCGGTGAATGCGCCATTGGCGCTGCAAGCGGAAATCCTGGCGGCGCGGGGACAGGCGGACTGGTTGAGCGGCGAATGGGATGCAGCGCAGCCGCTTTTGCGGGAGGCGGTCGAAATCGCCCGACGCAGCAACGATCACCGGAGCGCTGCGCTGGCGCTCAACACACTGGGGAACAGAGCCGCCAGTGTCGGCGACCCTTCAGCCGCGCGCGCGTACTACGAACAGGCGCTGGCGGCGGTAGCCGATGATGATGCGACGCTGCGCGTCAGAATCCAGCTCAACGCCGCGCGCGCGGCTTGGCGGGAAGGCAAAGCAGCGCTGGCGGAGTCCGGGTTGCAAGCGGCGCTGCCGATGGCGGAACGCCTGCCGCCTTCTCACGACAAGGTGTTCAATCTGCTGGCTTTGGGGCAATTGCTGCGCGAGCTGCCCTCGGCTTCCTCTGAACGTCAGGCAACGGAGCGCCTGTTTACCGAGGCGGGCGAGCTGGCCCTGACGCTGGGAGACGCGCGCAGCGCAAGTTATGCCTGGGGTTACCGGGGGCAAAGCGCTGCTGGGGCTCACCGCGATGCCGAGGCGCTGGCCCTGAGCCGGCGGGCGGTAACCTTGGCCCAGCAGGCGCAGGCCCCGGAAAGTCTCTACCGCTGGCAATGGCAGATCGGGCGTCTGCTCCAGCGCCAGGGCGACCGCGACGGAGCGGTGCTGGCCTACCGGCAGGCCGCGCTCAATTTGCAAAGCGTCCGCCACGAGATCACCGCCGACCAGCGTGATCGGACCCACTCCTTCCGGGATGGGAGTGGCGTGCTGCTGGTGGAGCTGGCAGACCTGCTGTTGCAACGGGCCTCCCAGACATCCGATTCACCGCGTCAGCAACGCGATCTCATCGCAGCCCGCGATACTATGGAGCAGCTTAAAACCGCCGAGTTGCGCGATTACTTTCAGGACGACTGCGTCATTGAATTTCAGGGCGATGTGGCGCCCGTGGATCAACTCAGTCCAGGAACCGCAGCCCTGTATCCCATCCTGTTGCCCGACCGCACCGAATTGTTGCTAAGCCTGCCGGATGGCATTCATCAATATCAGGCCCCGGTGGGCAGCGCCACCGTCACCCAAACCGTGCGCGAATTCCGCAAAGCGCTGGAAAAACGCACTACCTACAGCTATCCAGAACCCGCCCAGCGGCTCTATGGTTGGTTGATCGCGCCGCTGGAACCTGAGCTTCACGCCCAAAAAATCGACACCCTGGTCATCATCCCGGATGGCCTACTGCGGACGATACCTTTCGCGGCGCTGTATGATGGTCAGCATTTTCTGATTGAGCGCTATGCGCTGGCGACCACGCCGGGACTGACGCTCACTCATTTGCAGGCGCGCCGGCGTCGTAACAACCGCCTGTTGCTCAATGGCCTCAGCCAGAGCGTTCAAGGTTTTCCAGCGCTACAACAGGTCGAAAGCGAACTGTCGACGCTCAGTCAGATGTATAAGCAAAGAAAAATATTAAAAAATGAGGACTTTACGGTTATTAATGTCAATCAGACTTTGGCCAGCGAACCCTATTCCATCGTGCATATCGCTTCGCATGGCCAGTTTGATCGGGAAGTGGATAAAACCTTTCTGCTGACCTTCGACAGCAAGCTGACCCTGGATCAGTTGGAACAACTGCTCAGTCTCACCCAATATCGAGGTCAGCCGGTGGATCTGTTGACTCTGAGCGCCTGTCAAACAGCGGCAGGCGATGATCGCGCCGCGCTGGGACTGGCCGGAGTAGCGGTTAAGGCCGGGGCGGGCAGCGTTCTGGCGACGTTGTGGTTCGTGAACGACAAGGCAGCGGCGCTGCTGATCAGCACATTTTATCAACGGTTGCAGAATCCAAAGCTCTCCAAAGCTAAGGCGTTGCAACAGGCGCAACAGCTTCTGCTTCAGGACAACCGCTATGATCATCCGGGTTACTGGGCGGCGTTTTTAATGATTGGCAACTGGTTGTGAAGCCAGTCTTTTTAAGGTTTTCATATAGCAAATCAGTATTCCCTAATCCTGCAACAGCGCCAGCAATCCTTCCAGCAATTGCATCGGCGTTGGCGGACAGCCGGGAATATGTAAATCGACTGGAATCACCTCGCCTACTCCACCTATACAAGCATAACTCCCGGCAAAGACGCCGCCATTCCGCCCGCAATCGCCGACCGCCACGACCCACTTGGGATCAGGCGTCGCCGCGTAGGTGCGTTCCAGCGCCTCACGCATATTGACTGTCACCGGGCCGGTTACCAGCAGCACATCGGCATGGCGCGGCGAAGCCACGAAGTGAAACCCAAACCGCTCCAGATCGTAGAAAGCGTTATTGAGCGCATGGATTTCCAGTTCACAGCCATTACAGGAACCGGCATCAACCTCGCGGATCGCCAGACTGCGTCCCAAGCGCCGCCGAGCAACCTGATCAACTTTTGTCCCCAATTCAGCCAGCGCCTGTTCGGAGGGAGCCGGCGCGGGAATCGTCAGCGGCGACCGCCAGAGGTTTTGCAATAACAGCTTATGCATGGCAGCAGCGCCTAAAGATCATGGCCCGAATACGAGCCGTTAAATGACTTATTGCACAGCGGGAAATCGGCGACGATGTTGTTTTCAATCGCCGCTTCCAGCAACGGCCACTGAAACCAGGACGGATCGCGGGGATGACAGCGCGCCACGGTTCCATCACCCTTCAAACGCAGCCAGACCAGAATATCGCCGCGAAAACCTTCGACCAGCGCCACACCCTCACACGGTTGACCGGGAGCGTTCACCGCTGCCTGCACCGGCCCGGATGGCAACCGCTGCAAAATCTGTTCGATTAACGCCAAGCTCTGCTCCACCTCACGAATGCGCAACCAGACTCGGGCATTGACATCGCTGTCAGTTAGCAGCGGCGTCTCGAATTCCAATTCATCGTAAGGCGGATAACCGGGAGTGCGCCGGGCATCGAAAGCGCGACCTCCCGCCCGTCCCACATAACCGCCACAGCCAAATTGCCGGATCAGCGCCGGTTTAACGAAGCCGGTGTTGGCGGTGCGGTCTTGCAAGGAGGCGGTGTTGTCGTACAGTTCGACCAGCGGCGGAAACTGGCGGCGAATGTCAGCGATCAGCGTCCGCAGGGTGTTGACGCCTTCCGTTGGCAAATCGGCAGCCACGCCACCGGGGATGATGCGATCCATCATCAGGCGATGGCCGAAACAGGCGGCGCTGGCGCGTAAAACCTGCTCACGTAACACCGCGCAATGGGCCAGCATCACCGCAAACGCCGCATCGTTGCAAATCGCGCCGATGTCGCCGCAATGATTCGCCAGCCGCTCCAACTCCGCCATCAACGCGCGTAGCCAATGAGCGCGGGCCGGAACCTCGGTCCCGGTCGCCGCTTCCGCAGCGCGGGCAAAGGCCAGTGCGTAGGCCACGGTGCTGTCGCCGGACACCCGCCCGACCAGCCGCGCCGCCTGTTCTACTGACGCCCCGTTCAGCAGACTTTCGACGCCCTTATGGACGTAGCCCAGTCGCTGTTCTAAACGCGCCACGGCTTCGCCATTGGCGGTAAAACGGAAATGACCGGGTTCGATAATTCCCGCGTGAACCGGCCCCACCGGAATTTGATGCAGGCTCTCGCCTTCCACCGGTAGGAACCGATAGGGCGGCATTGCCGTAGCCGGTGCAGTGGCTGCGCCCAGCGGATGGCGCACTGGCCAACGCCCATGATCCAGCCACGGGCGCAGATCGGGCGCATCGACTGGTTGCAAGCCAAACAGGTCAGCAATCGTCCGTTCCAAGCGCTGTGCCGGAGGGTGTAAGCGACCGACCGAGGGAAAGCGTCCCTCCGGGCAGGGCAGGCTGGCGATGCAAAATCCCCCCGGCGCTTCGCGCCACCCCCCTTTGTCAAGGGGGGGTTGAGAGGTCAGATGGCTCCCCCCTTTGACAAAGGGGGGTTGGGGGGGATTTGGAGCCTCATAAACCGCCAGATGCGCCACACTCTGTTCACCCCACAATCCCAACAATGTCCAGTCGCCGTGAGCCAAGCCCTCACTCAAGGTCTTCCAAATTTCAGCCGTCACCACAACTCGGGGCCAGGGACGATGCGCAGCAACGAGTTGACCGGCATCGAGAATCGTCTGCAAAGAGTGTGTACTCATCATGGCGCCCTCACCCCAACAACGCTGCAACGTGCCTGAACCAGTCCACCAACGGCCCCGGCAGCCAGATTCCGGCCACCAGCACCAGCGCCAGGTGGGTGATCATCGGCAATGCGGTGATCGGCGCAGGTCCCGGCGCATTCGCGCCCCTCGATTCACCGAACGCCATCTCATGCAGCCGCCAGAGCAACAGGCCAAATCCCAGCAATAATCCAAGAACCAGCGGCAACGCCAGCCACGGTTCACGGGAAAAGGTGGAGCTAACCACCAGAAATTCGCTCATGAACACCCCAAACGGCGGCATTCCGGCAATGGCGATCACTCCGATAACCAGTCCCCAGCCTAACAACGGATGAGTCGCGGTCAAGCCGCGAATGGTAGAAATCCGTTGCGTCTCCTTGACCTGTGAGATATGGCCCACTGCAAAGAAAATCGCCGACTTGGTCAGGCTGTGCATCGTCATGTGCAGCAGTCCGGCAAAATTAGCCAATGGCCCGCCCATGCCAAAGGCGAAGGTAATAATGCCCATGTGCTCAATCGACGAGTAGGCAAACAACCGTTTGATATCGCCGCGCCGATAGAACATGAACCCGGCGAACACCAGCGACAACAGCCCCAGTCCCACCATCAGCGGCCCCGGCGCTAAAGCGAATGGATTAGCATTCATCAGCATCTTGAAGCGCAGCACCGCATACAAGGCTACGTTCAGCAACAAACCCGATAGCACCGCCGAAATCGGCGTCGGGCCTTCGGCATGAGCATCGGGCAACCAAGCGTGCAGCGGAACCAGACCGGCCTTGGTGCCGTAACCCAACAGCAGGAAAATGAACGCCAGATTAAGCAGGGCCGGATCAAAGGCGTGAGCGTGGGTCAATAACTGATCCCAGGCCATGGCCGGTAGTCCCTGACCCATCGCCGGTTGCGCCGCCAGATAGACCAGTATGGTGCCAAACAGCGCTAAAGCAATGCCGAGACTGCCGAGAATGAAATACTTCCAGGCGGCTTCCAGCGCCTCGCGGGTCCGGTAAATACCTACCATCAGCACCGTGACCAGCGTCGCCAGTTCAATCGCCACCCACAGCAAACCGATGTTATTGGCCAGCAGCGCCAGATTCATGGCGAACACCAGCGCCTGATACATGGCGTGGTAAAAGCGTAAATACTTCGGCGTCAGTCGCCCGGTTTCCAGCTCATGGGCGATGTAGCCGGCGCTAAAGACGCTGGTCGTGAAGCTGACCAGATTATTGAGAAAAATAAGATAGATATTGAAGTCGTCGACGCGCAGATAAACATTCGCGTCGGGCCGCGCCGCGAACAGGGTGACGGCAGCCAGCAAGCTGAGCAGCGCCGCGCCGACGTTCAGCCAAGCGCCCAATCGGTAGCGGGCTAATCCCACCAACAGCAGCGCCGCTCCGGCGGGAACCGCCAGCAGCGCAGTCAGCGCCATTCCGCCTAAAGCGCTCATCGCCGCCGCTCCCCGCGAAAGGCATCCATGGTCTGCATATCCACGCTGTCAAAGCGTTCGCGGATGCGAAACAGAAAAACGCCAATCACAATCAAGGCGATCAGCACCGAGAACGCCACACTGATCTCTACCGCCAGCGGCATCCCCTGCGCTCCAGCCGCCGCCAGCACCAGCCCATTTTCCAGGGACATAAAGCCAATCACCAAGCTCACCGCGTTCTGACGATTGACCATCAACAGCAGCCCCAGCAGTACCACCGCCAGGGCAAACGCCAGATCTTCCCGCGCCACTGCATCGGTTCCTGCCGTCACCGGCAACATCACCAGAATCGCCAGCGCCACCAAAGCCGCGCCAGCCAGCATGTCACGACCGACGCCACCGACGACTTCCAAAGTGCGGTGGATGCCAAGTTGCCGAATAATGCGATGCAAGGCGAGCGGAATGAAAATCGCCTTGAACACCAGCGCGATCCCAGCGGTGACATACAAATGGTGGGCTTCCTGAATGTACGCCTGCCAGCCCACCGCCAGCGCCAGTGTCAGTGAATGCAGAGCAAAGACCTTGAGCAGCGCGTACAGACGGTCTTGGTACAGCAGCAGCAGGCTGATGACCACCATGCTGCCCGCCAGAAAGTGGGCGATGTCAAACTCCAGACTGTGCATCACAGGCTCCGCGAAACGAACAGCAACAGCGCGCCGAGCAGACCGAGCATTAGCGCCGCACTGAGGAATTGATCGACGCGGAACACCCGCATCTTGGCAATACTGGTCTCGAACAGCGCCAGCAGGAACCCGCCCAGCGCCAGTTTAGCCAGATAAGCGACTACCCCAATCAGATACGCTGTCAGGTTTTCACCCGCAGTTGTCATACCCCAGGGCGCGAAGATGCAGCCGAGCA
>JAGRHQ010000124.1 GCA_020444905.1 Candidatus Competibacteraceae bacterium
TACTGACATAAAACGAGCCGCCCACATCCACCTGGGCCTGCTCGCCAAGCAACACGCCAACGGGATTAATCAGATACAGAGAAGCGCCGGGAATGGTGGAGCGGATCGTTCCATCAATGGTCGAAGAGGTGCCGCCAGTAACCCGCCCGATGAGGTTCTGCACCGAGTCGGGGCCGCTGAAAGTGGCGCTTTCACCGGACAAAATGCTAAATTGATTGAAGCTGTGAAACAGGTTGCTGCCGTGCTGTTGGCCCAGTTCAGCGGGAATGGCGTAATGCGGGCCTGCCAATGGCCCCGCTGGCCCCAGGATTCCATCCATGGTCACTTCCGCCGAGGCGATCGGACTGGTTGCCAGAATGAATAGTCCGATCAGAATCGCTTTCTTCCGAGTTATGAGGCATCGGTACATTGCGGCGCTCCTTTATGAAAATAGTGACTCATCTATTCCCAAAGTGTAGCGCCTGGCTGCGCACGCCGGCAGGTTTCTGTTTTGGACTCAGCCAGATCGCGTTCCTGGTCGTGCTGGGTTTGCAAATCATCGGCGGACTCGAACCATTGGAACTGATGGCTTACGATCAGGGACTGCGGTTGCTGCCGGACGGGCCGCCCGACTCACGCATCGTGCTGATCGCCGAAACCGAAGCGGATCTCCAGCGTTGGGGTTATCCCTTACCCGACGCGGTGCTAGCGGACGCCCTGCAACGCCTGCAGTGGGCAGGCGCACGCGCCATCGGCGTGGACAAATTTCGCGACCGCATGATACCGCCCGGTTCCGAATCGCTGGCCGCCGCCACCGCGCCGAATGTGATTTGGACCATGCAGTTCGGCGCCCACGTCGAAAATCGCATTGCGCCGCCACCGTTCCTGAACAGTCTTGACCAGGTAGGTTTCGGCGATTTCCCGGTCGATCCTGATGGCATCACCCGTCGTGCGCTCCTGTTTCAGGACGACGGCCAAACGGTGTACAGTTCATTGGCCCTGCAATTGGCGTTGCGCTATCTGCAACCCCTGGACATCGCACCCGAACCGGATTCTTCCAATCCTCGGCTCCTGCGTCTGGGGTCGACCACGATCCCGCAGTTCAAAGCCACGACCGGCGGCTACCGTCACGCTGACGCAGCCGGTTATCAATATCTGCTGGATTTTCGCGGATTGACGGCGCCGTTTGCCACCTACACACTGTCCGAACTGCTCGATAGCCAGGTCCCGGAGACGGCGCTGCGCGACCGGATCGTCCTGATCGGCGCTGTCGCCGCCAGCCTGAAAGATCGTCTTTACATCCCCACCATCGGCGGCGCGACGCAGGACCCGGCTCAGCGTTGGGCGGGTGCGGACGGCATTAGCGGGGTTCAATTGCACGCGCTGGCGGTAAGCCAGTTGCTACGGTTCGCCTTGGGTGAAGCTCGCCCGATCCGTAGTCTGAGCGAAATACTAGAAGGAATCTGGATTTGGCTTTGCTGTCTGGCCGGCGGCTGGCTGGGGTATCGAGCGCATTCCCTGCGGCGTTTTATCGTCGAGATCAGCGGGGTATTGATCGGATTGATTGGTCTGACGCTGGCGGCGCTGGCGGTTGGTTGGTGGTTGCCGCTGGGCGCGGCGGCGCTGGGGCTGAGCAGCGCGGCGATGCTAGTTACCGTTCAGTTGCGGGAAACGGTGCGCGAGCAGGCGGTCCGGGATTTGTTGACTGGCTTGCTCAACCGACGTTATCTCGACGAAACCCTGCCGCGCGAACTACGGCGCTGTCAGCGCAACGGCGAACCGCTGGTCGCCGCTATGCTGGATGTGGATCACTTCAAGCGCTTTAACGATAGCTACGGCCATGAGGCAGGAGATGCGGTCTTGCGGGCGCTGGGCGAACTATTGCGCTGTTCCTTCCGTGGCAGCGACCTGGCGTGTCGCTATGGAGGGGAGGAATTGACCGTGGTCATGCCGGGGTCTAGTCTAAACGTCGCACAGGTTCGACTGGATGAGTTGCGGCAGGCGGTCATGCAACTGCGCGTGCTTTATCAGGACAACGAACTACCGACGATTACGGTCTCCATCGGCGCAGCGGCGGCGGAACCAAATGAAACAGATGCCGCTGCCTTACTGGGCCGGGCCGACGCCGCCCTGTATCAAGCCAAGGCGCAGGGTCGCAATCGGGTGATGGTGGCTTCTTCTCCAGCCTGATGAGAATTGGGAAATTGCCCCTATCTGCTTGACGATACGATGATTGAGGAGAAAGACGATGGCGATGCTGATTCAAAAAGGTTTCAGGATGAGAGTCCTATTGGTTGCGCCGATGTTGGCGCTCACTGTGGCGGGTGGGATCGTTCCCATTTCGGGGATGGCGGAGGAGCAACCACAAGTGGCCACTGCCAAGACCCTGGTTTACAAACCACCGCTGAATGGAGCGCCTGCCCGGCAGGTCACCGGGGCCAGTCGCGGCGCAGAGGAACAAACGGTTCTGTTGCCGCTGGCCCCCGACCATGTCGGATTCACCACCCGTCCCCAGCCGGTTTTTCAATGGTATGCCGCAGGCGCGCTGAACGGCAAGCTGGAGTTTACCTTGAACGAAGGTCGGAAAACGGTTCTGGAAACCCCCGTACCGTTGGGCAAACCTGGTGTGCAGAGCCTGCGTTTGGCCGAGTATCGGCTTAGCCTCAAACCCGGCATCGAGTACGCATGGCGGATCGCCCTGGTTGCCGACGACGAACAACGCGCGGCCGATCTCATCGCCGGCGGCGCGATTCGTTACGAACCGGCCAGCGCTGATCTGCAGGCCCAAATCAAAAAGGCCAAACCACAGGAAAAGCCTGCAATCTATGCCGGGGCGGGGCAATGGTATGACGCAGTGGAGTCGCTTTCGGCGCTGATTGCACAACACCCGCAGGATAAAACCCTGCACGATGAGCGGGCGGCGTTGTTGAGCCAGGTTGAAGGGTTGCGCGAAGCCGTGGATTATGACCGTCAGGCATCACGTTAACTAATTGAATAAGATTAGAAATTAGCAAGACTCCCTCCCTCTGGCAGGGCAGGGAGAGCCGGAGTGGAGGTAAATAGTTACACTTCGCCCAAGAAGCTGCGACTCCATGCCCGATCCCCGTTTGTTGTATGTCACCGGCCTGCCCCGGCCTTGAATCGCCGCCATTACTCCAAGGGGCTTTTTCGTACAGCCTCCAGTTGGATAACAATTTAAAAATAATAAAAATTCATATTAAGTTTAGCCCGAAAAACGGATGAACTACCAAAACGCCAACGTCATCAAGAGAAAGAAAGATTCAAAATTTATCGGTAAATGGTATAAAACCCTCACCCCTACCCCTCCCCAGCCTGCGGACGAGGGGGGGTTGTACAGCCTCTAAATATCCCCGATAACTCCAGGAGCAACCGCCATGCCTACTCCCGCTGACCGATTACGTGCGCTACTGGCCCAACCCGGCCTGCTGCTTATGCCTGGTTGTCATGATGCCATTTCAGCTAGACTGATCGAAGAGGCTGGCTTTCCGCTGGCGTTCATGAGCGGTTTCGCCGTTTCCGCCGCGCGTCTTGGCTTGCCCGATACGGGTTTGATCTCCTATGGAGAAATGGTCGGTCAGGGTCGCAATGTCTGTAGCGCCGTGTCCATCCCCATTATCGGCGACGGCGATACCGGCTTCGGTAATCCGCTCAACGTCAAACGCACCGTGCAAGGCTATGCGCAAGCCGGCTTCGCCTGCATCATGCTTGAAGACCAGGTCATGCCCAAGCGTTGCGGGCACACCCAGGGAAAAGCCGTGGTGGCCCGCGAGGAAGCATTCATGCGTTTACAAGCAGCGGTAGACGCTCGCAATGAAGGCAGCGATATCCTGATCATGGCGCGCACGGATGCCCGGGCTACTGACGATTTGGATGAAGCCATTGAGCGTTGCCGCGCTTTTGCCGGGATCGGCGCTGACATCACGTTCCTGGAGGCGCCGGAAAGCGAGGCGGAAATGCGCCGTTATTGCAACGAGGTTCCCGGTCCGAAAATGGCCAATCTGATCGAGTTTGGCAAGACGCCGGTTTTGCCGCCATCGCAACTCGAAGCGATGGGCTACCGGATTGCCGTCTATCCGTTGACCTTGCTGAATGTGTCGATCAAGGCTATGCGCACAGCGTTAGCGCGGATTCAGCAGGGTCAATCGCCGGAGGTGCTGGATTTTGAAGCGCTGCAAGCAGCGGTGGGCTTTCCGGAATACTACGCCGGTGAAATCCGCTATCGTTGCAGCCGTTGACATCGGCGCAGAGGGAAGAAAACTACTTGGGCTTGAAGGAATCCAGGCTACCATCCTTGAAAGACAGCACCGCGCTCGGGTAAAACCAGTATTCAATTTTCCGCCCTTCGGAATCCAGACGCCCTTTTTTATAGATGGGTTTTCCATATTTCAAGAGAATGGCTTCGGCTGATTCGCCGACATCCAGCTCCGCTGTCATATTGGGTTCTGTGAATTTCTGATCATCTGCCATATAGCTGGTTGTGCAACCCAGCGAGATAGCAGCCAAAAAACCGATCGCCAAGAGTCCAGACATTCTCATTGGCAAAACTCCCTATCGTGATAACGGACTGAATAAATCTTTACAATCCACTGAAAAACTTGGCGCGCCCGACGAGACTCGAACTCATGACCTTCGGCTCCGGAGGCCGACGCTCTATCCAACTGAGCTACGGGCGCGTTGGAAATAAGGGATTAAGAATACCTGTGATGACCGGTTTTCGTCCAGTGGTTTGACCATAATTTTTATCCAGCGATACCGGCGGTATCCAACAAAATCCTATTGATTACCCGATTTCCAGATCAAGCCAAATGACGTTATCATTGGCAGGTCTGGCCTTGCCCAAACTACAAGATAACAAGCCCAAATCAAAACCTTCCTACCCAAAGTGCTTACGCAAGGACTGGCGCCCGGCGACGGGGAGCCATCGATATCGAGTCTGTTGCGACGCATTCGGGGATGTGCAGGTTACAAATGCGTTCAGTGAGGTATGAGTGTGAACCCGCAAGTCGATAATTCCGTTGTGACCACGACCGTCACTTTAATCTCGGCATTAGTATTGCTAGCAGCCGTTCTGTTCATGGGCGCTTCTCTCATTGGCGTCATTGATAACGTCCCGCCTGATGATGGCTCGCGGAAACAGGCGGCCATTCTTGAACGTATCAAACCGGTCAGCCAGGTTTCCTTTGAAACGCCCAAGCCGGCAGCTGTCGTGAAATTGTCTGGAAAGGAAGTGTATAACAAAGTCTGTGCGGCCTGCCATGCCGCAGGTACGCTGGGCGCGCCGAAGACTGGCGATAAGGCCGCCTGGGAACCGCGTTTTGCACAGGGTATAGACACGTTGGTGAACCATGCGGTTAACGGTATCCGCGCCATGCCGGCCAAGGGTGGCGATCCTTCGCTGACCGAAGCCAATCTTCATGATTCAATTGTTTATATGTTAGGCGAATCCGGCATCAAAGTTGAAACAGCGCCCGCAGAAGCGCCTCCAGCTCCGGCCCCGGCAGAAGCCAAGTAATCCCGGCAAGTCGCTGATATTGTTCGGATAAAGGGCCATCCCTGGCGGGTGGCCCTTTATCTTTTTAATCCAACGGCACCGCTATGCGTCCCGATCTCCGTTATACCGAAAAACCCCATCATGAACGCCGCGACGGGGCTAATCTCCGGGCGTTACTCCCCTATCTTCGGGAATACCGGGATCGGGTGCTGCTCGCCCTGGGCTGTCTGGCGCTGGCCAAGGTCGCCAATATCGGGGTGCCTTTGGTGCTCAAACAGATTGTCGATCACCTGGACGCCGCGCAACAGGCTGCGATGACCCTGCCAGCTACCTTGTTGCTGGCTTATGGGGTATTGAAACTAGGCAACGCACTGTTCAGCGAGTTACGCGATGTACTGTTCGCCCGGGTGCGCTATCGGGCCATGCGCCGCTTGACTGTGCGCACTTTGGCTCATTTGCATGATCTGTCGCTGCGCTTCCACTTGGAGCGCAAAACGGGCGCGATTAGCCGCGATCTGGAACGGGGCGCGCGCAGTTTAAGCACCCTGCTGAATTACTTGGCTTTCAGCATCCTGCCGGTGCTGGTGGAATTTCTGCTGGCGGCGGCGCTGTTGCTGGGCCGTTATCCACCGGTGTTCACCCTAATCGTATTTGGCAGCGTTGCTTTTTATGTAATGTTCACTCTGGCGATCACCAACTGGCGCATGGAGCACCGCCATTTGATGAACCGCCTGGAATCGCAGGCTAATAATGAAGCCCTCGATAGCCTGATCAATTACGAAACGGTCAAATATTTTGGCAATGAAGACTGGGAATTACGCCGCTGCGATGCGACGCTTGCCGATTGGGAGAATAGCGCAGTCTTGAGCCAGACTTCGATGTCAGCGTTGAACTTCGGGCAGGGCGCGATCATTGCGGTCGGGGTGACGTTGATTCTGTTCGTCGCCGCCAGCCAGGTAGCCGACGGACAGTTGACGCTAGGCGATCTGGTATTGGTCAACGCTTTATTGCTGCAATTGTTTATCCCGCTAAATTTTCTCGGCATCGTCTATCGGCAGATTAAATATGCACTGGCGGATATGGACGATCTGATCCGTTTGTTTGAACGCGCTCCAGAAATCCGCGATGCCCCCAACGCCCGCGAATTGCAAGTCACGCAGGGCGAACTGCGTTTTGAGAAGGTGAGTTTCGGTTATCAGCCCGACCGGCAAACTCTGTTCGACGTTAGCTTTACTGTGCCGCCGGGCCGCAAACTGGCGGTGGTCGGGGCTAGTGGGGCGGGGAAATCAACCTTGGCGCGGTTGCTGTTCCGGTTTTACGATGTGACTGACGGACGTATCCTCATAGACGGCCAGGATATTAGCGCAGTGACACAGCAAAGTTTGCGGGCCGTCATCGGTATCGTTCCACAGGATACCGTGCTGTTCAACGACACTTTGTACTACAACCTGGCCTATGCTCGACCCGATGCCAGCCGCGAAGAAATTGCCGCCGCTGCTCGCATGGCGCACTTACATGCGTTCATCGCCGCGCTGCCGGCGGGTTACGATACGGTGGTGGGAGAACGGGGTTTAAAGTTATCGGGGGGTGAGAAACAGCGAGTGGCGATTGCCCGGGCGATCCTGAAACGGCCACGCATTCTGATTTTCGACGAAGCTACTTCGGCGCTCGATAGCAAGTCCGAGCAGGCTATTTTGCAGGCGTTACGCACGGTGGCGACTGATCACACCACGTTGGTGATTGCGCACCGGCTGTCGACTATTGTCGATGCAGATCAGATTCTGGTTTTGGAGCATGGCCAGGTGCGGGAACAGGGTACGCACCGGGAGTTGCTGCAACAGGATGGGGTATATGCGCAAATGTGGGCCTTACAGCAACAGGAGCAGGCGGCGAGGGAAGAGGAGCGGTTGCTAGGATTGGATTAGGAAAAGATTGCGGGTCAAAAAATCCCTCAAACGTCCAACATCGCCGCCTTCAACACTCCCGGCTCGACCTGTACCGGCACGACATCGACGCTATCGATCTGGGCGCAATAATCCAGATCATCGCCACAGCCCAGCGCGGCCAAGCCGCGCCCGTGGTGCGCGTAGCGCAATAGTTTCGGCAGGCGATCCTCCCACTGCTCGAACAGCGCCATGGCGGCAATGGATTCGTCATCCCCCGCGCAGTCGCTGTCGCGTTCGACGCTGAGCGCACAGGCGATAGCTCCTGCGCAGATTGTATCTTCCAGAGAAAATCCACCGCGCCAGCCGGCGGCGACAATCCACACGGTGTGCGGCTGATGTTCCAGTAAATAGCGCACCACCGCCGCTCGGTTCGTCAGCGATGCCGTCAGGAGAATCGGGACTTGCTGCACACGCTCCAGGGCGCGAGTCCCATTGGTGGTGCTCATGAATAATCGCTTGCCGCCGACCCGTTCCGGCGTACATTCAGCCGGCGAGTTGCCCAAGTCAAAATCTTCCAGCTTTTCACCGCCGCGCTCCCCCGCCAACAGGCGCTGTCCAGCCGGCCAGTGCTTGCTAACCCGGAACAGTTCATCAATGTCATCAAAGACCTGAATCGCTTCTGCGCCTGATTCCAGCGCTGTAGCCATGGTGGTCGTGGCGCGCAGCACGTCAATGACGATCGCACAGGCTGGCATATCGAGCTGGAGGCCACCCTTGCGGGCTTTTTTGCTCAAATCGGGGACTTGGTCGGGGGTATGATAAACAAAGATTTCCATGGCAACAGCTCTTATGGGTGGTTGGCTTTATGGTCGAATCAGCAGAGTATCCACTACTTACCATAAGGTTAATCTACGCCAGCGTAAATCGCCATGTATCCGCTGCAAGTGTTGGCTAAACGACGGCCTTTCTTGCAAACAGACGGACATCGGACAGTTGTGGAAAGATTGTGTGGGGGTCTTTTAGTTGCTGAATCCTCCGTTGTCCCTTGGGAGAAAAGGAGAAAATTTGCGGGGAGTCAGTTCATCGCAAAAGCCGCTCCAATCGCTGCGTCTCACTAGCGATTAACTCGCGACGGGCAAAGTTCCGCGCTGCCGCCGCCAGAGGACTGTATTGCAGCGCCAGCGCCTGCTCGGCCATCCGGCGAGCTTCAAGCCATTGACCGGCGCCCAACAAAGTCACCGCCTGTTTTTCCAGACCGGCGGCTTCGGTTTCAATCGCCAGCAACGGCTCCAAATCAGCGCCACAACGGTAGCAAACCGGTTCCTCCTTGAACCGAGCGCGACAGACCGGGCAACGCTCCATAATGCTAGGACTCCAGATAGAACAGAATCTCGGACAGCGCCGAAGTCGGTTCCTTCAACGCGTCGAGATTATTGCTGCTCAGGGCGTCCTTGATCGCTTCAATCAGGTTGATTATTTCCTCACGATCATCCTCGGCGGCTTTATCCAGCAACCGCTCCGCCTTTTCCACCAGCGCCCGCGCTTGCACCATGCGCTGATGCTCGCTGACGTCCTCCGTTTTGCCCGCAATCTGCTCCTCGCCGCCGAACAGTCGACTGATTCGTTGCCGCGCCGTTTGCAACTCGCCTTCCTCGTAACGGGTTAGCACGTTATCAATGCGGATCGATTTCTCCAATCCGGTGTTCTTTTCCCGGGCGGTCACGTTCATGATGCCATTCAGATCGAGCGCGAATTGAATAACGATCGGGTTATTCGCCGGCGCTTTGCTCAGATTTTCCACCATGAACTCACCGAGTGGGATGTTATTCAATGCATCGGGATCCTCGCCTTGGTAAACATCCACTTTCACCTGTTCCTGGTGGTCGACCACGGTATAAAACACATCGCTCTTGGTGACTGGGATCGGGGTATTCTTATGGATAATCGGCACGTATTGGTACGGGTAGAAAGCGCCATCCCGTTCGCCTAGGGCGCTGGTGCCAAAGGTATAAGGGGTAATGTCCACTAGCACCGCCGAAACGTCTTCGCCGGCCAGCATTCCAGCCTGAATCGCTGCGCCGGTCGCCACGCACAAGTCCGGGTTGACCTCGGCGCGCACCGTGAGATTCAGATCCGCCTCCAGCCGTTCGGTGATGACCGGGGTGCGGGTCGCGCCGCCGACCAGCAACACTTCGTCAATATCGGACACGGTGAGATTAGCGCCCTTGAGCGCGATATGCACCGCTTCCAGGGTCTCGTCGATGTAGCCGGCGATCATCGCCTCGTAGTCATAACGCGCCAGTTCCGTGGACAGGTTGACCGGCATGCCGCCCTTGTCCAACAGGTACTCCTCTTCGATTCGGACGTAAGGTTGATCGGACAAGGCGATTTTGGCGTTTTCCGCCGCCCGGGTAATGCGGGCCATGGCCTTGCGCGAAGTCGTCGGATCCGCGCCGTGATTTTTCAGATGATCCACCAGATGGGTCACGATCTTAGCGTCGAAATCGTCGCCGCCCAATTGGTTATTGCCATGACTAGCTAACACCTCGACCACATTGTCCTCAATGCTAACCACCGAGACATCGAAAGTGCCGCCGCCGAGGTCATAGACCAGCACCTTTTTGTGATCCTGGTGGTTGGCTTCATAGGAGAGGGCGGCAGCGGTCGGTTCGTTGATGATCCGCATCACTTCCAGCCCGGCGATTTCGCCCGCTTCGCGGGTCGCCTGGCGTTGTGCATCGGAGAAGTAGGCGGGAACGGTAATCACCGCTTTATGCACCGGCTCGCCAAGATGTTTCTCAGCGACTGATTTCAACTGCCGCAGAATGATGGCGGAGATTTCCTGAGGGCTGTAGCGCGCATCGCCCAACTCCACTTGGTCAGCACTGCCCATCCGTCGCTTGATCGACTTAATGGTGCGTTCCGGGTACAGCACGTACTGGTTTTTGGCCGGTTCGCCCACCAGGATAGAGCTGTCGTCAGCCAGACCCACGAAAGAGGGCAGAATCGGGTGACCGGGCATAATGTCGACAACCGTAACGCGACCGTTTTCCACCACGGCGACTTCGGAGTTGGTAGTGCCCAGGTCGATGCCAATGATTTTTTCAGCCATGGAATGGATTACTCGGGTTGGGTAAAGAAGTCATGTTAAAGCCCAGTAGCGGGCGGTTCTGGCGGCTGTTCTTCCTCTGGCTGTTTACGCTCTTCAACCAGCGCGGAGTCATCCGCCGGTTCTGGTCGACGATTGACCTTG
>JAGRHQ010000125.1 GCA_020444905.1 Candidatus Competibacteraceae bacterium
GAGCGGTACAGGAAAGCCGACGCCGCCAGTCGCGATTAGCCAGTCAGATTCATGAGCAGATCACCGCTCTCCCCGTAGTGCAGGTGTGTAATCGAACCAAAGGTGAACGACAGCGACTGTCCCGACAAGGTCAGCGTCTGCGTGACGCCATGCTGGCGCGGGCCGCCATCAGCGGTCGGTTGCGAGCGATCACCGAAGCGACCACCGCCTTGGCAACGCTGATGGTGTTAATGGTCGGTGTGATCGAAACCGCGCATGGTCTGACAACACCGGGGACGGTGATCGGCGCTATGGCCATTGTCCACCTGCTGTTGCCGGGCCTGCGCGACCTGGGCCGCGCTCACGAATACTGGCATGGTTATCAAGTGGCGCTGGAAAAAATTCGACAATTCATGGAATTGCCTAGTCTGGCGACGGAAAAGCCCGGCGCACAGGCATTGGTTCCAGTCAAAGGCTGGCTGGCGTTCGATCAAGTCAGTGTGGAGGGCGTACTGGAGGCGTTGAGTGCGAGCGCCGGACCTGGGCAGGTGATCGCTATCATCGGTCCCAATGGCGCGGGCAAATCCACTTTGCTGGCGCTGGCCGCCCGGCTGTTTGATCCGGATCGTGGAGCAGTGCGCGTAGACGGGCAGAACCTGGCGGACTGCACCCTGACTTCGATCCGGCGGGCTATCGGCATGGTCAGCGACGAACTCCCATTGTTGAAAGGCAGCATTGCCCGCAATCTGCGTTACCGTTGGCGGAATGCGCCAGATGACGAGGTGGCGCGAGTTTGCGCCCTGTGTGGCGTGGATAAGTGGCTGCAAACCTTGCCAGCGGGCGAACGGACCCTGTTGCAGGAGCGCGGTGTGAACCTCTCGCTCGGCCAACGACAGCGCATTGCCTTGGCGCGGGCGTTGCTCGGCGCTCCGAGCCTGCTGCTGCTTGATGAGCCTGACGCCCATCTGGACGCGGATTTCAGCGCGGTGCTGGATCAGGTGCTGGCGCAGTATCAGGGTACGGTGTTGATGGTGACCCATCGTCGCGAACGGCTGTTTCATGCTGATGAAATCTGGCATTTGGCGGATGGACGCCTGATTGAAGCAGGTCCGCCGCTGCGATTGCTCAACAGCGACGGCCCGACCTGCCGCTTATTCGCGACAGAAACCCGACTACAAGCCGTAGCGGGGTAAGAGGATGTGGTTGATGTCGTATGATGCGCCTCCGGCGTCGGTAGTTATGGAAATGACCGTAGTCGCTTCCGCTCCGGTTGCTTTGCAGACGGCCTCTCCGCCTTCAACCTTGCCGTCCACGCGCGGCATCGTCCAATGCAAGCTGAAGACCGATCCAACACAGACTTACTATCTGTATGTTCCGCAGGGAATTCGCTCTGATGCGCCCATACTGGTTACCGTTCATGGTGTGTCCCGCAATGCTGAAGAACAGGCGCGGCGCTTTCGACGATTGGCCCGCCAATATAGGGTCGTGCTGGTCGCGCCGTTATTCACTGCCGATCGCTTCGCCGACTACCAGCGGTTGGGTCTGACCGGGCAAGGCCAGCGTTCCGACGAAGCGCTACAAATGATTTTGACCGAGGTGAGGCAACAAATTGGCGTCACTGGCCGCCGTGTTTACCTGTTTGGTTACTCGGGTGGCGGCCAGTTTGTCCACCGCTACGCGATGGCTCATCCCGACCAGGTGGAGGCGGTTGCTATCGGTGCAGCCGGCTGGTATACCTTTCCCGATCCCAAGCTCCGCTTCCCGCAAGGTCTGAAGCTCAACCGCCGAATGGCGATACGTCTCCGGCCAAAGCAGTTCTTACGTATCCCAATGGCGGTTTTCGTCGGCGAGCATGATATTCGACGCGGTCAAGATCGGCCTGAGCTGCGGCAGACCGGAAAGGTGGATGCACAACAGGGATTGACCCGGGTGGAGCGCGGGGATCGCTGGATCGATGCGATGCGCGCCGCTGCCCGGCAACGAGGATTGAACACGCTTTATCATTACCAAGTCTTACCGCACGCCGCGCATTCGTTTGCCGCCAGCATGAAGCGCGGTGGGTTGGGAGAGCGGGTCTTCGACTTTCTGTTCGGCCCACCGTCTCGAATTCTCCTGCGATAACGCAGTCTGGCAGGGCGGCTCAGTCAGAGCGCCATGATCCGCCGAAGTTCCTGGCTGGAAACGACATGGCAGTAAATCATATTAATAATTTCTAGTTCCCGCTGATGCAACTCATCGGTTCCGGCTGCGCAACAATCCTCTACGACGATCACGTTAAAGCTTTCATCGGCCAGGCTGCGCACGGTGGATGAGACGCATTGATCGGTAAAAATGCCGGTCATAACCACGTTGCGAATGCCCATGTTGGAGAGAATCAGCCGTAGGTTGGTGCCGGTTAACGCGCTGTCCGTAGTTTTGGTGACCACGATTTCACCTGGTCTTGGCGCGAGTTCATCGATCAATTGGCTTTCCTGACTCTCCTTGGGCAAGAGCAGGTTGTTCCAGCCCGGCTTTTTCTGGCTCAGCGAGCGATCGCGGCCATCTGCCAAAAGGCAGGCAATGCGGGCGTGGATAACATCGATGCCTTTGGCGCGAAACGCATCTTGAAGCACGCGGGTGGTGGGAATAACGATCTCGCGCATCCGTTGCCGGAAGGGTTCCCAACGCGCTGCTTCCACCGGGTTATCGGAAATTTGCGCATAGGTGTTTTGCACATCGATAGACAGCATCGCTGTTTCCACCGGATTCAGGATCAAATCCTCGGGTTCGGGCGCGTTTTCATAGTAAAACGATCGATAGGCTGTTTTCCAATTCATATCATCGCTTCCTAATTGTAATATATTCAAGGAAGTGCACAAATGCCTCGTTGGTCGCCAAGCGGAGCCATATCAGATTAGAATAGCAATGCGGGAACCGGAACGTCACCAACACCGTTTTTTGGCGCAGCGCCTTTGCTCCTACTCCCGCTCCGATGAGGCGCAGGGCGTTTTCATACCGATTCTCACTCTGGATTATCCAGCTCATGCGTTTCTTGTTCAGATTTTTCAAATTCCTGTTTTACGCGCTCCTACTAAGCATCGTGGTTGGCCTGCCGGCGCTGCTTTGGCTCATGGTCGAAGATACTCCACGGGTTAGCGCGAGCGATCAACTTGCGGTAGAGGATGTCGAGAAGGTCAGGCGCTTGTTGCGCGATCTCGATCCGCGTCAACTTAAGGATGGCGAAACCCGCCGATTGACCTTGACCGAACGCGACGCCAGCCTGCTGGTCGACCAGACGCTGTCACGCTGGCCAGGCGCTGCCCAGGTCGAGGCGCGTACCCGGTTCATCCCAGATCATGCAGAGATTCAAGCGACTCTACCTTTGCCAAACAATCCGCTAGGCCGCTATTTGAACGCAAGCGTACAGCTCACACTGGCGCTTTATCTGTCTGGCAAGGATCCATCACGCCTGTTGGGTGAGAAATACTATGCGCCGACTTCTATTCATCCGACTCTGACGGAACGCCGCGACCTGGCTCAACATTTCGCCATTTCCGCCGCCCTGACCGGCGTAGCCGATAGTCACATCGCCAATGTCATCGGCGTATTCAAGGAAGTCCAGGACTCGCAAGGCGGCTCCGGCTTCAGTTTTGCCGATCTGAGCGCTGATCGCGCGGGCGTGCGATTTGCGGAACAAGCGATCGCATCAGCAACGTCGGCCCAGGATGTTCAGCGGCGTGTTGCGTTACTCGATGTCGAATCCGCCATCATGCCGTCCATTACCGCCCTGCCTGAAGGGTTACAGGACCCGGAATTTCGCCGGCGCTTTGAACGGCGCGATAGCGCGGCTTATAACGTAATCAAGGATGAAATCGAACGCCGCCTAAATCAGTGCGACTTCTATCGTCGTCCCGCATCCTGATAAGCTAACCCCGCTTAATGTATGCCATCCATTCATGTATTGCCCAATTCTCAATTGCTGGATAAGCCCATGTCCGACTCCAATATCGCTGGTCTAACCCTGTTAGGCCGATCGCAAACCGATTATCCGCGCGAGTATGCCCCGCAAATCCTGGAGCGCTTCGCCAACCGCTATCCCCAGCACGAGTATCTGGTGGAGCTGGATTGCCCAGAATTTACCTGTCTTTGCCCGGTCACCGGTCAACCCGATTTGGCCCGGATCGCCATTCGCTACAGTCCGCGCGACTGGCTGGTGGAATCGAAGTCATTGAAGCTGTATCTGTTCAGTTTTCGCAATCAGGGTTCCTTCAGCGAGGACAGCATCAACCGTATTGCCATTGATTTATTTGCGTTATTACAACCGCACTGGTTGGAGGTGCGCGGCGATTTTGCGCCGCGCGGGGGCATCGCCATCAAGCCCAGTGTGCGGCTCGACGGCGCTCCCAGTTGACCGGGGCGCGCAAAGAGGGTTGTTTCGTTGAACAGGCCATCATTTAATGCCGATATTTTGTTTTTTCTCTTAAACTTGAAACTTGAAACTTGAAACTCTATCGCAAAGAGGCGCTCATCATGCGCAAGTTCATGATCATTCTGGCAACTATCACTACCGTCCTGGTATTGATGGCCGGTGGCATCTGGGGTTATCTGTGGTACAGCACCCAGCAACAGGCTAAGCAACTGATCGTAGCCGCCGAACCCCTCGCCGAAATTAATTATGATAGTGTCAGCGTTTCACCAATGGGTTCGGTCGGCGTCAAGCAAATCAGGATTATCCCCAACCTGGTCGATGATGTGATTGCCATCGGCGCTATCCGCCTCAAAGCGCCGAACATCCTGGCGCTGTTGAATGTGCGCCGTCAGTTAAGCCAGGGAGAACTTCCAGAAGCATTGTCCCTGTCGATCCGTCAGCTGGAACTGCCGTTATATGGCGCCCTTCTCGGCGGCAAACCACCCTCTCCCTCGGAACGAACGCCGTTTAACGACCTGGATACCCTGGGTTGCGGCCCGGTCACTCACTTTGGCGGCGCTCAGTGGGAAGAAATGGGTTACGACCGTTTTAGCAGCAATATGGATATGGGCTACCGGCTTGCCGCCGCCGAGAACCGCATCAATTTACAGATCCGCAACAATGCCATGGGCTGGGCCAACCTGTATCTCGACATCGGTTTCGCCCTGAACACGTCGTCCACGTCCATTTTGCAGTTGGCCGCGTCACTGACGCCCAAAATCGCCAGCCTGAATATCGTTCTTCAAGACGATGGCTACAACACTCATCGGAATAACTACTGCGCTGGCAAGGCGGGTAAATCGGTTGATGCCTACATCGCCGACCATGTGCGGCTGGTCGTCGAGCGCCTGCGCGCCAACGGCATTAACTTGGGACCGGGATTGATCTCCGCCTACCGGCGTTACCTGACGGAGGGAGCGCAGCTCACCATTGCCGCCCACCCTCCCGCACCGATCGATCCGGCTGAGTTGCAGTTCTACAAAGCCGAAGATGTCATCAAACTGATGGGTTTGACGGTGAAGGTCAATGATCAGGCGGTGACTGATCTGAGTGCGGAGTGGAATACCGCCCAGATCACCCAGGCGCTAGGAATAGGCCGACAACGGACGCCCCGTGCTGAAGAACCCGAGGTATCCGCCGCACCCACCGCGCCAAAACCGGTTGTTATCAAGAAATCCTTTCACGCCACGCCGGTCAGTCAACTAAACCAGCACGTCGGCAAAATCGCCAGGCTGGAGACCAGCACCGGCGCGAACTATCTCGGTAAGCTGGGAACGCTTACCGAGGCGGGTATCGTTAGAATTACCATCCGCAAATCCGGCGGCACCGCAACCCTGTCGCTGCGCAGCGAGGATATTACCAAGGCGGAAGTGTTGTACTGACCAGTCAGCGCGTATCCTTTTCAAGATCGCGCTCCAGCAACGCCTCATAAATCGGCACATCCGGCCACCACTCGGCGATCACGTAAGCCGAGAAGCAGGCGGTAAACAGAGGCAGGATCAGCGAGTAGTTACCCGTCATCTCGACGATCAGCACAATGCCGGTCAGCGGCGCGCGCACGATGGCCGTGAAATAAGCGGCCATACCCGCGACCGCGACGGTCAGCGGTTCCGGCGCAACCAGCGGGAACCACTCGCGCCCCAGTTCTCCAATGCCCAGACCGAGCAGCGCGCCTAGTACCAGCAAGGGTGCGAAAATCCCCCCCGCGACGCCGGTACCGTAACTGCCCATGGTCAATACGAACCGCAACCCGAACAACAGGGCCAGCGTCCAGGGATTAATGTATTCATGCCCACCCAGAATTCGCTCTACGATCAGATGACCGCCACCACAAACTTCGGGCGCCCACCAGCCCATTAAACCGATAATCACACCCCATGCAACCCATTTACTCGCCAGTTTCCAGCGACTCTGGACATCGCCCAACCGCTGTGTCGCCAGCAGGGCGCGGTTGAAAAGAACGCCAAGCACCCCGGCCAGGATGCCCAGCGCCAGGAATAGCGGCAAGCTGGCGAGATCGGGAATAGCAGTGACCGTGACATGAAACACCGGGTTTTGCCCCATCAACCAACGGGACAACACATCCGCGGTCATCGAGGCGATCAGTGTGGCAAAGAACACTGGTGAAGCAAAATTTCCCTGGAGTTCCTCAAGGACGAAGACCACGCCGGCCAAGGGCGCATTGAAGATCGCCGACAGTCCGGCGCCGGCACCCGCAGCAATGAGGATGCGTTGCTCCAGGGCATCGCTGTGCGAACGGCTACCGAACGCCTGACCCAATGCCCCACCCATTTGCACCGTCGGTCCCTCGCGGCCAAGAGTCAGGCCGCCCGTTACGCCAATCACGCCGCTGAGGAACTTTACCCACAAAATACGATGCCAGACCATCGATCGGTAACCCAGCAACACGCCCTTCAAATGGGGAATACCGCTGCCAGCAGCAGCCGGCGCGAAAAATCGCACCAGCCAGGCGGCCACGCTGATCGCGATGATCGAGAAGAGAATGGACAATGCCATGCCGCCATAGTCGCCAAATTGCCGCGCAAACTCAAGAAACTCCATCCGTGATGCTTCGCCGGTTTCCAGGACCGTCGCAAAAGCCACGGCCATCAATCCCGACAGGATTCCTAGCGCCAGTGCGCGCGGTAAGAGACGCAAGCGTTGACGATTCAGTTTCTCCATGCGTCGCTTAGCGCGGAGCAGATGATTTTCTTTATGGGATGTCGTTGAATGCGTTACGGGCGTCATGAGTTCAACATACTGGCGGATCCACCAAGCCCGGCGATGGCTTGGCATTGCGAAATGCGGATTAAAGATAATGAAATAAATCCAGGGGATAACGGTGACCCGCCAGATAGTCATCGATACAACGCAGCACCATCGGGCTGCGCAATCTGGGTCCTAGAGCAACCATTTCCTCTCGGGTCAGCCAGATCGCCCGCTGAATCCCGTGATCAAGTGGTTGGTCGGTGTGATGGTGCAAAGCAACGCCTGAGAAACAGGTGCGAACGAAAGTATGTCCCTTGGGATGGGTCCAGTAGTAGATTCCAACAATAGCATCCACTTGAACCTCCCAAGCGGTTTCCTCCAGGGTTTCCCGGATCGCCGCCGCCGCCAGCGTTTCATGCTCATCCAAATGACCGGCAGGCTGGTTATAGACCAGATCATCGCCATCCGCATACTCCTCTACCAGCAGAAACCGGCCATCGCGTTCAATGATCGTAGCCACTGTCAAGCGCGGACTCCATTCCAAATGATTATTCATCATGGCGTCTCCTTCTGTGGCAACGGCTTGGCAATGGTAAACGCCCCGCGCAGATCGCCTTCACTGAAACCACGTGCCTGATCATAAGGATATAGTTTCTTGAGCTCAGCATCGACTTCGGGAGCAATCTTTTCGCCGTGGCAATTGAGACACAGGCCAGCGGTGGGAATAGCCTTCATATAACGGAAGGTTTGCTGACCTTGATCGTCGTCGATCACCGCAAAGAATTCCAGTCGGTCAACCGACTCACCCTGGACTTTACGCGCCTCGAACTGCTTGAGCACCGCCGTTTCCCAAGCGTCTGGCGTATGATTGGGATTACGCACCTTGAGGCTAGTGCGCCCTACCAGCATCTCCAGTTCTTCGGACAAGCGGGCAGCGATCTGGTCGGCCTGATCATGGCAAACCGTGATGCCATTCGCCGGTCCCCCGGCCTTAATGGCCTGCTGAAGCGCCTCTTTCAGCGTCTTACCAAACTTATGAGCCGCGGCGCGGCTGGCTATGACTTCCGCATCCACTGCAATTTCCGCATTATCTTCGTGTTCTTCAGCGGCGCCTGGCGGCTGCGCAGAGGCAAAGCTCGTCGCCATGGCCGCGATCAATGCAACAAGCAGGGCGTATCGCATGCAAATTCTCCAGTTTGGGTCAATACTTGAACGGTTAGTATAAGCGAACAGCCGAATGCAGGCGGATTTTTCCCCGCATTAGCGTTCCAAAAAACCACAGTTCATGGTTTTTTAACACGTCATTGGAGGTGTCTGATGGAATGGTCCCAAAAAACGTGCACACCCTGCCAAGGCGGTATTCCCCCACTTGCCTTGAGTGAAGCAGAGGCGTTATTACCACAGGCGCCCGACTGGCGATTACTGGAAAGCGGAACCCGGTTGGAGCAGCGCTTCGCCTTCAAAAACTTCGCGGCTGCCCTGGCTTTCGTGAACCGGGTTGGCGATCTGGCTGAAGCGGAAGGACATCACCCGGACATTACCTTCGGCTGGGGATATGCCAATATCCTGTTTTACACCCACAAGATCGGCGGGTTGCACGAAAACGACTTTATTATGGCCGCCAAGGTTAACACCTTATATACCGATGAATATTCAACGGTTTGATCCTTAATCCAGCGCCGCCGCCACGCCACGCAGGGCTGGATTGGCGGCGGTAATCACCCAAGTGGGAATCGCCGCCAGATAGCTGCTAAACCGCCCGCGCTCCTCGAAGCGCCGCCGGAACGCCGATTGGTTAAAAAAATCTCCCAGACGCGGCGCGATGCCGCCGCCAATATAAACGCCGCCCCGCGCGCCCAGCGTAATCGCCAGATTGCCCGCCGCCGTGCCCAACGCCCCGCAGAACAGTTCCACCACTTCACGACAATGCGGGCAGGTTCCCGCCAGCGCGCGGCTGGTAATATCGGCGGGCGTTAACGTTTCCGGCGACCAGCCGTCCAGTTCCGCCAAGGTATGGTAGAGATTAACCAATCCCGGTCCTGACAACAGCCGCTCGGGCGAAACATGGCTAAATTGCCGTTGCAGAATCCGATTGATTCGCCACTCTCGTTCATCGACAGAGGAAAATGTGACGTGGCCGCCCTCGGTCTGCAAGGGAATCCAGCGTTCTCCGGACCACACCAACCCTGACACGCCCAAGCCAGTGCCAGGGCCAATCAGAGCAATCGGCGCACCCACCACCGGCTCACCTCCGCCAACCGCATGTCGCTCATCTGGCGTCAGCAACGGCAGCGATAAGGCCAGGGCCGTAAAATCATTTAAAATCAGTAATTGCTCCAGACCCAGTTCCCGCTGCGCGGCTTCAATTGAAAACGACCAGGGACTATTCGTGAATTCAATCCGGTCGCCGGTAATAGGCGTAGCCACCGCAACCGCCGCCCGCCTTGGGTGCGACCCAGCGACTTTTTGCAAATAATGGGCGACAGCCGCGGTCAGCCCCGGAAATTCGGCACAAGATAAGGTGTGTTCAGCATAAGGCTGACGGTTCGCACCGACCAGAGCAAACCGGGCGTTGGTGCCGCCGATGTCAGCGATCAGATCGAGAGGAGTGTCGGGTTTTTCCGGCATGGCGTTTGTTCCAGGTAGCAACCAATGGCGAGGAATGGGCAGCAAATATCTAAGAACCCACACTGATAGCGATTTGCTGCTTACGGCCTGCTAATTTTAGCAGCGAACTATGCTCAACGCAGTCTGGAACTCATACGTTTTCCAAACTGGAAAATAAACCGCTTCTGACGACACGCCTGGCGACTGAAGACAGTAAGCGCCGGCAAGGTTGGAGAATCCGGCGGCATTAACAGCCTGGATGGTCGATAGCGGGTGTAAGAACCAGGCGTTGATCCTGCTGAAGCGCTTATGATGCCCCTTCCCAGTCGATTTGCTGTAATCACCTTGTAAAATGCTGCATAGCCACATTAGAATAGTTGAAATTGCTGACAACCCCGTCACCCTCAAAGAGGATTACTAATCATGGCGTTTTTAAGCGTTGAAGAATTGAAAAAAGACTGGGCCGAGAACCCTCGCTGGAAAGGCATCAAGCGCGGTTACACGGCTGAAGATGTCGTGCGGTTACGCGGCAATGTACCGGTCGAATACAGCCTCGCACAACGAGGAGCCGAGAAGCTGTGGCAACTCATTAACAACGAACCCTACGTTAACTGCCTGGGCGCGCTGACCGGCGGACAGGCCATGCAACAGGCCAAGGCCGGCGTCAAGGCCATCTACCTTTCGGGCTGGCAGGTCGCGGCGGACAATAACACCTATATGTCCATGTACCCCGACCAGTCGCTGTATCCGGTCGACTCGGTGCCTGCCGTCGTCGAACGCATCAATAATACGTTCAAGCGCGCCGATGAGATTCAATGCGCCCGCAACATTCATCCCGGCAACAAGGATTTTGTCGACTATTTCCTGCCCATCGTCGCCGACGCC
>JAGRHQ010000126.1 GCA_020444905.1 Candidatus Competibacteraceae bacterium
AGGAAAAGAAAGCCCGCGTTGAAGATGCGCTGCACGCAACGCGCGCGGCGGTTGAAGAAGGCGTAGTCGCCGGTGGCGGCGTCGCGCTGGTTCGCGCCTTGCAGACAATCAAGGGCCTGAAAGGTGACAATTCCGATCAGGATGTAGGCGTATCGATTGCGCTGCGCGCCATGGAAGAACCTGCGCGTCAGATCGTCGCCAATGCGGGAGACGAGCCTTCGGTCGTTATGGACAAGGTTCTGCAAAATTCTGGTAACTATGGCTATAACGCCGCGACGGGTGAGTATGGCGACATGGTTGAAATGGGTATCCTCGACCCCACCAAAGTCACCCGCTCCGCATTGCAGAATGCAGCTTCCGTAGCGGCGCTGCTGATCACCACTGAGGCGATGATCGCCGAACTGCCGAAGAAGGAGTCCGGCGGCGGCATGGGTGGCGGCATGGGCGGCATGGGCGGCATGGGCGGCATGGGCGGCATGGGCGACATGATGTAAGCGTCTGGCCTCTCGCAGCCCAGGATCAAAAAACCCCGCTCCAGCGGGGTTTTTTTATGAGCCGGGAATTGCTGGTTCAGAATCGGCTGAGGAACGGTATACTCAATAGAAATTCACGATTCTTTGTTTGCAATACGGATTGAGTCACAGGCGGTCAACCGCCACCGCAACCAGGACAATGAAAAACCGGACCCACGACTCCCCAGGCATCTACCGCACGGGAGATAGCGATACTGAACGCCAATTACGCTTCGACCGGGGCACCCTGCTACTGGAAGGCGTAGCCGAGTTACCGCCCGGCCTGGAAACCTGGTTTCAATACGACCCCCGCGTCGAGGCTTATCGCGCTCCAGCCCATTCCTACAACGCGATCATCGGGCCGCTCAAAGGCGAGCTAGCGCGGAATAAAGCGCCGCGTTACCAGCGCCGGGAACTGATTTGCACTCTGGAGATGAATCCCTATCCCCATCAGCGGGAGGCATTGACCGCCTGGCAAGCGGCGAAAGGGCGCGGTGTGATTGTGTTGCCCACCGGCGCCGGCAAAACGCTGGTTGGGCTGTTGGCGTTGAGCTGGACCCGGCGCGATGGTTTGATCATGGTTCCCACCCTGGATTTGATGCATCAATGGTATGCCTTACTACGGGCGGCATTCCCCGACCAGGAGATCGGTTTGATCGGCGGCGGCTATCACGAACCACAACCGCTGACCATCGCTACCTACGATTCCGCGGCCCGCCACATCGACCGGCTGGGCGACCGTTTTGGCCTGTTGATCTTCGACGAGGCGCATCACCTGCCCTCCGAGTTCTACCGCAGCATCGCCGAATTCTCGCTGGCCCCCTACCGGCTGGGCTTGACGGCCACGCCCGAACGCAGCGATGGCCGCGATGCCGATTTACTGGAGTTGATCGGCCCGATCGTTTACCGCCGGCACCCGGAACAATTGGCCGGCGACGTGTTGGCTGCATTTCAAATCCGGTCGGTGCATGTCGATCTCTCACCTGCCGAGCGCGCTGCTTATCAACAGGCGTTGGAAGACCGCAATACCTTTCTGCAAGCCAACCGGCTGTCATTAAATTCTTTGGAGGGTTGGAACCACTTTATCATGCTCTCGGCGCGCAGCGTCGAGGGCCGTCGCGCCATGCGCGCTCATCGTGAGGCGCGGCGCATCGCTCACGCTACCCCCGCGAAACTCCGTGCGCTGGGCATGATTCTCGCCAACCATCCCGGCGCCAAGACAGTGATTTTCACCGAGGACAACGCCACCGCCTACGAGATTGCCCAACGATTCCTGATTCCCTGTCTGACCCATCAGACGATGGTGAAAGAGCGCCAGGATATTCTGGAGCGCTTCAAATCCAGCGCCTATACCGCCATCGTGACCAGCAACGTGCTTAACGAAGGTGTGGATGTTCCAGACGCTTCCATTGGCGTGATCTTATCGGGGAGCGCTTCCGCGCGGGAATTTATCCAGCGTTTAGGCCGCATCCTGCGGCGCGGCGACGACAAACAGGCGGTGCTATACGAAGTCATTGCCCGAGAAACCCGCGAGGAACGGGTGGCCGACCGCCGCCGAACGCCTCCAAATTCCGGACATCACGCGGAACGCATCGAAGCCACGCTGGCCTTGTTTGACACTCAAACCCCGAATCAACAAAAAATCTAAAATTTCAATATATTATAGCCAAAGGTAAACATCAGTCCGGCGCCGCCCAGCAGATTGAGTTGAACGTTGAAATCACCGTACTTATAGCCGATGCCCGGCACAGCGCCTGGCGCAATACCATTGTTGTTCAATGGAATTTTGTCTTCGTAAGGCTCCTTGTAACCGAACAGGACGCCGCCGGTCAGCTTGAAGTAAAGGTTTTCGTCGATCGATTCCAGCGGCCAGGATTTGCCAAAGTAGAGGTACTGGCATTTCTGGTTGAAGCTGTTGTTGAAATAGGACGCCCCCGCCAGCCAGCGCGAAGGCGCCTGCCATTCCAAACCGACCAGCCACGAATACTTGGCATGTTCGGGGTCGGAATCGAAATGAATGACGCCAGGCGCTGCTTGCACCATGAGCAGGTCGCCCTTTGCAAAAATGTCGGCCCGGACGCTGCCTGTAGCCAGCGCCATTAGCAAAACCAAGGGTATCAACAGCGTTTGAGTAAGGTTAAACAGCGGCATGGAGAAGAGCCTTTGCTGGATTCCAAAAAAATGATTGGCATTGGAAGAGAAGGTAACGGCCATGTCAATTTTCTTCACGCTGCTCCAGAATAGCCTGGATGGTGAAGCGCGGACGCTCGCGCACCTGCTGATAAATCCGCCCGACATATTCGCCCAGCAGGCCAATCCCGAACAACAGAATGCCGATCAGCAGGAAGTTGATGCCAAACAGGGTGAACAATCCCTCGGCCTCCGGCCCAACGATGATCCGGCGAATCGCCAGGAACACCACAAACCCCGCCGACGCCAGTGAAAGAGCAATTCCAGCCAGCGAGAACATCTGTAAGGGAACGACCGAGAAACCGGTAACCAGATCGAAGTTAAGCCGGATCAGCTTGTACATTGAATATTTCGATTCACCAGCGGCGCGCTCAGCGTGGGCGACTGCAACCTCGGTTGGGTTGGCGGCGAACGTATAAGCCAGCGCCGGAATATACGTACTGACTTCGCGAGTGGACACAATCGCCTTGACAATCGACCGGCTGTAGGCGCGCAACATGCAACCCTGGTCGGTCATGCGAATTTTGGTAATCCGCTCGCGCAACCCATTCATGAGCTTGGAAGCCACATGCCGCCACAGACTATCCTCACGGGTCTGGCGAATGCTGCCGACATAATCATGGCCCTGATCCATCGCCGCCAACAGCTTGCCAATCTCCTCGGGCGGATTTTGCAAATCGGCATCCAAGGTCACCACCCGCTCACCTCGGCAATATTCAAACCCGGCTATGATCGCCATATGCTGGCCACAATTAGTATTGAACAGAATCACCCGCGTCACGTCGGGCCGAACCTGAAACTGGTCTTTCAACAGCGCCGCCGAACGATCGCGGCTGCCGTCGTTAATGAACAGCACTTCATAGGCGACGCCCAAGGCGTCCAGTGCAGGATAGAGCCGCGCAAACAGGGCGGGCAACGTCTCCTGCTCGTTGTAAACCGGGATGATCACGGAGAGTTGGGGAGCATTCATTGCAAACTCCCATCAGCCAACACCTCGCCGACTGCCTGGCAAACCCGCTCTACGTCAGCGTAAGTCATGGCCGGGAACAATGGCAGCGTCACCGTTTCACGGGCAATTCGTTCGGTGTTTGGCAACTCCCCTTCGTGGTGACCGTATCGACGGAACAACGTCGTCAGGTGCGCCGCCTCATAGGAGATGCCAGTGCCAATACCGCGTGCTTCGAGCGCAGCGCGAAATTGCTGTCGGTCTATGGTCATCCGGTCCAGCGGCAACAATGGCGCAAACAGATTCCAACTGTGGCCAGCTTCATCGCCAGGATAGCCGGGGTGCGGCAACAAACAGGACGGGGTGGTGGGGAACAGCCGAAAATACTCCGCGACCAACTCGCGGCGCCGAGCGTTGAACGCATCCAGGCGGGCCAGTTGGCCAGAACCAATCCGGGCATTGACATCGGGCAGGTTGAATTTACCACCAGGAAAAGTGACATCACGGGCGCCATCAGATAGCCGGGTGATGCCGTGGAAACGCAGCATTTCCACCTCGCGCGCTTCGGTCGCATCGTTCACTACCAGCGCGCCGCCTTCAATCGCTGTCATGTTTTTATTGGGATGAAAGCTGAACACCGTCAGATCGCCGAAACTGCCGATCCGTCGTCCGCGCCAACTGGAGCCGATGGCCAAAGCGGCGTCCTCAATGACCCGCAGTCGATGCTGACGGGCGATGGCGTAAAGGCGGTCCATATCCACCGGCAACCCGGCAAAGTGTGTCGGCATGATCGCGCGGGTGTGCGGGGTAATCGCCCGCTCCACAGCGTCGAAATCGAGATTGCGGCTGATCAGCTCCACATCCACAAACACTGGAGTTGCGCCGACCTTGGCGATCATATTCGGCGCGGCGAAGAAGGTTTGCGAGGGCGTAATGACCTCCGCGCCGGGACCGATGCCGCACAGTTGCAAAGCGACTTCCAGCGCGGACGTGGCTGAATTCAGCGCACGCACCGGTCGGCCATCCAGATAATGGGAGAGCGCCGCCTCAAAATTTTTGACTTGCGGCCCGGTGGTGATCCAGCCGGAACGCAGCACTTCGGCCACACCGGCGATGGTGTCTTCGTCCAAAGTCGGGCGGGCGAAAGGCAAATAGGGTAGTAATGACATCTCAGGATCTCGCAAGCAGAACCACGCCAATGATGATGAAGCCAATGCCGAGCCAGCGCCCACTGGTCAGCGCTTCGCCGAACAAATAGCTGGCCGCCAGTGCGTTGACCACATAGCCGATAGAGAGCATGGGGTAGGCGATGCTCACCGGCACTCGTGACAGGGCCAGAATCCACACCAGAACGCTAACGCCATAGCAGGCAAAACCGCCGAGGAAATGCGGATTAGTCGCAATGGAGTCGGCAAGTGGCAGGGCGTTAGAAATGGTCGGGGTAATCACGCCCAGCGCGTTGGTTCCCGCCTTCAGTAACAGTTGCGCCGCCGCATTGAGCAATACACCCGCTAGGATCAAGGCGAAACTGGCAAGGTTCATTGGCGGCTCACGATCACGCGGCGCGGGTCACGGGCCAGAAGGCGCATGGGTAAACCTTCTGCGGTGAAGTGTTGGTAATTATGATGATTCATAATGGCATAACCCTTCTCCAGCGCACGCCAGCGGGATTTCCAGTCCTCAACCTTCGCTATGCCCTTCTCCGGTTCCGCTGCCAGCCCTAGAGCAAACTCGTCAATGTATTGCACCAGGGTAACCGGGCGCTTGAGATAGAACGGCAACGTCTGATCATGCATTTGGATGCTGTAGAATGGTGCGCTAGGGTCAAAGGGGCCATGTTCGGCTTCGATCTCCTGAACAATTTGATCTGCGGAGTATAACCGGGATAACTCATTATGACCGTTCATGACCAGAATACCTGCGCCGAGACTGCCCAGAGCCAGCGCGATGATGCCGGCATTGCGCGAGGTTTGGCGAAATAACCCCGCCGCCGCGCCCGCGCCCGCTGTAAAGGTCGCGATAGAAGCCAGGAGCCAGGGTGCAAAGTTGCGGACGATCTCGAAAGGTGAAGAATCTTTGGAAAATGCACGAGTCAAGTGCTCGCCGCCCAGCAGGATCAGCAAAAGCAGTAAACCGCCGATCGCCGCCAGTCCCCAGGCTAAACGGCTTAGAGTTTTTGGCTCCATCCGCTGCATCTGCACCCCGGCGAACAGCGCCAACGCTGGGAAGATCGGCAGGATATAGGAGGGTAATTTGGAATGCGAGGCGCTGAAGAAGACGAAAATGAAAGCCGCCCAAATCAACAACAATCGCAAAGGTTGTAGCGTTCCCCGCTCCCCTTCGCGCCGCCAACCGTCGCGCAACCGCACCGCGATAAACGGTAGCCACGGCATCGAGCCGATCAGGAGCTCAGGAACGAAATACCACCAAGCGCCTGTACGCCGGTGAACATTGGTGGTGAACCGCGCGAAATGCTCGTGAATAAAGAAAAATTTGGCAAACTCGTCATTGAGCAGCGAGACCGCAATAAACCACGGCGCGGCAATGAACAGAAACAGCGCCAGCCCTTTGCCCAGATGCAGGCGGGTCAACATTCGCCAGTCGCGCTCGATCAGAATATACAGCGTCAACACTGCGCCCGGCAGCACGATGCCGATCAGGCCTTTACTGAGGACCGCCAGCGCCATAGCCGCCCAGACGATCAACATCCAATTGCGGTTTTCCACTGGAGTCACACCGTGGCGTTGAGCCATCAGAAAGCTCAACAAGGCAAGGGTAAGAAACGCCGTTAACCCGGCATCCAGTGCATTAAAATGCGCGTTGAGGAGGAACCAGGTACATCCGCCCAGCGCTGCCGCCGCCGCTAGACCGGCTTCTTCATCGTAGAGTCGCCGCCCCACCCAGAATATGAGCAGTACACAGGCAAAACTGGTGGTCGCCGGCCACCAGCGCGCTGTCCAGTGATGTTCGCCGAACAGTTTAAATGCCGCCGCCGTCGCCCAGTATTGCAGCGGCGGCTTCTCGAAATATTTGAGGCCATTCAGATGCGGCGTTATCCAGTCCCCGGATACGGCCATCTCGCGGGCGATCTCAGCATAACGCCCCTCATCAGGGCGAAATAGCTTGCGGGATTCCAGATTACTGAACCAGACCAGGGTAAACACCAGCAGCAGACCGAGCAGGAGCCAGCGGGAGTAATGGGGTGATTTCAGGGAAAATAAGTCCATGATAATTTTTATGTTTACGCTTGTGGGATGGAGGAGTCTCTAGATGCGCACACGCTGAGAAAGTTCGATCCTGCCAGGGATTGGGTTATATGAACAGAGAGATGGCGAAATGGTCATGTTGGGGTTAGTTTGTGATCAGGTTGACCCGGTAATCTCATCCTTGCTTGAACAGTATGGCGAATAATCGATCGCCCTTAGCCATGAAAATTGGACCGAAGCAGAGGAGAGAGCCATGATTGATAATGTGGTCAATGAACTGAAACAGAAGGTAAGCCCTTTTTGCCAACTTCTAGCAACCCGTATTGTCCTTGGTCTTTGTTGCATGTTGCCGGTCATTTCCGTTTTGGCAAACAACGACGATGACGAGAGCCGGGCTAGCGGACGCCAGAATGATTATTGTTCGGCAACGGCCAGAGCGCAATTCGTTGCCTGCGGGTACGAACAGAGAGACGATTACTTTACCGCACAAGCCGTTTGCCTCAATGAAACTGATGACGAAGAGCGACAGGCGTGCTTGGCTGATCGTACAGCCAACTCGAAGGAAAGCAAACAGCTCTGTCAGGAGCAGTTCGATGCCCGCCGCGACCTTTGCGCGATGCTCGGAGAAGCCCAATACGACCCCAGTTTCCGTCCAGAAAACTTTGTCAATCCGCTCCAAATTGGCGCTACGGTGGACCCGAACCCGTACTGGCCGCTGGTTCCACGCACACAATGGGTCTATCAAGATACAGGGAGCGGGCAGCAAATCACGGTGACCGTAACAGAGAAAACCAAGCAAATTGAAGGAGTCACTTGCATCGTCGTCAATGATGTTGTCAGGGTCAATGGCGAGTTGATCGAGGACACGGACGACTGGATTGCCCAAGACCTGCAGGGCAATATTTGGTACTGCGGCGAAGAGGTCAAGGACTACGCGAGCTTTTCGGGCGACCACCCGGCCAATCCTGAACTGGTCGAGATTGCGGGATCGTTTAAAGTGGGTCGTGATGGCGCCAAGCCCGGAATTCTCATGTACGCTATGCCCACCGTGGGGCAAATCTATCGGCAGGAATTTGCGGTCGGCGAAGCCGAGGACGTGGCGCAAGTCATCCATGTCAATGGAGATGAAGCAGTTTTCGGTTTCTCGTGTAACCGCGAATGTGTCGTCACCCGCGATTTCTCGCCGCTTGATCCGGGCGTCGAAGAAAACAAATTTTACAAGGCTGGAGTCGGTCTGATCCTGGAGTTGGGTGTTGGAACCACCGAACGTGTCGAGCTGATCTCAAAATCCATTCTGCCGTAGCGGACTTTAATCCAAGATTCAGGAAGTTTTCTTTAGCAGGTCAAATACTTGGCCTGCTGTATCTCTTTTCGCCTTTCTCGATATCCATTTGATTCGATCTATTCGAAACGGCCTGTCTAAAATTCATAAATCATTTTAAAGAACAAGCGATTGGCGCGCTCTCCAGCACCTGTGCCATAGGCGCGACCGGCTTTGAAACTCCCAGCGATCATCTCCATTTCCAGGTTTTCCCATTTCTGGATCTGTAGCACAAGGCTGATTTCCTTACCGATTTCCCTGCTTTCTGCTGTCGGTTCGGCGTCGATGCCCGTGTTTCGCAGGAAAGACGCGGCGTCTACCTGGCGAAAGTGGTGATAACCCAAGGTCAAGCGGGCATCAGTGGATAGCGGCAACCCAAGCATCAGCGTTGCAATGCGCAGGTTGGAAAGCTCGGGTCTAAGCACGACCCCATAGTCGCGAAATTCCTCATCCTGGTCTTGCAATCCAGTCTGACGAAACGCACGATCCGTGTGATCATCAGGATTGTTGTCGCCAGAACCATAAGCGTAGACCAAGGTCACCGAGGGATCGCCCGGCAAAGGCAAAGTCCAGGTTACGCCCACGTCCGTCGCCCAACCGCGCACCTTGCGTTTCTGAGTTTGGTCCACCTGACTGAATCCAGGCGCCTCCTCTTCAAACGCCGTCAAGGTTTCATCGCCGGTCACGAAGGCGATGTCGGCCCGGTACTCCAAACGGCCAGCAGGGGATTCGTCAACGACGCCAGCAGCGCGCAGTCCCGCCCAAAGCAGATCGGCGTCACTATCGTCTTGATGGCCTTCTTCGACAAGCTGGCCAATCGCCGGCGCATCCGACCGGTCGCGTTGCGCCAGAAGAAAACCGGCCAGATGGAGCTGTTTCGATACCCTCCAGCCGGCATATCCGAGCAAGCGCTGCAAATCCTGGTCTTCCGGGTCGATAAAATCTTCGTTGGTGGAAACACGACCGAGATTTTCAGCAACACCGGCATAGAGGCGCCAAGGTCCATCAGCGTAATAAAAGCGCACGGCGTCGAGATCGGCGTCCCACCACCATAGACGAGGGTCCAGAAAATTCTGGCGGCCAATTTGCAGAGAGTAATTTCCGTCAAGAACCCGATTGAACAGCAGCCACATCTCGCCGCGTTCGAGGGCTTCTTCAGACCCGCCTGTATCGTCAGCGTAAACCGCTTGATCCGCAATCCCCTTGATTTCGCCGAAGATCAGGAAATCGCCGCGCCGATAGGACAAGCCAAGCTGGATTTCTTCCTCGAAAGCGCGCAAATCATCCAACGGCTGCTCGCCAAGCGTCGGGTTCCAAAGCCTTTCACTCTTTAAATCGAATGCAGACGCAAATTCGAACCCAGGTTCTGCAGAAAGCTCTAATGCGGCATCGCCTCCCTGCTCAATGCGCGAAGAACCGGATGCAGCGAAACTGATGAGTAGTAAACTCAGACTGACGAATAACCGGGATAAGCCCTCAATAACCACAACGCGACCGGCAAAGCATGACCGTAAAGGCGCTGCCCTTGCCAGGCTTGCTACGGACAGTGATATCGCCGCCATGAGCGCGGATGAAGGCCAGCGCGAGACTGAGACCCAAACCATTGCCGTATTTCGAACGACTCCAGTCGCAGCGGTAGAAACGCTGAAAGATTTTCGGCAATTCCTCCACCGCGATGCCGACGCCCGTGTCAATCACCGACAAATGAATTCTTTGTCCCTCGTCGACTAAGCGGATAAGGATTTCTCCACCAGCGAAGGTGTATTTGAGCGCGTTATCCAGAAGATTCGCCACCACGCGCTGCAAGCGCTGTAAATCCCCCTGAATAAGGCATTGCGGTGGTAGATGGGTGTGCAATGCAATGTTCCTGTCTTCCGCAACCGTTTGAAACAGATCGCAAGCGTCGATGACGATAGCGACCAGGTCGATCTCGCTGATTCTCAGCCTAGCCGCCCCGGACTCGGCTTCGGCAATATCCAGGGTTGTATTGATCATCTCCAGAAGATGATCACATTCCTCAGTCGTATCGCTGGCCATGGTCTCCCAGTCCGTTCTTGAACCGTTGCTGGTGAGCGCCATTTCGGCGGATGCCCGGATGCGCGCCACCGGGCTGCGCAGATCGTGCGCCAGGTTGTCGGTCATCTCGCGCATCCCCAGGATCAGGGCTTGTATGCGGTCCAGCATGGTGTTGAAGGCTTGCGCCAAGCGGTCGAGTTCGTTGCCTTGCGACCCAACCGCCACTCGCTGGTTGAGCGCCCCATCAGCAATTTCCATTGCCGTGCGCGTAACCTCCTCAACCCCGCGTAAGGCTCGTCGGGCCATGAACCAGCCGATCGGACCGCCCAGCGCGATGACAGCCAA
>JAGRHQ010000127.1 GCA_020444905.1 Candidatus Competibacteraceae bacterium
TAGGCGGCGTCTGGCTGTTGTACGGGCTGGGCTACAATCTGTCGGTGGCGGTCGGCGTGGGTTTTATCGCCCTAGCCGGAGTCGCGGCGGAAACCGGCGTGGTGATGCTGGTTTATCTGGATCAGGCGTTAACTCGTCGGCGGGAAATTGCCCAGGTGGAAGGGCGTGGCGTGACCTTGGTTGATGTGCGGGAAGCGGTGATCGAGGGCGCATTGTTACGATTGCGCCCCAAGATGATGACCGTGGCTACGATTATCGTCGGCTTGCTGCCGATCATGTACGGCCACGGCACGGGTTCGGAAGTCATGCAGCGCATTGCCGCGCCGATGATTGGCGGCATGGTCAGCGCCACGCTGCTGACTCTGGTCGTGATTCCGGCGGCCTATCTGGTCTGGAAAGGCTGGACGATCCGGCGCGAAGCCTCCAAGATGAGTGATGGCGATGTTCTAATCCCTAATCCTTGATACAACCTGATGAGAGATAAAGATTCTTATATCATCATCTAAATGACTGAACGACCACCAGCTAAAAGCTGGTGGGTTCTTGCGCCGGGCGCAGAGGACTGAAAGTCCGCCCATCACTGCGCCCGGCGCTTTCAGAGCGTCATCTTGAAAGCAAAAGGACTTGGCTCTAAGTTGCGTTCTGTTGAAGGACATCTGAGTCCGCCTGGAGCGTCGTAGCTGTCAGATAGAGATCGATGTAAAGGGTAGATGCGTTTCATTCGATAGTTAGTTGCAGCGTTAGGAAAACATGGTGACGACGGCTTGACGGTTTAACTTTCCAGCGCCAGTAAGTGGTAGTTCAGTCACTGGACGGATATGCTTAGGTATCTTATAACCGGCCAAAAGGTCCCGGCAAAAGACCTTGAGTTCATCTTCCGTAATGTTCTGTCCAGCATGAAACATAACGAGCGCGACTGGCGCTTGTCCCCATTTTGGATCGGGAGCGCCAGCGCAAATCGCGCCCGCGACGGCAGGATGTTTCATTAAGGCGTGTTCGATCTCTTCTGGAGAAATATTTTCTCCACCGGAGATGAACATATTGTCTGCCCGCCCTTTGATAAACATTAATCCGTTCTGGTCCTGCATAGCCAGATCTCCCGTATAAACCCAGCTATCCTGATTGATAATTTTCCTGGTTCGCTCCGAATCGTGGAGATAACCATCAAAGTTATGCGGGCTGCGCAGACATAGAACGCCTACTTCGCCAGGCTTAACTTCGTTCCCGGATTCCTGATCGATGATTTTAGCGTCACAATGAAACATGGAGGCGCCGATACTCGCCGAATTTGCAAGCAACTCTTCAAAAGAATCAGAGCGCGCAATATAGGCGCAATTAGAAGGACCGGCTTCCGTCATCCCGTAGGTCTGACTAATCGGCACGCCTTTATCCAGGAAAGTTTGCATCACCGCTTTTGAGCAAGGCGCGGCGGCGGTGGTGATCGTCTTCAATTGGGAAAAATCGGTTTCCCCAAACTTTGGATGAGCAATCAAGAATTGCAGCATGGCTTCAACCGCGCCAAAATTCTCGATGTGTCCCTCATGGATCAGTTCCAACACGAGGCCAGCATTAAATTCGCGCATTAGAACACTGGTGACGCCCGCATGGAAAAGCGGTGTAAAAGTGTTCCATCCACCAATGTGAAAGAATGGAAATGTGATAAGCACCTTTTTGTAGAGTCCGACAAGACCAGTGGCAAGGATATCGAACGAATTCCAGACCATCTGCCGATAAGGCACAATGCAAATTTTCGGCGTCGCAGTTGTGCCGCCGGTATGGACATACAGGCAACGGTCATTCATCGCCAGTGGAATGTTCACCTCCCGGGGATCGGTCTTCAGGATGACATTTTCAAAAATACTTTGATCATCATCGATGTTGATCACCGATTGAACCGAAGGGGGAACCGATAAGGTCGAAACCAGTTCGGCAAATTGATTCTCATGAAAAAGAATGCCGGGCTGGAGACGCGCCATCAGGTCATCCAGTTCCGGTTTTTTCAAACGCTGGCTCAACGGGGCTAAAATAATCCCCAATTTTCCACAAGCCAGATAAAGATCAATGGATTCAATTCGATTGCGGCAGATCAATGTAATGACATCGCCCTTGCGCAAGCCTAGCACATCGGTTAGGTAGGTTCCTACCCGACAAGCCCGGTCGTTCATCTCCTGAAAGGTGTAATTCTCTTTGGTGAATGAGTCATAAAGGGCGGTTCGGCGAGGTGTTAGAACGGCGCGGCGTCCCGCCCAATCTCCCACCCAGTTCATGGGCAAATTGTCATAATTTTGAGTCAATCCCATTGAAATCTCCTTGAATCAAGTACGGAAAAAAGAGGTCTCGGAATAAATCGGAGCGCCAAGATGAATTTTCGTGGTTGGATCTATTCGATGTTTATCTTCAGAGATCATAGCCGCGCTCATCATGCAGCGCGATATCCAGACCACTAATTTCATCCTCACGGCTGACTCGCAGACCGACCACCCCATCCACCAACTTGAGCACAAGGAAGGTGATGACCGCGGTGTAGGTAAGGACTGCGAATACTCCTACCAGCTGTACGCCCAACTGCTGTCCCATACTGGTAATATCCGGACCGAAACCTTGCCCCTTAAGCACACCTAACTCGGTCGAGGCAAAGACGCCTGCCGCCAATGTTCCCAATACGCCACCTACACCGTGGACCGGAAACACATCGAGGGAATCGTCGATTTTCAGCACTCGCTTGACAAACTGGGTCGCAAAGAAGCAAGTGAATCCCGCGACAATGCCGATTATCAGAGCGCCAGCTGGACCAACATAACCGGAAGCTGGCGTAATAGTACCCAGTCCGGCCACCATCCCGGTGACAACGCCGAGCACGCTAGGCTTACCGAACTTGATCCATTCTGCCGTAATCCACGCCATGGCCCCAGCGGCGGCGGACATGTGGGTCGCCAGCAGGGCCATTCCTGCATTACCGTTGGCCGCCAGCGCACTGCCAGCATTGAAGCCGTACCAACCTACCCAGAGCATGCCGGCTCCGGTCACCACCATAGTCATATTATGGGGTAGCATGGCAGTCTCGGGAAAACCTTGGCGTTTCCCCATCACCAGTGCTGCAACCAGAGCAGCGACGCCAGCAGTGATATGAACCACGGTGCCGCCAGCGAAATCCAACAGGCTCATCTGCCCGAGCCACCCACCGCCCCACACCCAATGCGCGACTGGCGCATAGACCAAGGTCAGCCACAAGCCAGTGAACAGCAGCATAGCGGAAAATTTCATCCGCTCGGCAAATCCACCGACGACCAGCGCCGGAGTGATGATGGCAAAGGTAAGTTGAAACATGGCAAACACGGTTTCAGGGATATCTCCGACGAGAGAGTCTTCCTCCACGCCCGCCATCAATAGTTTATCAAGACCGCCGATCCAACGATTGCCGGTCCCAAACGCCAGGCTGTAGCCATAGATCAACCAAATCAGCGAAACCAGGCAGGTGATGGCAAAGCACTGCATCAACACCGAAAGAACATTCCGGGTTCGCACCAATCCCCCATAGAATAAGGACAAGCCAGGGAGAGTCATGAAAAGGACCAGCGCGGTAGAGGTTAAGATCCAGGCCGTATTACCAAGATTAGGCCCGCCACCGGCTTGCGCCCAGACCGCTGCCGGCATCAACAGCCCCAGCGCTCCGAAAATCAGATAAAAGATCCGCTTGTTGATTGAACTCGCCATCATTGCGCTCCGCCGAGTCGATTTTTGTTATTGATGCCCTGTTTTGGCTCGGAAAGAACCATTAGGAAGCAGTGAGGGAAAGAGAATAGCAAATAGTGCGCATACTTCCATAAGAAGCTTATTATTAATTTTATTGAAATTGTTCCAAAGACGACGCCAATACATCGCTCAATACAGGTGCAATTCTCTCGACTATCAAGTTCTTAGTGCTTGACATTGCTAAATGCAAACACATCAAAAAGTTGACGTCATGAGGTGTCGCTGAGCAAGGAACCACATCAAAGCGACTCATTATCATAACCGATTGAAAATATAAGGCTCTATGATAGCAAAGATAGTCAAGTTTACTAAACGACCCCGTAGCTTGCTGCGGGGGAACGAAAAGCAAATTTTCCATCTCCTCTCCGCATCCAAGCTGCAACCTCCTGCGTAAGTAGAATTGTCCGCCGGGCCTTTCCGGCCCAGACAAACCTTTTTCAACCACCGCAGAGGAAGACTCATTATGGTCAAGACCGCTATCAACCAGTTCGCACTCGCCGCCGCTGTCGCCAGCGCTTTAGGTCTCGCCGCCAGCCCGGCCTTCGCCGCTGAGGAAGGCAAGGAAAAGTGTTATGGCGTCGCTAAGGCCGGCGAAAACGATTGCGCCAGCGCAGCGGGCACGCATGCCTGTTCCGGCCACTCCACCGCTGACTACGACGGTCAGGACTGGAAGTACGCCGTCAAGGGGACTTGCGAAAAGATGGGCGGCAAGCTCGAAGCATTCAAAGGTATGGGTAAACCCGCCAAATCAAGCTGATCGTCATGCCTGATTCCCGCAATCGCGCCACGCTGCCCGTTCAGGCGGGTATTGGCCTGCGCCACCCTCATTTGCCAACCTTCCTGGCTGCGCCACAACCGGCGGCGTGGCTGGAAGTCCACAGCGAAAACTACCTTGCGCCCGGCGGTCCTCGCGTGGCGGCGCTAGAGCGATTGCGCAACGACTATCCGCTGAGTTGCCACGGAGTCGGTTTATCGCTGGGATCGGCGGAGGGGTTGGATGCGGCGCATCTGGAGCGATTGCGGGCATTGTATGACCGGCTGGAGCCGGAGGCGATCTCCGAGCATCTAGCCTGGTCCACGGCCCCGGACGGGACTTTTCTGGCTGATTTACTCCCTCTGCCCTATACCGATGAAGCGTTGACTCTTGTTGCCGCTAACATCGAACGGGCGCAGGAGGCGCTGGGCCGTCGCCTGCTGGTCGAAAACCCGTCCACCTATCTACGCTTTCAGCAGACAGACTGGGACGAAGCCGCTTTTCTGAGTGAACTGGTGCGGCGCACCGACTGCGGTCTGCTGCTGGATGTAAATAATCTTTATGTCAGCGCCGCCAATCATGGCGGCGATCCCGAGATAGTGCTGAACGCGCTGCCGCTGGCGGCGGTCGGCGAAATCCATATCGCCGGTCACGCCCGAGTGGCCACCGCCTGGGGTGAGCTATTAATCGATGATCATGGTTCCCCGGTTGCCGAACCGGTCTGGGCATTGCTGACGACAACTCTGCGCTTGACCGGCCCTCGTCCGGTGCTGGTGGAATGGGACACGCAGATCCCGGAATTACCGGTGCTGCTGGCCGAGGCTGAACGCGCCGGAACCTGTTTGCGGGAGAGCGCCAATGCGCTTGGCTGAACTGCAAGCCCGGATGCGGAATGCCCTGTTAGAGCCAGGCGGCTTCGATCTAGCGCTGCTCGCGCTGCTGGCTGACGCGCCTGATCAGCGCGAGCGTCGGCTGGCCGTTTATCGCAACAACGTCCGCCATGCGCTATTCAGCGTGCTGGAAGCCGCTTTTCCTGTGGTCCGGCAACTCATTGGCGCGGAATGCTTCACCGCGACCGCGTTAATTTTTATTACGGAACATCCTCCGCAAGCGCCCGTGCTCTATGCCTACGGTAGTGATTTCGCTAATTTCCTGGGCAGTTTTCGCCCGTTGGCGGAACTACCCTGGCTGGCGGATGTGGCGCGGCTGGAATGGGCGCGCAACGAGGTCTTGTTCGCCGCCGAAAGCGCGGCGCTGACGCCGGATCAGTTAGCAATGGCGCCTCCTGAAGAACTGGGGGGGTTACGCATCGGGGTGCGCCCGACCACGCGCTGGCTGGCGTCGCCTTGGCCGATCCACGCGATCTGGGCCGCGCACCAGCCCGACGGTCCGCCGCTCGAAACCGTCGATCTCCACCAGGCCGAAAGCGTCATGATCTGGCGTCGGGACGGAGTGGTTTGTCAAGAGTTGCTGACGGCTGGCGAGTTTGCCCTGCTTACCTCATTTGCTGCACGATGCCCATTGGCTGAAGTTGCGGAAAGTGGTTTGAAAAGTGATCCTGCCCTGGATTTCAGCGCCGCATTGGCGCGCTGGTTGAACGAGAGCGTGCTGGAAGAGCCTATAATGGATATTTCGCTACCCCACGCCTGTGAGTCGTCGCCATGAACGCGGTCAGTATTCTGCCGCCCATGCAGGCCACAGGATGGTTCACCATCTCGGCGCGAGCATTATTCATTATGGCATCTTCCGATTCACTGGCGGACTTGCTGGCCCGTTGCGCACTGAATGACCGGCGCGCTTTTGAAGCGTTGTACCAGCAAGCCGCGCCGAAACTGTATGGTCTGCTGTTGGGCATAACCCGCGACCGCGAACTAGCGGCTGACTTATTACAGGAAGGCTTTGTGCGTATCTGGCAGCGAGCCAGCGACTATCGACCGCATCTGGGCCAACCGCTGACCTGGATGGGAACGATTGTTCGCCGTTTGGCCATCGACCGCTCACGGCGCGGCGACCAGCGTCGGCGTGGGGAACTGGGCGAGGAAGACTGGGCGATGTTGGCCGATGAAGGACCGGGTCCCGAGGAGCGCCTGCACAACGAACAAAGCGAAACTGGACTGACCCGCTGCCTGGAAACCATTGATCCCGAACCGCGCCGCGCCGTGTTCCTGGCCTATTACGAGGGCCTGACCCATGATGTCATCGCCCAACGCCTGGACCGGCCCCTGGGTACGGTTAAAGCCTGGGTGCGGCGCAGCCTGCAACGTCTGAAAATCTGTCTGGGGGAATCGATATGAATCTGCATCACCCCCCCTTGCGGGACGCGCTCGCCGCCGAATATGTCCTTGGCACATTACAAGGCGCAGCGCGACGACGCTTTGAAACCCTGTTACCGGCGCATCCCGCGTTGCGCCGGGCCGTGACCGGCTGGGAACGCCGCCTGAACCAACTGGCGGTCGCCAGCCCGTCCGTAACACTGCCTCCGGAAGTCTGGCATGGTCTGGAGCAGCGGCTATTTCCCGTTGAAGCACGCCGCTCCTGGTGGAACAGTCTGGCGCTCTGGCGCGGTTTGGCCTTGGCCAGCGTTTTAGCGGCTGTCGTGGCCCTGGCGCCCCAATGGATAGCGCCAACGCCAAATGCAGGCTTGTCGTTCGCCGCAATCCGCGACCGCAATCATGATGTATTGTGGACTGTGGCCATGTCCGAGGATGGGCGATTGCATGTCAACAGCTTGCGAGCGATGAATGTTCCCGCCAATCAGCATTGCCTGCTGTGGATGAAGACTGACGACCGTCCGCCGATGATGCTGGGTGAATTGCCTGACCAGGGCGATGCCCGTACCCTGGCGATGCCCGCCAGTATGCCGCGTCCGACCCAGGGCGTGCTTTGGGTCAGCATGCAGCCCAGGAGCGATGACGCGCCTCCGGCCCAACCGCTGTACCGGACGCGCTGGCAGACGTTATGACAATGATTTTCAGCTTCAAACCTCTTCCATTTGCCGTCGCAAGTCCGCCTCTTCCGCTAGCGCCGCCAGCAACAGTTCCGGCGTCAGCGGTTGATCGAGCAACGCGGCGCGGCGGCGCACCGTAGCGAAATCGCCCAGGGTCAGCGCACCCAAGGCCCAGAATCGGGTCAAGAAATCCTCGGATAGGCTCTCGTCCGCCCCTGCTTCGCCCAGCGCGCGACGCAGGCACTGTTCCGCCTGTTCAGCGGCCAGTGGCCAAAATCGCGCCTTCACATCGAACCGCCGCCGCACCGCAGGGTCCAGGTCGCTGACTCGATTGGTGGCGCATAGCAGAATGCCGTCGAACTGCTCCATGCGCACCAGCAACTCGTTAACTTGCGTGACTTCCCAAGTTTGGCGGGCATAATGGCGGGCGCGCAGGAAGGAGTCTGCCTCATCAATCAGCAGCACCGCCCGGCTTTGCCGGGCTTCCTGAAACATCTGGGCAATCCGCTCTTCAGTGACGCCGACCAGAGGGTTCAGCAAGTCGGAGGCAGAGCGCAATAACAAGGGCCGATCCAGTTTGCGGGCCAGCCAGGCAGCAAAGGCGCTTTTACCCGTCCCGGAAGGTCCATACAGGCAAATCCGTCCCCGGCCTTGGCGCGTCAACCCCTGCACCAGTTTCGCTAGGTCGCAATCACAGTTGATCAAATTCGGATCATAGTCATCGCCCACCCCAACTGTAGCGGGCTGGAAAGGCGGTTCGCCGTGACAGGTGGCGGCCAGCGCGTGATCCAACACCCGGCCCAGCAACGCCTCACCCTGTTCGGCGAAAGCTTCTGGCAACAGATGCGCTAGCCGCGCCGCCTTCTGCACCAACGCTGGACTTAGATGAGGGTCTTCCGCCCGCTCGGCAATCCAGCGCGCATCCACCTGCAACTCGCCAAGATGGTGGCGGATGATGCGTTCGCGCACCGGTCGGGGCGGAATATCGAGCGCCAGTTGTAAATCAAAGCGCCGCAGAAAAGCCGGATCGATGGTATCGATGCGATTGACCACCCAGATCGTCGGCACCCGGTTCTGTTCCAACACCCCATTCAACCAGCCTTTGTTAATTCCGCTATCACGCTGGGGCATGAGGAAGGCTAAATCCAACTCGCTGCTTTCCGAGAGAACATCGCCGGCTTCATCGAACAACAGAGCGCACTTGCGCCGGCGAGCCAGCAGATGTTGCGCCAGACTGTGGCGGGACAAGCGTTGCCGGGCGTTGAGCGGATCTTCGTCTTCGTCGCTGGACTGCACGGTGAACAGGTCAATGCCAGCGGATTGGGCCAGGGTCAGCGCCAGTTCAGTCTTGCCGGTGCCGGGGGGGCCATATAACAGCAGATTAACGCCTAGTTCTGCGTCGGCTGCTGTCCGGGCTAACAACTGACAGGCCAGATCGAAGTCTTCGGCGCGATGCGCAAAGTCCTCCATCGTCAAAGTCGCCGGACGAGCTGGGGCCACGTAATTCTGAAACAGGGTGGCCGTATCCAGCCGCTCGTTGAGCAGCAGATGCGGCAGGCGATCCAGAATGTCGAGCTTGGCTTTTAAATGATAACGATGGCTGTCGTCGATACGGATCAGGCCGGTGCGGGCCAGCAAACCGCTGGGTAACAAAGCTCGATACACCGCTTCCGCCCGCGTCCCGAGCATGGCGGCCAACGCTGCGCAAGCGCCCCGGCGATTGAATTCGCCTAGTGGGCGACACGCCGCATACAGCATCGGGTCAAGATGCAGCATGGCGACTAAGAGCAGCAGCTCGCACTCCAGCGGCGCCAGGCCCAGGGCGGCGGCGATGGCGGCGGCATTACCGAAGGGTGGCCGTTGATCTCGGGCGCGCCGCTCCGGATCCAGCTTACTCAATTGCCGCTGCAAGGAAGATTCAATCGGACCGCGCACACTGATCCCTAGCCCCTCCAGCAAGCGATTTTGCCGGTGCTGACGCAGGTAGGTTTCAATCCGTTCCGGACGGACGCCCAGCCAGGCGCGCAGCACCCATCGACGCCGGGTCACTGGATAAGCCGGGCTTAAATGCGCCAGTTCCTCCAGCAGAGACTCGGCGTCATCATCGAATTCGAGATCGTCATCTTCCAAACCAAATGACAAAAAATCCAAAGTATCTCCCCCCTCTCCGGGCTGTTCGGTAGAATCGTCCAACGCACGGCGATGATAGCGGCGATGAGCCATAAATTCCTCCAGGCCGGTAGCGAGTGGTCAGTCATCGCCAGAGCTTGGCGATAGCGACCGACGGTTAATCAAGTTAAATTTTTCCAGTTAGGATCGAAATCCCATGCACACCATCCTCAAATCCGTCAAATTGGCCAATGTTTGCTATGACATCCGTGGGCCAGTGCTGGCTCGCGCCAAACAGATGGAAGAAGAGGGCCAGCGAATCGTTAAACTCAATATCGGCAACCCGGCGCCGTTCGGCTTTATGGCTCCCGAAGAAATGGTGCAGGATGTCATTCGCAATCTGCCCGACGCATCTGGTTACTGTGATTCCAAGGGGCTGTTCGCCGCGCGTAAAGCGGTGATGCACTATACCCAGCAAAAGCAGATGCCGGGCGTCCAGATTGAGGACATCTACATCGGCAACGGCGTGTCCGAACTGATCGTCATGGCCTTGCAGGCGTTGCTGAACAACGGCGACGAGGTGCTGATTCCGGCCCCGGACTACCCATTGTGGACCGCGGCGGTCAGCTTATCGGGGGGAGCGCCCCGCCATTACCACTGTGATGAATTCTCCGGATGGCTGCCGGATCTCGATGATATTCGAGACAAGATCACCCCTCGCACCCGCGCAATTGTCGTGATCAATCCGAACAATCCAACCGGCGCATTGTATCCCGAGGAATGGTTGCGGGCGCTGATTGAAGTCGCCCGCCAGCATCAGCTCATTATCTACGCCGATGAAATCTACGACAAGGTGCTCTATGACGGCGCACAGCATACCTCGCTTGCTTCTCTTTCAGAGGATGTGCTGTGCCTGACGTTCA
>JAGRHQ010000128.1 GCA_020444905.1 Candidatus Competibacteraceae bacterium
ATCGGCATGACCATTTTGAAGGGTCGCAAAACCGCGATCAGCATGATTCTCCTGATTGGGCTGGTCGGGCTGGCGGTGCTGTTCCTGTTCGCGTTCTATAACCCGTCGAATCTGGTCAAGGACAAGTATTTCTGGTGGTGGGTGGTGCATCTGTGGGTCGAGGGCGTCTGGGAGCTGATCATGGCCGCCATTCTCGGCTTCGTGCTGCTCCGGATCACCGGCGTCGACCGGGAAGTGATTGAGAAATGGCTGTATGTGATTGTCACTCTGGCGCTGGTCACCGGCATCATCGGCACCGGCCATCATTACTACTGGATCGGGACGCCGGCGTATTGGCAATGGTGGGGCGGGATTTTCTCGGCGCTGGAGCCGCTGCCGTTCTTCGCCATGACGGTATTCTGCTTCAACATGGTCAATCGCCGCCGCCGGCAGCATCCGAATAAAGCGGCCACCTTGTGGGCGCTGGGCACCGGGGTCATGGCGTTCCTGGGCGCGGGCGTCTGGGGCTTCCTGCACACCCTGGCGCCGATCAACTACTACACGCACGGCAGCCAGATCACCGCCGCGCATGGCCACCTGGCGTTCTTTGGCGCGTATGTCATGGTGGTGCTGACTATTATTTCCTACGCCATGCCGATGTTGCGCGGGCGCGAGGTCAACCCGGAGCGCGCCCAGGTGCTGGAAATGTGGAGCTTCTGGCTGATGACGGTGTCGATGGTGTTTATCACCCTGTTCCTGACCGCCGCCGGCATTCTGCAAGTCTGGCTGCAGCGCATTATCGATAATCCGCAGGCGTTCATGGCGGTGCAGGATCAACTCGCGCTGTTCTACTGGATGCGCTGGCTGGCGGGCGTGGTGTTCTGCCTCGGCCTGATCGTGTATCTCTACAGCTTCTTCGCCAAGGATAAGCCGCAAGCGGTAGACGTCGGCACCGCGCAGCCAGCGGCGACATAATGCCCCCCACCCCCACCCTCACCCTCACGGCCATTAACTTAAGAAAATCACATGACCTTGATCACCCAGGGCGTTGCCCTGGGCTAACATTGAATCGCCCTTTCAGGGCGGAACCCACAATATTTTCATTGAGTTAAGCCCTAAAGGGGCGTCCTAATTTTAGCCCAGGGCAACGCCCTGGGATGCTTAAGAGGCTTAAGTTCATGGCCGTGACCCTAACCCTCTCCCACCAAGGGCGAGGGGATTTTGATGCCTGCCCCCTGTCCCCTGCCATGCCGGACCTCCCCTACTACGAACCCTCCGCCGATGAATGCGCGGTGTTTGAAGCCGCCTGGCGGCATCGCCTGCCGCTGCTGATCAAGGGACCGACCGGTTGCGGGAAAACCCGCTTTGTCGCGCACATGGCGGCGCGACTGGGTTTGCCGCTGCATACCGTGGCCTGTCACGATGATCTGTCCGCCGCCGATCTGGTCGGGCGGCATCTATTGCACGGCGGGGCAACGGTGTGGTGCGATGGGCCGCTGACCCGGGCGGTGCGTGAAGGCAGCGTCTGCTATCTGGATGAAATTGTCGAGGCGCGCAAGGATACAACGGTAGTGCTGCATCCCTTGGCCGATGACCGGCGGGTGCTGCCGATTGAACGCACTGGGGAAGTGCTGATCGCGCCGCCCTCGTTCATGTTGGTGGTGTCCTACAATCCCGGTTACCAGAACCTGTTGAAAAGCCTGAAGCCATCGACCCGCCAACGGTTCATTGCCCTGCGTTTCGACTTTCCCGCCCCGGAGCGGGAACGGGCGATTGTCATGGGAGAAACCGGTTGTGCGGCCGCCACAGTCGAAGCGCTGGTGCGTCTGGGTTACGCGCTGCGCACTTTGAAAGAGCATGATCTGGACGAAGCGCCGAGTACCCGCCTGCTGGTGTACGCCGCCCAGTTAATCCAGGGCGGCATGGCGCCGGTGACTGCTTGCCGGGTGGCGCTGGTCGAGGCGCTGACCGATGATGACCTGACCGCCATGGCGTTGCTGGAGGTGGTGAATGCCCATTTCGCCTGAGTCGTCTCCGATGGAGGACCCCTCCCCTCCCGGCCAGGGCCTGGCGATTGCCGCAGAATCATTGTACCTGATCAATCTGTTACTGTTGCCGGGGCTGGCGTTTCTGCTGCTGCTGGGACTGTACGGGCGCTATTGCCGGACAGCGCCGCTGCTGGGACGTCAGCATTTACAGCAAACGCTTTCCGCCAGTTTGTGGGCCGGCGGGTTGCTGGTGATCGTCAATCTGCTGATCATTACCCTGGGCGGTTATGACGCGGCCAGCACCTGGGTCATCGTCATTCTCTATTTCACCACCGCACACGCGACCTTGGTGCTGTTGGGCATTTTGGGACTGGCGCGGGCGCTCGCCGGACAAACCTTTCGCTATCCTCTGGTCGGAAATTTGCTGTCATGACGCCTTTTCAACGCCAGCGCGTCCTGTATCAGGGCGGCTTTTTCATTCTGTTCCTGTTCGCGCCGGTGGTCGATCTGCTGCGTTTCGATTTGACGCAAGGGCACCTGATCCTTTTTGGCGCGCCGTGGACGCTGGGCCTGGACGATTATCTGGCCGGACGGATCGACCATCAGCAGATGTCGCTGAACATTCTGTTGCGGGTCATCGCGCCGCTGGTGCTGCTGGCCGTCGTGTTTCTCGGCGTCGCCTGGCGCTGGGGCCGTTTGTACTGCGGCTGGCTGTGTCCGCATTTCTCGGTGGTGGAAACCATCAATCAACTGGTGCGCAAGGCCAGCGGCAAGCAAAGCATCTGGGACAAAAAGCCGGGACCGCCTTATCACCCGAACGGGACGCCGGCGTTATCCGACCGGCGCTACTGGTTCCTGGCGATGCCTCTCGCGCTGGTCTTCGCCTTCCTGTGGGCCGTGGCGTTATTGACTTATCTGCTGCCGCCAGCTGAGGTTTACGGCAACCTGTTCCAGTGGAGCCTGACGCGCAATCAGGCGCTGTTCATCGGCGTGGCGACCACGGTGCTGTTTCTGGAATTCACCTTTGCCCGGCATCTGTTCTGCCGCTACGCCTGCGCCGTCGGGATGTTTCAGAGTCTGGCGTGGATGAGCAACCGTCAGGCGATGGTCGTGGGTTATCCGCGGGAACGCGCCCGTGATTGCGCCGCTTGCCCGTCTTTCTGCGATCACGCCTGCCCGATGCGCCTCAAGCCACGCAATATCAAGCGTTTGATGTTCGCTTGCACCCAGTGCGGGCAATGCATCGACGCCTGTGGAACGGTGCAGCGCGATAACCCCCAGGGAAGTCTGTTGCACTGGATCGAGGGTCAGCAGGCGTTGCAGGCCGATGGCTCGCAAGGGTTGCTAACGGGCCAGTCAGCAATGGACAAGGCTAAAACCGGTTCCAGACCCCTCAAGTCCGTCGTTTGATAATTGACTTAATATATTTATCTACAAGCAATTTTTTTATTCGTAGTGATGTTTGCAAGCAATAATGGTAATGGTTTCGGTTTCGACGCGATAAACCAACCGATGTTCATCGTTAATGCGCCGTGACCAGTAGCCATGCAATTCATGTCTGAGTGGTTCCGGTTTGCCAATGCCCTGACGAGGATCACGCATGATATCCATGATCAAGGCCACAATGCGCTTATGAATTTTCCGATCCTGCTCAGCCCACGCGGTAAAATCGGCGAATGCGATCTTTTCAAAGGCGATTTTCATTGCAAATCAGCCAGGTCTACGGTCACTAGATCGCGTTGCTGACGAACATTTTCCATTGCTTCCAGAAGACGAGCGCGATTTGCCGGATTCGCCAACAGATAAGCGGTTTCATCCTGCTCCGCTGTTTCGGCTGGGCAGACTGCAATTTCAATAAGTTGATGGCGAAATTGCGTTTTAATGGATTCAAGAAGATCGATGGATAATTCGTCAGCATTCAGACGGTAAAGCGTATACATAAAATGTCCTCAGTGTCGAAAGCAGGAGGTTGTTAGCTTATCAGTCAGGCTATTGAGTGGTTGCAAAAGTTTCAACAGATTCATGCCTAAGATGGAGTGACCTTCAGATGGAAGAACAGATCGGTGCGCTGTGGCATCGCTGGATCACACGGGTAGCGCAACGGTCGGCGCCGGAAGCAACGGTTACGCTGGCGGAAATCGAGAAAACCGCCGGGTTGCTGTTCCGCGCCTTCGGCGGCGATCCTGGTCTGCGCGTGGCGCCTGCGTCGGCGCAGCCACAGGGCGCGCGACGCGGTTGGCTGGCGCGTATCGCTGGAATCGGGGACACCGTGGAACCCGCGCGCCGGGATCGGGAAACGCTGCAATTGCCGGGACAACTGGCGGTGTTGCCGAGTCGGGCTTTGAACCGCGACCTGTATTTGTGGCTGATTGCCCTGGCCGCCGCGCACGATGTCGTGGAGCCTGACGCGCCCTGGTGGGCGCAGAATCAGCAGGCGACGCAAATAACGCTGGCGCGCTATCCGGGTCTGCGGTCGCGTTACCGGCGTCTGGTCGATGCGGTATTGAAGACGCGGACGCCCCCGGCCCAGTTGCCGCCGGATGAAGCAGCCCAGGAAACGGCGCTCGGTCAGGCGTTACAGGAACCGGGCAGCGTTGCGCAATGGCCGGCGGCGCGGCGACCGTTGCCACCGGTTCCGCTCTGGCTGTATCCCCCACCGGCTCCAGCAACGACCCGACCCGGGCGCAAGGAGGCCTCTGCCGACGCGCCTCGCCCGACGGACAGTCAACCCGTGGAACGGGATCGTCAGCGCCGGCGCGCGGAATATACCGATTTGCCGGAGCGGCAAAGTCCGTTTCTGTTGCCGTTTCGCGCCGAGAGTTTATTGTCCTGGGCCGAATTTGTGCGAGTGAATCGCCCGGATGACGATGATCCGGCAGCGGACGCCGGGCGGGCGGCCAATGATATGCCGGTGTTGAGCATCACCCAGGATGGCGCCAGCACTGCCGCGCGGGTGCGGTTCGATCTCGATTTGCCTTCCGCCAGCGAGGATGACCTGCCGCTGGGTCCGGGACTGCCCTTTCCGGAATGGGATTATCGCAAACAGAAGCTATTGCCCGATTATTGCGCGGTGCAGGAAATGCTGGCGCGGCGGGCGACGCCGTGTGAATTGCCGCTGGTCTTGCGGCGCGCGGCGCAACGCCTGCGCCGCCAGTTTGAAGTGCTGCGACCAGCTCGGGGCTGGCGCAGCGCCCAACCGGACGGCGAGGAGCTGGATCTGGATGCCTGGGTGCGCTATGCCGCCGACCGCGCCAGCGGCGAATCCGGTTATGAGCGCGGGTTGTACCGGCAACTGGCCCGGCAGGAGCGCGATCTGGCCTGTCTCTTATTGGCGGACTTGTCGCTATCCACCGATGCCTGGGTAAATAATCACGGGCGGGTGATCGAGATGATCCGCGACAGTTTATTTCTGTTCGCCGAAGCGCTGGCGGCGACCGGCGATCGCTTTGCGCTGTACGGGTTTTCTTCGCGCAAGCGTCAGCACGTTCGGGTGCAGCGCATCAAGAGTTTCACCGAGCGGTATACCGCGACCATCCGGGGACGGATTAACGCCATCAAGCCGGGTTATTACACACGGATGGGCGCGGCGGTGCGTTACGCCACGCTGACCCTCGGTCGGCAGACCGCCGCCCGCCGCTTGCTGTTGCTGTTGACCGATGGCAAGCCCAATGATCTGGATCATTATGAAGGGCGCTATGGGATTGAGGATACCCGTAGGGCGCTGATTGAAGCGCGGCGTGCCGGATTGCATCCATTCTGCGTAACGATTGATCAGGAGGCCGATGATTATTTGCCGTATCTGTTCGGGAAAGACGGCTTTGTCCTGGTTCGCCACCCGGAAGATTTGCCGCGTCAGCTGTTGTTGCTCTATACACGTCTGACAGCCTGAGCAATAGCGATGATCAGCAGCGCCCATGCCCCAGGTCCATCCGATATTCTTCGTTCCGGCAATGCCGCTATGATCCAGAAACGCGAGGAAAACCTGACCGACTGGGTGCTGGACGCTTCCCGTGATGTCATCCACCGAGAGGACATGATTGATGACCATCAGGGCAAGAATGCTATTGATTGGACTGCTGATTACAGCCTGCCTGTTTTACATTCTGGCGGCTTACTTTGTCGCACTGAACCAGGAAAAAAACCACAAAATTGCTTCAATGACCGATATCAAAGTCATCGAAAGCCTTTCCGATCTGGTTCATGAATTGCAAAAAGAGCGTGGTATTTCGGTGGGTTGTTTAGCGGGTTGTTCAATATCCAGCGCCGCCTTGCTGAATGCGCAACATACGGCGACCAACCACGCCAGGACACAAGTAGCAGATGGCGTTCTCAACCCTGCTCAAGGTTTGGAAGATCTGCCAGAAATCAGGAAGCAGGTTTTACGCAATCAGCTGACTGCCGTTCATGCTTTTAATCACTACACATTAATCATTGTGGAAATACTCGACTATATTAATGTGCTGACAGACCATCTGAATACCGATTTGAAAAACGATGTTCGCGCTTACACCCATTTGCTGTATGCAAAAGAATACCTTGGGCAAATTCGCGCCAGCCTCAATGAAGTTTTCAGTCTCGGAAAATTAAATATAAATCATATTGCTACAGTGAGTCGGGAATTTAGTTTCTATCAACATCACACACAACTCTTTTTTCGGGATGCAACGCCCAAGATCGTCAACATATTTCACACCATTCAGGCACAAACTGAAGTACAAAATATTCTTCGGATCATTGAACTGATTTTGACCGGCAGCCATACCATGATCACCGCTGAAGCGTGGTTTACTGTAGCCACTGATTGGATCAATCAATTGCAGACCGTAGAGCGCGCATACACCGCCTATTTGCATGAGGGGATGACCAGGGAGATGGCCCTAGCGCAGAAAAAATTTATATTTAATGCAGCAATAGTGATTAGCATTGCATTATTGCTAACCCTGCTGATTGGATCAGCGATCCGTCGCATTCTGCATGCATTGAATATACTGTTGAAAAGCATTGAATATACGATAAAAACCAAGGATTTTTCCAACCGGATTAAACTGTTCACTCCGGATGAAATCGGCGTTATCTCTGATAATTTCAATAAATTACTCATAATTGTTGAATCTCTCATTAAGGAAAAAGACAAGCTCGCGTGCACTGATTTACTGACCGGTATTTATAACCGCTACAAGTTTACCGAATGGTTTGACATCATTTTACAGCGTCAACAGCGTTATGGCGGAAAACTGGCGCTGATTGTTTTTGATATTGATTATTTCAAGCAGGTCAACGATCAATTCGGACACATTGCCGGGGATCAGGTGCTCAAAGGCGTCGCGCAACGGGTCCAAAGTTGCGTCCGGACCACCGATATTTTTGCCCGTTGGGGAGGGGAAGAATTCGTTATTCTTGTACCGGAAGGTGGACATCAAGCCGCAGTGGATCTCGCCGAAAGACTGCGCAGCGCGATGGAGAGCCATTGTTTCAATAATCTGCCTAAAATCACCGCCAGTTTTGGCGTTAGTGAATACCGGATCAACGATACCTTGGAAACGCTCTTTGCACGCGCTGATGAAGCGGTTTATCACGCGAAACACGCGGGGCGCAATCGGGTTTTCGCAGTATGATCAAGTCAATCGATGATTCCATTGAGAAATTCCATGCACTTGACAAATAAGCAACAACTTGCTGAAGCGGTGCGCGCGGCCTGTATTAAAGCCGCGCTGGAAGCCTACGAAGAAGGCGGTGTTCTCGGTCTGTGCGCCGAGGGCCGCTGGGAGTATGCGATTTCAACCTTGCAGCAACTCGATCTGAATGCCGTGCTTGACTGCGCAAACGCAGATGAAGGAGGCAATCGTGCCCACCTTATTTAGCGCGCTGTTCCCGCCCCACCCCAGGTTACCCGCTCCGCTGGCCTGGCCGCTGGCCCTGTTGCCCGAGGCGGTTCATTCAACCGCGCTGGCTGCCGCCCTGAACATCCTGCTGGCCGAACAGATTCAGCAAGGCGAATTCGCGTTTTTGCGCCAGCGGACCTTGCTCATTGAAGTCCGCGACGCCAGGATCACATACCGACTCTCCTTGATCAACGCAACTGGATTCACCGCCGGGCCAACCGCAGCCGCGCCGGATTTGACCATCAGCGGCGCTCTTTACGATTTCCTGGCGCTGGCCACCCGCCGCGAAGATTCCGATACGCTGTTTTTCCACCGGCGAGTGGTGATGGCCGGCGACACTGCATTGGGGCTGGAATTGAAGAACTGGCTGGACGGCGCGGACCTGGAGGCGCTGGGCGGTCTGTTGCCGCCGCTGTTACGCGCCGCAACGGGTTTGATAAGCGCTTACGAGCGGTTAAGCGGCGCTTGAATAGCCCATCAGTACGCAGCGATCTGCTGCAATCCCGCCTGTCCCCGCCAATAGCCGTTGCACGCCCCATACGGCAGACGGGCGTTAAGCGTTGCCGCCGCTTCGCCGGCGTCGCATTCACCGCGCAGCGCGGCGGCAAATGCAGCAATCACTCGCTCCGTTCCCTCGGCCTGCGGACTGATGCGCAGGACATCCACGCCTAATGCTTGCAACTCCGCCAGTTCCGCCAACAGGTTACCGGTTTGCGCCGACTGGGTTTGAATGCCGTTGAGCGTCAGAAACGCCTGACCTTCGCGGCTGCTCACCGTCAACCCTTCCGGGTCGTTAAGACAGCGATACTGGCAATCGTCCTTGGGCAGGTTGTGATAGCGGGCGGTGAAGCAGCGCGCGGAAGAGGCCAGCGGCAACCGACCATAAACAAACACTTCGGTTTCCATCCCTGCCGGACGCTGCGCCTGAATTTCCGCCAGCGCGACCCGCGATAACTCCACCGGCATGATCCAGCGCCGGGCGCCCAGACTGGCCAGAAAGCCCAGGGTGTGATGATTGTAGACATTGATGCCGGTTCCCAACGCGAAAGGCGCCTGACCGGATAGCAGATGCACGGCGCTCAGGTCGTTGGCTTCGACCATGAAACGGCCATTGGCGCACCAGCGACGCAAAGTTTTCAGTTCCGACTCGGCTTCCAGCAGCGTCATCGTGGAGAGCACCACTTCCTTGCCCGCCGCCGTCAACCGTTCGGCCAATTCCAGCCAGTCGTCGGTGTTCAGCGACCGGCGCTTGGCGCAGACCGTTTCGCCCAAATAGATGATGTCCACCGGCGTGGCGCTCATCTGCTGGTAAAAGGCCAGCAGGGTTTCACGCGGCCAGTAATACAGCACCGGCCCCAGCGCCAGTTTGGGAAGGCGCGATGTTGCGTTATTCATGTGCAGTCCTCATTGCCAACGACGGTGATATGCGCCGAGCGTCGTCTGCTGGCCTTCCGACACCTTGCCCAGTGCCCGTTGCCATTCCGGTTTGGGCGCATAACCGGCGGGATGCCGGCGGCAGGCGTCAATCGCCGCGCGCCACACCTGAGTAACCTGGCTGACATAGGCGGGACTGCGCTGGCGACCCTCAATTTTGATCGCGGCAATGCCCATCTCGTACAGTTCCGGCAACAGCTCCAGGGTGTTGAGGCTGGTCGGTTCTTCAATGGCGTAATACACCTGCTCGCCCACGGCGAAGCGTCCTTTGCACAGGGTGGGATAACCGGCCGGTTCGCCGGGCGCATGGCGGTCGATCAACAACCCATTCAGGCGGGTTTCCAGGCCCTGCGGCGTTTCCTGCCAGCGCACCGCCTTGGCTGGCGAACAGACGCCGCACAGATTCGGCGACTCGCCGGTAACATAGGAAGACAGCAGACAGCGACCCTCGACCATGATGCACAAGCCGCCAAAGCCAAAGACCTCCAGCGCCACCGGACTGTGTTCCAGGACATGACGCACTTGGGGCAAGGCCAGGACGCGCGGCAGCACCACCCGGCGAATGCCGAAATGCTCATGATAAAAGCGAATGGCCTCGTAGTTGGTGGCCGAACCCTGTACCGATAGATGCAAAGGCAAATGGGGATGCTGACGGCAGGCGTAATCCAGCACGCTGATATCGGCGGCGATGATGGCGTCCACGCCCAGTTCCGCCGCCCGGTCGACGGCTGTCCGCCAGCGTTCCCAACCGGAAGGTTGCGGGAAAGTGTTCAGGGCGACGAACACGCGCCGTCCGCGACGCTGCGCATATTCGACGCCCTGCGCAGCGGTTTTGGCGTCAAAGTTCAGGCCGGGAAAGTGGCGGGCGTTGGTGTCATCGCGGAAACCGATATAAACCGCGTCAGCGCCGTGGTCAACAGCGGCCTTGAGCGAGGGCAGGTTGCCCGCCGGACACACCAGTTCCAGGGGAGTGGGCGTAGATGAAGCAGGAGGGGGCATCGGTGATCTCATCTTGAAATTAGCCAAATTGTCCATCGATTCTTGGTTTGATCAGGATAGGCGCGTAGAGGATGATGAAAATCGCAAAGGCGATGATCCACAGGAGCTGCGAGAGGCCAATCCAGATCGGGTAATGCGCCGGGGCGATCAAGGGCAGCAACACCCTGACTACGGTTCCCACCATCATCGCCCCAAAAGCCAG
>JAGRHQ010000129.1 GCA_020444905.1 Candidatus Competibacteraceae bacterium
GCTGCGCCTGGTCGAGAAGTTCATGGCTGTTTCGTAAATTTTGGGCCAGTTTATTGAGCGTCAGGGCCAATTGATCAAGTTCATCGTTCGACTGCACCGGCAACGCCGGTTCTCGCCGGCCTTCAACATATTTATGCGCTGCTTTGGCCATTGGGGCCAGCGGTCGCGCCAGGATGCGCGAGAGCAGGACACTGAGCAGACTACCCAGCAAGACTATGGTGAGTACGGCGGCTATCGCCAGCCGCGTCAACCCTTGCCGATAATCCTGCCAGAATTGGTTGCTGGCGGCATTCAAGCGGTGCAGGGACATCTCCAGAGATGCATTGGAGAGCTTCACGTTGGCGAAACCGGCAATCACTTCACCGTAGCTAATCACGAAAAACAGTTCCAGACCTTCGGATGTAGGCCGGATGATCGGTTCTTCTTCGGTCGAACCGGACATCGGCAACGCCAGGGTTGCGCCATACAAACGGTTTTCTGGCGTACCGTCGCTCAAAATGCGCCCGGTGCGGTCGCTGACCAGAAAGCGGGATACCGGTAGCCAAGCGCAAACCTGAGCGATTTCCTCGTTCAGTTTTTCGATGTTCAGGCTATAGAGCGGGTTGAACAGCCGGCTCCGCAGGTAGACCGCAGTTGCGCGTAAGGCCTCTTCCTGACGAGTGCTTTCCTCAGCCTCGAAAAAATCCTGCAAGTCCTGCTGCAACCGCGTTGCACCTTGCAAAGCCAGGTATCCCGAAGCGCCGAGGACGGCGCCCACGACCAGTGTCAACAACAGCAGAAAGAAAGCAACATACCGGCGATTAATGTTCGAGGTAGTCAATCGGCTACCGCCAAAGCCAGCGTTTTCCGCCATTCAGCCAGTCCATCCTGATCGGCGGCGGCCAACCGCTCGAAGGGTTGAATGCCGGACGCCGCCTGAAGCGCATCCCGGCCCATTGGATTTTCATGCATATTCAAAAGAACTTTTTCCACAGCACTTTGCAATTCCGGGTTGATTCCTAGTCGAAACGAATTTGCTAAATGATCAGTCATTTCCGGCACGTCGCGGGCGATTATTTTTCACGATTTTCGTAGGAGATGTCCTTGAGGATGCCCTGCGCACCCTAGAAAAAGATCCAATCCGAGTCTCCGGACTCGCAGGATTCGAGGGTTCGAATGGGTTATCAATATATCATTGAACGCAATTGAGTATCATTCAATGATCGTCCGATTAATCATCGGATGATCGTCATCGTGCGGTCCAAAATCGCTGTCCGGGTGCCAAGCCACCACGTCCAGCGCTTCATCCTGTGTGAAAAAGGAGTGCTGATAACCGGTCGGAATATACCAGCCAATGCCGGGTTGCAGCGGATACACTCCATCAGGAGTACGGCACTCACCAGTTCCTCCCATAATCACTCCGATCCGTACGGAAGGATGCGTATGCGATGTCTGGTCAGTGTGGGGCGGAATGTGCAGATGGTTGAGGCAAGGCTCGCCCCAGCGCGGCGGGCAAATCAGTAGCGTATCGCTGCACCCGTCGATATAGCGTAAGCGCCCAGTCGCCTCCAGCGGACCGCCGATTTGCCGTAAGCCGCGATAACCGGTCAAGGCGATTACCAAGCCAGTGCCACCTTCAACGGAACCACCGTCGGGCAATACGAAAAACATCCCCTGGCATAAATCGAAGGAACCTGCCGCTGGGTCGCGCAATTGCGCCCGACCGGTGGTGACCATGCCATAGCAAGTGGCGTCGGCCGGCAGCAACAAAGCACTTTCCACCCACCCCCAGACCTGTATCGGCGCTAAACCCAATAGTAATCCGTGGCGAATTTCCAGTGGGGTAAATGTGTTCATGGTGGTTTACCGAGAATCCATCGCTCAAGAGGCAATACCGATTCTCATGATGTTAAATGGCTCAGTACAGGACAAAAATCCTCGATGGGTTTAAAACGACCCCGCAGTAAGCTGTAGGGTATGTATTTCGAACGAGAATCAAGCGGGAACCGGCCTGTAAGCCGGGTTCTGTCGAGGACGGCCATTCATCTGCGACGCTTGTCGCCAAGCGCCTGTAGCGACCTACCCAGGAGCCGTGCGGACCACACGTAAACGCTCCTCTATTTGGTCTTGCTCCAGGCGGGGTTTACCGTGCCGCGCCTGTTGCCAGCCGCGCGGTGCGCTCTTACCGCACCTTTTCACCCTTGCCGGTTCTTGCGAACGTGGGCGGTATGTTTTCTGTGGCACTTTCCGTCGGCTTGCGCCGCCCAGGCGTTACCTGGCGCCCTGTCCTGTGGAGCCCGGACTTTCCTCCATGCCGCCTTGCGGCACAGCGACCGTCCAGCCGGTTCCCAAGATTTAGTATCCGTTGATCATCTATCGTTCACAAGGCCCCGCTGGAAAGCGCAACCCTCATTCCTCCGGCGCTAGGCCGCTCGACAGCGGCGGAAATTCAGGATGGTGCGATTCCTGCTGACGCACGGCGGGATTGTACCGAAGACAATTGGGTACGCAGGCGCACTCGAAGGCGATCTTCATCGGTGCAATTCGCCCTTCGTTCTTCAACTGAAACAGGCGAGGCACCACCCGGTCGCGCAAGGTCTCCGGATCGATGGTGTTGACATAGATCTTGGTGCCGCCTTCAAATCCAGCGGGCGTCGACACCCGCCATTTGATCAGGATTCGCCACGGCATCGGCACATCCACGTCAGGCGGTTTGTAGTACCACTCTTCATTGCAGGGAATCTCCGCTCCGGCGGCGGCATGGCAGCCATGCACCAGATCGGACATGGCGCGCAGTTCTTCCGGGGAGTGATTCCACGGCTGGCTGCGCTCGCTTTTGGAGAAAATCTCCAGCGTGGGATAGCGATGACCAAAGCCAGCATAAGCAATGGCGTGATCGTTTTCGGCGACGACCAGGTTGCGGTAGGCGGCGAAATTAATCGCCGCTTCGTTGTAAATGTTTGGGTTAGCCCGCACCCGTTGCAGCTCCACTTCGTTCTGGACGCCGCGCTCGTCGATTGCCACCAGTTGCTTGTGCAAGTGATCAAAAGACGCCCCTGCTGGTTTTAACCAGTTCTGGAAAACCGCGACATAACGCACGTAGCGATTATTGACGTATAAATCGCGCATGGCGTCGATGGTGAAGCGCAGATACTGGTAATGTTCTTCCGGCGTCAGCGCGCCCGATGACGCCAGTTGATCGTTATGAGTCGCGCCGTCGACGAAATGTCGCCGGGCGACGATTACTTCATGGCCGCCGCCGAAAAAGGCATTCGCCATTTGTAGCTTCTCGTCCTGGGACAAGCGGTTGCAGGCTGTGTCATCCAGACCGGAAGCCTTCAGGCGTTGCTCGACAACCTGCAGAACGTGGTGGCGACCGGCTTCTGAGGCCAGATAATCGCATTTGTGAGCTTCAATGGCGTCAGGAATCCGGTAGCCGAAGTTCTTTTGCCAATAGTCAAAGGACACGATCTCGAACAGGTTGGGAATGCGCCGGAATTCCGCGACAGTATTGAACAGCGCATCGGCGTGGAGATGGCGCAGGGTTGTAAAACCTCCATCAGCTTTGACTAAACGCGCCTTCTCAGGCGGGGTTTCCAGATAGTGCCGAGTGCAAAACGAACAGTAAGCATCCCTCTGGGTCGGTTCAAGGGGCAAAGGATTGGGCATGCTAACGCCCAAAGGTCGATTGCCCCGACCGGGAACGGTCCAGACTTCCGTTCCTGTGAAGGGATTCACCTGTTTGATGGTCCCGTCGGCCATCCGCATCAAGTAATTGGATTCAGGGATAATCTGCGGCAACATGCCCAGTGCGCCTCGCTGTTGCGTTTGGTAATGAATTTGCGTTACTTCATTTTAGTCCAGACACGCCATTCGCTCCATGTGACTTCAAGCACCGGGCGGAGTAAGAGGAAAGCCCAGTGTGCGAAGTTCCGTCGCCGCCATCTCGACGGCCTCGTCGACAACCGACGCCACCTCGGGGGATAGCTCAGCGCCCAACTCCATATCTGCCGGAACTACGCCAATTAACGTGATTGCGCGTGGCGCTTCCTCCATCAGAATCAAGGTGGCCAGCACTTCAGACAACCCGAGTTGATGGGGCGAATAGCGGGCCTGAAACAAGGCGGGTATTTCGGCATCGGCCAGTTTCACCACCGTCGCGGGCGGTGCGCCGGTCTGCACCGCATCACAGATGAGTAAATGATCACAACCGGCCAGGGTGTCGAGCAAATCCATGCCCACCGTGCCGCCATCGACTACTTCCACTTCGGGAGGCAGATCATAGCGTTCCGCCAACGCCTCGACCACTCGCACCCCGACGCCCTCGTCCCGGAGTAGGATATTGCCAACGCCCAGCACAATGACTCGGTTCATGAATGAAAGTCCTTTCCTCCGTTCGGAGCGAGAGAACAGGGCGACGGAATCAACGCTGGAAAGATGAGGCTATCTCGCCAACTTGTTAATCTAAAAAGCAGCATGGCCGGCTTCCAGCGAGTTTATATAGAGTGAACCTGCTTAAATAGGATCGATTCCACAAGAACCCTCGAAGAACCTCATCCCGATTAATGCCTGGACCAGCAACCAGTCTGCAAGGCTCCCCATTCGACGACATGCCTTTTTAGCCTATGATCCGGGAAATTCGGCTTTGCCACGACTAGCGAAGAATTCCGAATCGTTTTGGGGTTCTAGGAATTGCGTTACACTTTATACCTTGTCTACTCACTTAGCTACCGAACACCGATCACCGACCATGACCAGCAGCGCCGAACTTCGCCAACTGTTTCTAAGCTACTTTCATGACCACGGCCACGAAGTGGTGGCCAGCAGTCCCTTGGTTCCTATTAACGACACCACGCTGTTGTTCACCAACGCCGGCATGGTGCAGTTCAAGGATGTCTTCACTGGCCGCGACCTGCGCTCTTATCGCCGGGCCGCCACCGCTCAACGCTGCGTGCGCGCCGGTGGTAAGCACAACGATTTGGAAAACGTCGGCTACACCGCCCGTCATCACACCTTTTTCGAGATGCTGGGCAACTTCAGTTTTGGCGACTATTTCAAGACCAACGCCATTCACTTTGCCTGGGAATTTCTAACCGGCATTTTGAAACTGCCGGCAGACAGGCTGTGGGTCACGGTCTATGAAACCGACGACGAGGCTTATCAAGTCTGGGCTGAAGAAATTCAGGTGCCTCGCGAGCGCATTGCCCGCATCGGCGATAAGCCTGGCGGCAAGCGTTACGAAAGCGACAATTTCTGGGCGATGGGTGATACGGGTCCTTGCGGTCCCTGTTCGGAAATTTTCTACGACCACGGCCCAGAGATCGCCGGCGGTCCTCCCGGCACCCCGGACGAGGACGGCGACCGTTACATCGAAATCTGGAATCTGGTGTTCATGCAATTCGACCGCAGCGCTGACGGAACGCTGACGCCTTTACCGAAGCCCTCGGTGGACACCGGCATGGGTCTGGAGCGACTGGCGGCGGTCATGCAAGGCGTCCACAGCAATTACGAGATCGACCTGTTCCGGCATCTGATCCAGGCTGCCGCGCAGGCAACCGGAGCGCAGGATTTAGAATCCAGCTCGCTCAAGGTCATTGCAGACCACATTCGCGCCACCGCGTTTCTCATTACCGATGGCGTGTTGCCATCTAATGAAGGGCGCGGCTATGTGTTGCGCCGCATCATGCGCCGGGCCATTCGCCATGGTTATAAGCTGGGTGCTGAAGGTTATTTTTTCCACACCCTAGTTGCGCCACTGGTTGAGGAAATGGGCGCGGCTTACCCGGAACTGCCTGCCGCTGCGGAACAGGTGACGAAGGTGATTCGCCAGGAAGAAGAGCGTTTCGCCGAAACCTTGGCGCATGGCATGAAACTGCTGGAGGAAAGCATCGCTGATCTGTCGGGGACAGTTATTCCCGGCGAGGCGGTCTTCAAGCTGTATGACACCTACGGGTTCCCAGTCGACCTCACGGCTGACATTGCCCGCGAACGGAGTTTGCAACTGGACATGGCTGGTTTTGACCGTGAGATGGCCGCACAACGGGAGCGTGCCCGCGCTCACAGCCGCTTTGGTGTCATGGCAACGCATGAAGCCAGTTGGGAGAGCGTTGCTGCTACGCCGTTCAACGGTTATGACCGGGTGGAAGAAAACGCAACTGTGATCACGCTAATCCATGATGGCCAAGCGGTGGAGACGCTGAACGCGGGCGAAGAAGGTGCTGTCGTCCTGGATCACACCCCCTTCTATGCGGAATCCGGCGGCCAGGTCGGTGATACCGGCTGGCTGCGCGTGGATGGTGTGGCGTTCGCGGTTCGCGATACCCAAAAACAGGGGGAAGGCGTGTTTACCCACATCGGCGTGATGCAGCAGGGTGAGTTAAGACGCGGCGCTCAAGTGCTGGCTCAAGTCGACGTTGCTCAGCGTCAGGCGACCGCCCTGCATCACTCCGCGACCCATCTCATGCACGCCGCCTTGCGCCAGGCGCTCGGTCCCCATGTGACGCAGAAAGGCTCACGAGTTGATCCGCAGCGGCTGCGCTTCGACTTCTCGCATTTTGAACCGGTGACGCCGGAACAACTGGAAACTATCGAGCGGCTGGTCAACGCCCAGATTCGCGGCAACGTGGCGGTGGAAACGACCATCATGGCCCCGGAAGAAGCCATCGCCGCCGGCGCGATGGCGCTGTTCGGCGAGAAGTATGGCGACCGGGTGCGCGTACTGAAAATGGGTGATTTCTCCACGGAATTGTGCGGCGGCACCCATGTCCAGCGGGTTGGGGACATTGGCTTGTTCAAAATCGTTGCCGAAAGCGGCGTCGCGGCGGGGGTGCGGCGCATCGAGGCGGTCACCGGCGAGCAAGCGCTGAACTACATCGCTTCCCTACAGGAGCGCGCCCGGCAGACGGCGCAACTGGTCAAGGGCGACCGTGACAACTTCCCGGACAAGGTGCGGCAACTGGTGGAACGCACCCGCCAGTTGGAAAAGGAAATTGAACAACTCAAGGGTCGCTTGGCCAGCGGTCAGGGCGCGGATCTGCTGAGTCAAACCGTTGATGTCGACGGCATTAAAGTGCTGGCTGCCCGATTGGATGGCGTAGACGCCAAGACCCTGCGCGAAGCCGTGGACCGTTGCAAGGAGCAACTGAAGACGGCGGCGATTGTGCTGGCGACGGTCGAGGACGACAAGGTGCGCTTGGTAGCGGGCGTGACGCCGGGAGAAACGGCGCGCATCAAGGCTAGCGATTTGGTGAACATGGTTGCGCGTCAGGTCGGTGGCAAGGGCGGTGGGCGACCTGATCTAGCCCAGGCCGGTGGAACCGATCCAACTCAACTTGACGCCGCGTTGCGTTCGGCGCCGGAGTGGGTGCGCGCACAATTGGCGTAAAAGCAAACGCAAACTTTGAGAAACAGATAGTGATCAAATCAATGGCGTCTGATTCACATTCTCTAGCGTCGGGCTATTCGATGGCCTTCGTCATGGTAGTCACCGGTTTCGTCACCAGTCTATTGGTGGCGAATATCATTGCAGTCAAGTTGATTGAAATTGGCTCCTGGATCATGCCGGCTGGAGTGATCATTTTTCCGGTCAGCTACATTCTGAGCGATGTATTGACCGAGGTGTACGGGTACCACCGCGCCCGGCAGGTCATTTGGCTGGGCTTCGTGTGCAATTTGCTGGCGGTGCTGGCCATTGCTGTGGCGCAGTTCCTGCCGCACCCCGGGTTCTGGGATGGACAAACCGCTTTTGAGCGCATTCTCGGTTATGCGCCGCGTTTGTTGTTGGCTTCGTTCCTGGCGTACCTGGTTGGGGAGTTTGTTAATGCCTATGTGTTGGCGCGCATGAAAATTCTGACTCAGGGACGCTGGTTATGGATGCGCACCATTGGTTCGACCCTGGTGGGGCAGTTACTGGATTCCGGGGTATTTATCACGGTGGCGTTTGCAGGCGCATTGCCGCAGGAGGCGTTGTTCACGGCGATTGGGGTGCAATGGCTGGTCAAGTGCGCCTATGAGGCTGCTGCGACGCCGCTAACCTATTGGGTGGTGGGTGTTCTCAAGCGACACGAGGGGGTGGATGTGTATGACACTGGAACGGATTTCAATCCGTTGAAGGTGCATGGTTGATAAAAATGGATGCGAACCTGTTGCTGATGGTTTCTTTCAGGTTCGAGAATCCAAAAAAACTACCCGCTTCGCGGGAACTGCTTGGCGATGGCCTGACTTCCGCTATAATCGCGCCCTTTATGATGATCGTAGCGCCCCTACGGTCAGATTTCGATAGCACATTCCTCAGCAGAGACATTGCATGGCGCTGATTGTACAGAAATATGGCGGCACCTCGGTTGGCACGATCGAGCGCATCGAGAACGTTGCCGAAAAGGTCATGGGCTGGCGCGAGCGTGGCCATCAGGTGGTGGTCGTGGTTTCAGCTATGAGCGGCGAGACGGACCGCCTGATCGGCTTGGCCAAGGCGATTTCCCCCCGTCCTCACCCCCGCGAAATGGATGTCCTGCTGGCGACTGGCGAGCAGGTCACCATCGCGCTTTTATGCATGGCGCTGGAAAAACGGGGTTGCTCCGCCCGTTCTTATACGGGCGGCCAGGTTCGCATCCTCACCGATAACGCCTTCAATAAGGCCCGTATTCAGGATGTGGAAGTCACTGCCATGCGCAACGACCTCAATGCTGGGCGGATAATTGTGGTTGCGGGGTTCCAAGGCGTAGACGAAGATGGCAACATTACCACTTTGGGGCGAGGCGGATCGGATACCACGGGCGTAGCGCTAGCTGCCGCGCTCAAGGCTGACGAATGCCAGATCTATACCGATGTGGATGGGGTGTACACCACCGATCCGCGTGTGGTTCCCGAGGCGCGCCGGCTGGATCGCATCACCTTTGAAGAGATGCTGGAGATGGCCAGCCTTGGATCCAAGGTTTTGCAGATTCGCTCGGTGGAATTCGCTGGCAAACATAATGTCCCACTTCGTGTGCTCTCTTCCTTTCAGGAAGGCTCGGGCACATTGATTACCTTTGAGGAAGCGTTTGAGACGGATCCGATGGAAAAAGAGCTGATTTCCGGCATTGCCTTCAATCGTGACGAGGCCAAGCTCACTGTATTGGGCGTTCCCGACCGGCCAGGCATTGCCTATAGCATCCTGGGGCCGATCTCGGCCGCGAATATCGAAGTGGACATGATTATTCAGAACATTGGCCACGATGGCACGACGGATTTCACGTTCACCGTGCATCGCAATGACTACGAGCGGACCCTGGAAATCTTGCGGGAACATGCGGTCAGCCTGAACGCGCGCGAGGTTTCCGGCGACACCCGGATCGCTAAACTCTCGCTGGTCGGCATCGGCATGCGTTCCCATGCCGGCGTTGCCAGCAAGATGTTTGCAGCCTTGGGAAAAGAAGGCATCAATATCCGCATGATTTCCACTTCCGAGATCAAGATTTCGGTGGTGATCGACGAAAAGTATCTGGAGCTCGGGGTGCGCGCGTTGCATGAAGCGTTCGAGTTAGACAAGGCGAACTGATCTCATCGTGGGCGGGTAGAGGATATCCCTATTCATTTGCTGGCGGGAGCGAACCGTTTACCGGTACGGACTGTCAAAAAACCGCAAGACGACCTGGTGCTGTTAATGGAGAACAAGGAGTAGCCTAATATGTTGATTTTGACACGTAGAGTTGGGGAAACGCTGATGATCGGCGACGAAGTGACCGTAACCGTGCTGGGCGTGAAAGGTAATCAGGTTCGCATCGGGGTTAATGCTCCGAAGGACATTGCGGTGCACCGCGAGGAAATCTATGAGCGGATCAAACGCGAGCAGGATGGTTCTGCTCCAGGCGTCGGACAATCGTCTTCCGGTTCCGAGTTCTGATTCGGGTCTTTACGCCAGTGGTTTCTGGCGGTATCCTTAACGACTCGCAATGGTTGCGTATCCGACGTAATTTGGAGAGATGGCCGAGCGGCTGAAGGCGCTCCCCTGCTAAGGGAGTATGGGGTTAAAAGCTCCATCGAGGGTTCGAATCCCTCTCTCTCCGCCAGTTTGCTGAATTGTGCGTGATTTGACAGTGATCATCTTGTCCTGCATAATTCGTGCCCTTCTTTAACGCGCCCGTAGCTCAGTTGGATAGAGTACCTGGCTACGAACCAGGGGGTCGGAGGTTCGAATCCTTCCGGGCGCGCCATAAAACACTGTTAAATCAAGCGGTTATACTTCACCCCCACCGCTTTTTTTCTTCCCCGTTTTCCGATTGTGCCAAATTTGTGCCAACCAATCTG
>JAGRHQ010000012.1 GCA_020444905.1 Candidatus Competibacteraceae bacterium
AACCTGTTCCAACTGTGTTTGACGCTCAGCCGCAAGCCGACTTTGGTTATCACGGGCAGTGACCAAGGCCGCAATCATCTCATTGGCATGATTCATCTGCCGATGTAAATCAGCCAACTGCTCCTGTAATCGCAAGGCGCCAATCCGCTGAGCGTTACGCTGCATCAGCAATGTTGCCCAGGGATACAACGTATCCGGTTCCTCGCCTGCCTGATCAAAACCGACATCAATCAATTCAATGGCTGCTTTTGCAACCGCAACATCGTCCACGTACAACTCGGAAAGAGAACCGCCACACAACAAAATCCAGGCAAAGCTTTGCAACATGGCGCTCGGCGCAGAATGGCACAACTCCCGACCTAGCCCTGGTGCATCCAGGATCAATACATGATTCTCATGCTCATCCAACGCCAACTGCTCAATCGCTTCGCTTAGTGAGCGCGCTGGAACATCCACCTGACCGACCACGCGCAGATTAGGCGCACACTCAAAGAGCGCCCGCGGCGTTCGCAAACTGCTATATCGGAGATTATTCAACACCTGCAAGGTCGTCCGCGACGACGAATCCGGCGTAACCGCCAGAGACCACACCTCCTCGCCCCGATCTGCCCGAACCCGTCGGGCTAATTCCTCCGCCTGCCGGGGATGGGCCTCAACCAGCACCAGACGTCGACTGCCTAGCTGTCGCAGAGCAGGCAAATCCGCACCGTCGCCCGCGCCCACCACTAAAGTAACACCAAACTTCAGCGAGCTGTTCCGCACAATCTGTTGTAACAAGGTATCCATCAGGCGCGCTCGCTCAGCAAAGCCTCGGCATCCGCCAGCACTAGCTCCAGCAACCGCCGAGCCTTATCAAATTCCGGCAACTCGCTCAAACCTGGCAAAGTTGTATCATACACAGGCGGCGTTTGCTGCATCAGCAATTGTCCTAATTTATCAGCAATTATCACCTGATCCGGATACTCAATCATCCGTTGCTTTAATAACACTACTGCTGCATCGATTTCCCCTCGCGCTGCTAGCGCATCGGCGCGCATTGGAATGGATTGCTTCTGCATCTCGGTCAGCCAGATCTGAATTGCCGCATTATCGGGTTGCAATTCCAAAGCGACTTGATAAGCGTCTTCAGCCTCTGGAAACTGACCCAGCAACCGTTGTGCGTGACCCATCCCTAAATGCGCCCAAGGAAACCGTAAATCCGCTGTCGCCGCTGCTCGATATGCCTCCAGCGCCTGGGTATATGCGCCTTCCAGCAGCCAGGTCTCGCCGATTTTGCAATGACCCAGCGCACAATCGCCAACCGGTTCAAACACCTTCATATAGGCTTCCCGGGCTTCGGCGAATCGACCGATTTCCTGTAACAGACTGGCGTGGCGATAGGCCAAGATTAACTCGCCTGATTGCCTTTTATGAGCAGTAAACGCCGGTTGCTCCAGCAGCGTTTCAAAAAAACGCATCCCTTCCTGGCGCGTCAAAACATCAAACGGCTGGGTCTTGACCGGCGCATCGAAAACCTGCGGACTACCCTCAAGAAGTACGCTCGTTTCCGCATCCCGCGCGTAAAGATAATGTGTCTCCCCATCAAACAATTCATAAGATAAAGTCAATAAAAAATGACATCTACCATCGCCAATGCCCGCCGCCAGCAAATCCTCCCGCAATCGATCAGCGAGACCACTCGCGACGACCTCGCCTGTATCGGAGACAATTTCAATGGTCAGGCGTCGATCTGGTTTCGTCGGAATATGCGCCCAGCCCAAGGCGCACCCTTCCGCAACCATATCGAAGGCGCCAACTATAACGGGATGGGACGCCAAATCAGCAAGCGGTTGAAATTGTTCAATCATGGTCTTACATCTGTTGTCGTTTTTCCCGAATAAATGGCTCGATGATTTTCCAAAGACTGATCAACAGTTATTGGAACGAGCGTATTGCGATGCAGCTTATCCCACGTTTCAGGCTCTAACGTCCTCATCATCGCCTCGGCTAAACTGGCCGGCGACCGGCAAACAAAGCGCCACCCATCTACCTCATGCCGCACCTTCTCCCGCATCCCGCCGACATCGCTACAAATCACCGGCCGACCGTACTTAAAAGCCTCCTGAATCACCAACGGCGAGTTTTCCCACCAAATTGAAGGCACAACCACGGTATCCACCATCGCCAATAACCCTGGCAACTGCTCTGGCTGATAAGATCCATGAAACACTACGCAATATCCAAGCTGTTTTCTTAGCGCCGCAATCGTTTGCTGAAAGGTTTCGGGCTGATTCTCAATGCCTCCACCAAACACCTGAACCCTGATCCTTTTCCGGATCGCTTTGGGCAAAAAAACCAGTGCCTCCAGTAACACATCCAACCCCTTAAACCGATTGATTTGCCCAAAATAGGCAAACTCACCCCGCATTTCCGATGCTCGCAATACTCGCGGCAGCAACTTGTCCACCGGCGGTTGACCATTCTCGATGACTGTAATGCGCTCCTCAGCAAGGCCCCAACGCACATAAACCTGCTTCAAAAAATGACTCGGCGCTACAAAGGCATCCACCCTTGCTAGACACGCCCGGAATAATCGTTCTCGCAGAAAGAAATCCTCGGGTTGTTTACCAATGTCACGAAAACAATATGCACAGCGTGGCGGACTCGATTCCGTACACAATTCTTGCGTTTGTCGCATGATCATCTGTCCATCGTTTGCGCAAATCGCCAAATACTCATGCAACGTCAATATGATCCGCACTGGTCGAGTCATCGTCTGACGATAATGCGCCGCTTGCAAAATGCAAGAGACCCCAAGATGCAAGTAATGATGGAAATGGATCACCTCCGGCTGCAACCGCTCCAGCAATTCCTGGAAATCCTTCCATACCAGACGTCGATCGGGTGGCGCCATCAAGAAATAATCCGTCATTGGCGAGAACCACAATATTTCCCGCTCTCGCAGCGTCGAAAACGGCGTTCCGCCATACGCCAAACTTTGCTCCCGATGGGCCGCCAGAAACCAGGCATCCTCACCTCGTCGCCGGAGCGCAATAAACATCTGATACGCGACCAGCTCCGCGCCGCCCTTGGCAAAATCAGGATGGCCATGCGCAATAATCAACACACGCATTTACGCCGCCTCTCCGCACAGGCGGCTCAACACCGTATCCCAGCGCTGCGTATGCCGCCAGCAGTTATAAGCCGTTACCTTCTGCCGCCAGTCCTCCGCGCCGGCCAACCTCTGAGACTGACGCTCCAGGTGATAAAGCATTACATCCCGGATCAGATAATTCCTTCGTCCCTTCAACAACAGCTTGAGGCACAAATCCGAATCCTCGAAATCGCCGATGATATAACCCTCATCAAACCCTCCCGCAGTCACCAGAAAATCCTCCCGGCTGATCCACAAACAGGCCGCCGTCACCGCCGGAACCAGCGCGACAGGAGCAACCGGCGCATCAGAAACCGGCAACCCCTTGCCCGGATGGGTATTAATCCACAAATGATCCAGGAACGGAAACCGCTCAAAACGCATGCCGTCATGTTGAACCGACCCATCCGGAAACAGCAATCGCACACCGAGCGCCCCGCAATCTGGTAGTTGCCGATGCGTCGCCGCCAGCGCCTGCACCCAACCAGGTTGATCTGGAAATACATCGGAATTCAACAACACCAAATGTCTGCTTCGCGCCACCCGCGCCCCAACATTATTCGCCCCCGCATAACCCAGATTCACCGGATAAGTCAGCGTCTTGAACGGCACGCCATACAATGGCGCTACTTCATGGCAAAGCCTCGTAAAAGAATCCTGGAGTTTCGGGTCATCCAGCACATAAATCAGCTCGACCTCAGCGCGGAACTGCGCATCCAGCCCAAACTCACATAGTTGGTGCTCCATCAAATCCAGTCGTCCATAAAGCGGCGCGATCACCGACGCGATTGGCTGTTTTGGCGCGCTCCCATACTCCCGAACCTCCGGCGTGACTGTCACCGAATTCGGCAAATCCAGAGTCGCCATCGCCGGAGCAATCTGCCGCCCCATCCACTCCCGCATCCGCGTCGAATGGATATTGATATGTTTCAATAATCGCTTCGCCGTTTCCAGCGGTCGCATTCCCTGCGCTGGCATTTTGCGAATTTCCAGGTGATACAACAACTCGCCATCGCAGGCTACGGCCAAGCGTTTTTCCTGAAACCGCAACGCACCATCCGGAACGAACACCATGAATCCAGCATCTTCGTAGCGAAGCTGCGGATCAAAACCTTTTGCCGCCACGATATCCGGCCGCGGATACCGACACGCATGCCGTAAGATGTCGTAGCGTTCAGTGTCCGGACCCAGCCAAATTTCCTGCGCCTGCTTCCCAGTCCCGGCAATCCAGCCGACTACGAACAACCCCGTCTCCCCGACTGGAAAGATATCATCGATTACAGCCTGGCATCTCGCCAGGGACAACTCGCGAGCATTCGCAACGGATGATCTCATCGGCTGAACCGGCTCATTCATAACACCGTCTTCAACGCATAGGCCCATAGGTCATAACAAGTCCCCGCGCGCACTCGCACTTCCTTAAAGCCCGCCGCTAACAGCGACTCCCCAAGAGACTTCGCATCAAATCCGTTTCGATGCGCCATGAACCGATTACCTGCCGCCAACGACTTGCGATGTCCATAGAGCATATCCAGCGCCGTAATCGGCCCCATCGGCGACTGATAGACCGTCTCGCACAACCGGCCTATCGCCACTAACTGTGCTACCGCCTGTAAATCCGGCAAGGTGATCAAGGCAAACCCATCGGCTTTCAACACTCGATACATTTCCTGTAACGCTAAAGGCGCTTCATGCGCTTCCAGATGCTCCAAGTTATGCGACGACCACACCGCATCCACCGATGCATCCGCCACCGCGCTCATATCCGCAGAAGAAGCTACAATATCCGGACGCACCGCCGGATCGATATCCAGCCGGATCTCCCGCCACGCTTCGCCGCGAAATACGGCTGGCAAGCGCTCGGGACCCGCCGTTCCACAACCGACATGCAAAAAGGATTTTTGTGGCGGCGATGCAGACGCACTGTCTGGAGGCAACTCATTCCCTTCTGCAAGCGGGCGGGCGATCGGAAGAGAAGACTTATCCGGGGTTTCCTCCGGGGTTTCCGCGGTTTCAGCCGGTTCCGCACATTCGACAGTCTCACCCAAGTCATCGCTCATCGATCACCCCTCCACATTGCGAGGCGTCCTCCGAAACGGCGGCAACGCCAATCCCCCAAAAGGTCCCACGCTCCAATCTCCATTCAGAGACGGATGATAGCATGGATCAACGCCCGCTAACCGTCCCGCCCAGCGCCGCCGCACATTCGCCTGCTCACGCTGGGCGCGTGCGATCTTTTCGGGACGATCCTCTTTACCCCGGCTGGCTGACTCCCGATGCATTAATCGCGCAAACGGCGTCCATACTACGGTCAAGCCCCGTTCCCGCAACCGTAGACAAAAATCCACATCATTGAACGCTACAGGAAAGGCCTGCTCATCCAGACCACCGAGCGCCACATAATCCGCTTTTTTTACCAACAAACACGCAGCCGTCACTGCGCTCTGTCGCCGGACCAGATGATTAAACCCCAGATAACCCGGATCGCGGTCATGCCAGGCATTTCCAACATGCGCCGCCAATCCCTCAATGCCTACCGTAACCCCGCCATGCTGCACCATGCCATTTGGCCATAACAGTTTGGCCCCCACCGCGCCCACGCCTGGACGCAACAATTGACTCACCATCTCCCGCAACCAGCCGGATTCCAGCACCTCAATATCATTATTCACCAACCCGACAATCGTCCCACTGGCTACTGCAACCGCCCGGTTGTTAATCGCCGAATAATTAAACGGATATGGATGCGCCAGTACGCGCACTCCTTGACTGACGGCAGTCGCCAATACCTCACGGGTCTCCGCCTCAATCGAGTCGTTATCGACCACCACAATCTCCAGATTCGGATAATCCGTCCGATTTAACAATCCTTCCAAACAAGCCCGCAATAACTTCGGCTGATCGCGCGTTGGCACGACCAAACTCACTTTGGGCAACTCTGGCAACGGCCAAACCACCTGACTCAACCCTGGCCAATCCACTAACGGTTTCACCAGCGCGCCCGGCGCTTGTCGAGCAGCCAACCACTGCAACGCCGCCAACCGGGATTTATCCAATGGTCCTTCCTGCGGCCAATGGGGCGCATCCCGCCGCCGGTGATACAACACTCGCGGCCCATGAGCTACCCGACCGCCGCCAGCAACCACGGCCGCCAGCAACCACGGCCAATCCGGCTCGACGCCCGAAGCACCCTCCTTTGCAAAAGGCTCCTCGAAAGTTCTTCCCTTTGCAAAAGGAGGGTCAGGGGGGATCTTCCTCAACAACTCCAGCGCTGCCCACAACGTCCGCACTCGAAACACCGACCCTGTTGACACCAGATCCACGCCAAAAAACAACTCGAGATCCCAGGCCGGTTTAAACCACGGATGGGTTCGCTCACCCTCTGGCCCCTCCTGATCACAATCGGCATACCCCCAGGCAATCCCGGGATCCGCGAGCAGCGCCACCAGATGATCCAGCGCATGAGAGGTCAAATGATCACCCACCCACAATGGGACCAGCAACGCCTCTTCTCCCAATGTAGCCAGCGCTGTTTCCAAAGCGCTCCGCAACTCGCCGGCGGCAGCCCGCCATATCTTGACTGCCGGCAGACGCTGGTTAGCCAGGCTCACCTTGCTGACCGTCATCTCTGCCTCGGTTCCCTCCCCCAACAATAGCACTCCGATCTTTCCGGAGGTCGCTGGCATTGCTCCCGGTTGCTCAAAGGTTGCAAACCAATCTGGATAATGAACGAACCCCGCGTTGCGCGGCGAACGCCGATCTTGCGATATCGCCAAATTCACCAGCAACGCCCGCGCCGGATCAGCATCTACCTCCGGCCAAAGACGATCAACCAGCGCCGCCAGTCCCTCGGGATGGCAACACACCGAAATAGGGCTATCAGTCAGGGAATGTCCTCGATCCGACTCCAGGAACAACTCATGACGTTTTCCGTCCGCCAGCGACCAAGGTAAATCAATAGTAAATCCATGATCATCCGAGGGTCGACTCGCCAAAGCAGGATGACGCTGATTCGCTATCGCTCGAACCAGCACCTGGCCACCCTCCCGAACTGACACCTCGACATGACGGTCCGGGGTTACCGGATCCCAAACCCAGCCGACGATCTGCAATCCACCACTAAACCAGGCTTGAGAAGCTGGTGGCGGCGCTGGCGATTCCTGGCGCTCCGACAACATCAGCGCACCGGGCAACCACGGTCCTTGATTCGTCACCCGCACTGCGATCCGCCGCGCCCGGCGCAACTGCCCCGGACGTAATGACAAAGCAAACCCATGAAATCCATCGCCCTCGCTGACAGCTCCCTGAAATTGATCAGCCCGCGCCACTGCCACGACTGCCTCGTCTACATGCGCTTCCACGCAAAGTCGCACATCCGCTGCCGCCCGATCCAACACCCAACCATGCAGCACATCTCCGGCTAACCCGGTCAACTCCCCGATGATCGTATTAAACGCCTCTTGTGGAGAAGCGCTGGGGTAGGGGGGTGAAGCGAAGGGAGCAGGAAACGGCAACACCACCGCACCTGCTTCCTCGCCTACCGCCGATGGCGGCGCATACAGTGGCAACTTCAAGCGGTTGGCCAATGCAGGCGCCATCCAGCCTGCTCCCGGATCATCATCCAGGCTCACTGCCGCTTGGCCACCCGCCAGACGAGCAAGTTCGGATATCGGCACATCGCGAATGATCGGCAGACGAAACACCTGCCCTGTCGCCTGAAGCTCCTGCTCCCAAGGCGTCGCCTCCGTTAACAACAGGAAGGGTCCGTTATTCAAGGCAAAATGGCGGGCCAGCGCCAGCCAGCGTCCAGCAATCCGCGCCGAATCCAACCGGTCGGCAATCACCACCGCTGATGACGACGCCAATTTCTCCCTGTCACCCAGAGGGGAAGTAATTTTGACCGATGAGACGACTTGTAACTGCGCTTGCGGATGCGCCGCTTTATAGCGTGGCAAGAGCGCCTGAAACGGCAACAGGACCGCTGCCGCATTGCAAGCGAATGTGACCGGCATTTCTAACAAGGTGTCATCCAGACTGTGCAATATATAAGGCAATCGCAACTGCGCTGGCAACTCCAGAAATGGGCAATCTGTGAGCTGATGAAACACCAACCCGGATACTGACAAACTCGCTAAATCCGCCAGCAGCGCCTCCAATCCTTCGGACAACCGATAATTCAGCAAGAATGGCAAGGGTCGCCAAGTCGCCCCCAGCGTCGCGGTCACTTCCTTCTCTGCAAATTGCCAGCACAACCATAACAGGTCTTCCTGCGGCAAGACATCAGAGAGCATGGAAAACGGCAAACGCGGATCATCCAGTCCATCGGGACCGATGATATGCAACAAACCGGCTGGCCATCGTCCATCCTGATCTCTTAATCTGGCGCGTTGCAAACGTTCCCGGAACGGACCCACCGGATCGCGTCGCAAATAATCCTGATAATCCGCCTCAGCCCTTGGGTATCGTTGACGCAACATTGCATTATTCCGCGCCACGCGCCAACGCTTCTCCGTCCCGAACGATACTCCGCCCCGATGAGCGACAAACACCCCGGGAGCGCCCACATGCCGCCAACCCCGCCGCCTCGCCCGTAGACACCAGTCGGTATCCTCGCCATAACCGCCGGTCAAGCTGACTTCATCCAGATAACCTACCTCGGCCAGGGCGCGACGCTTCACATAAAGACAAAACCCGCAACCTACCTCCAAGTCCGGCAGATCCCCTTTCCAGGATTGCCGAGCCAACTGGTCGAGAGTCACCTGCAGCTCTGCATCCGGCAGGGGATAACATTGCCGCGATCTGGGAAAACTCATCAATTCCCCGCAATTACTGAACGGCGTCACCGAAGCAATCCAAGGATCGCGATAAGCTGCATCGCGTAATCGATCCAGCCAGTCCCCGCAAACACGGGTATCCGCATTCAGCCAGACGACATCACGATCCGGATGGCGCGCCATACCCCGGTTCATCCCGCGGATAAACCCTAGATTCACCGTATGGCGCACCAGAGTTACTGCTCCGACATCCGCCCATTGTTCAAGAACAGCCGTCAACTCTGGCTCTGGCGATGCATCGTCCAACACGATAATTTCGTGATGCGTTGCATTCAGTGGTCGGGCCGTAATCAGACTTTCCAGACAAGCCAGCGTATCTGTGTAACCACGATAAACGGGAACCAGCACATCTACAGGTTGTGTCAATGGATCTTGAACCGGAGCCGGCGGTGGGACAAAAGGCGGCGCACTGGCTAGTGTTTGAACAGTCAAGCATTCATCAGATACCGAGCGATTGGATGAACGGACCATCGCCTGGTATGCAGGATTGAGAGGATCGATTTCCAGCGCTAATTCTGTCAGGGTATCCGCCATCTTGATGGCGCCTTGAAGGTGCGCCGCCCGCGCCAGCAAGGCTAGTACATCCGCCCGCTCGGGTAATAGCAACCGAGCATTCGCCAGAAATGCAAAAGCCTGTTGATAAGCCTGATTTCTCAGGGCCAACAGACCTCGCCACAACAACGCCTCAGGGCGCGTCGCGGGTTCCGCCATCGCCAATATCAATAGCGCATGAGCTTCCTGGATCGCGCCAGATCGCAATAGTCGGTCAAAGCGTGAAAACAGGGTATCCTGTAAATCCAGCGTCTCACTCACTTTAGAGTTTCTTTAATTGTTTATAAAACAAACAAAATTATTCAATTTTTTGGATTTTGAACAACAAAAAACCTCTGCTTAACCAACTCCCCAAACGGGGAGCAGCAAGCAGAGGGATTGAGTTAAAAGTTAGGAATCAGATCCAGCCTTCGATGAGCTGCACCGTATCGCTATGGTAGTTCGCGGCTTCGGGAGATCCGGAGATGAACACCGTGATCTGACTACGCGAGTACGCATCGGTTTCTAGGACGTTGACCCAGAAATCCAGACCCTCTTGCTCGGCCTCGCGGCCCAGTGAGTTCTCGTACAGAGCGCGCACGAATTCTTCGTTCGTAAGATCATCGGGGTTGCCGAACTTAGACTGGAATTCGTCGGAGTGCAGGAAGAATTCAGCAATTTGCGCCGTAGTCCAGCTACCGCTTGCGGCAGCTTCGGCCCAGAACTTCGCACCGCCAGGTTCGGCAGAGCGTTCCAATAAGGATTCATACATCCGCATGGCGGCCGCAACATTCACATCGCCCGATACCGTCATGGAACCGCCATCGGTGAAGGAAATGTACTCGGCATTGCTTACGGTTGCACTGTTCGCGCCCGCAATAACCAAAGCGCCATCCTGTACAGTGATGCTGTAACTGCTCTTGGAGCCGCTCATTTGTAACAGGTCATAGCCTGCGCCAGCGTCAACAGTGTCGCTGCCAGAATCCGAGACAACAGTGTCATCGCCGGTGGCCGTGCTGACGCTGTCATCGCCGGTGCCACCCATCACGCTATCATTGCCGCCTGATGTGGTCAGCGTATCATTACCATTGCCCCCTTCCAGGGTCGTGTTACGATCGCCATTGACGGTAATGACGTCATCGCCATTGCCACTCACAATAACCCGTTCCACTGTGTTGAACGTGACCGTAACGCCAACATCGGAATCAATGATAAAGACATGGGCTTGGCTTAGCGCCTCGGTCAACTGGAGAACCTGATTCTCAGTAGCTCCGGATAGATCAATAATCAGGACATCGGCTTGGCCGGAAGGTTGAACAACGGTTAGTTCGCCCGTCTCCGGATTGAAAGTCGCGCTGGCAACATTGACCGGTTCACTTGGATCCGTGATGCCAAGTACTTGTTCGATAGCGTTCTTGGTTGACTCGGATACGCCGGGATTTTGGTCCAGCAGGTTGTCAAATTCACCGCCTGTTATCGGCTCATCGTATTGCATAGCAGTTTCCCGTTAAGAGAGTTTAAGGTTTCATACCTCTAATTTGCCCTGAAGATTTGCGTAATTCGTGGATCATCCCAAGGGGAAGTGAAACGGGAAACGGTAGCTTCCCCCTTCGGGGCAATCGATACAAACAGAGCAACCAAATGCTCCGAACCCTTGGGTCCGGAAAGCTTTTGCCCGGAGACAACAGCAAGCGGGGGACCACCCGCGAAAGCTACTTGTCCGGACAGTTCAAAATCAGCAGCCTTTGGACCCGCCAACGCGAACGACACTGCAGTAATCGGCGCCGCCTTACGGCGAGTGCCCGCATAACCGCCGGAAAAAATGGCGGGTGTCTGGCCAATCCCTTCGACTCTACAAGTGTAGACCAAATCCACGTCCTGCGAGCGGTTTTTCCATTCGATGGCAAAGCCTTCAAGACGCGCCTGACCATTTGGATCACCTAACCAGTCATTAGTCACTGATACATCGCCTCGCCGCTCAATATGGCCGAACAACTGCAATAATTCAAAAGCCGGGTTTGCACGACTTGGCGTCGCCGGTCGGGGGGGATTAACTGTTGCTGCGGCCAGCTCAAATGGATTGCTGTCCATCGCCGGCTGATCGCGACTGACGCTACTCGAAGGTGAAGACTGAATAAGATTCTCGGAAGTATCGATACGGTCAATACGTAAATCAACAGAGGAGGTAGTATTGCCCTGTAAGTGATATTCAGCCACCAGGATCCCTGCCTGATCCCCTCGCACCCGGACGATCACGCAATCGCCAAGACGAGATAAGGTATTTCTTGAAACGCCTTCGGCCGGAAAAAAATCGATGGTTCCTTTACCAAGAGGAGCGGGTTGCAAGGTTAACAGGATAATTTCGTTCCTGGGTAGTTTGGATGCATAGCGAAAGATATGCATGCCTGGCTTTAGCATGATGACTCGCGTCGAAATGTTCAATTTATTATCGGCATCTTGAATCAAGACAGATTCCTCTTTACGTAAATACGTGTAGTTGGGTTGCCGAAAGGACGCCAACCCAACTTACAATGATGCGTTGTTATTCTCTCTTGGTCTTCATAGGATTTACGTTCGTCCATATAACTCCAAAAGATGCCGGTAGTGCCCGGCGATCTGCGGCCCGACCTGCTCCCAACGGAAGCGCCAGCGCCAACACCCCTCCGCAATTCCAGGTTGATTCATCCGATGCTCGCCATCAAGCGCCAACACATCCTGCATCGGAATGATCGCTAAACGCGCAACAGATGTCAATGCAGTGCGTACTAGTAGCTCTGGCATCTGTTCAGGTTTTCCACCCAGGTAATCGAACAGATGGTTTCTCGTTCCCGCATCCAGCTCATTAAACCAGCCGAGCGTAGTATTATTATCATGTGTTCCCGTATACACCACAGTATTACGAATATGATGGTGAGGTAGATAGGGATTATTTGCATCGCCGCCAAATGCGAAATGCAGGACTTTCATTCCAGGCAGACCATGCGCATCACGTAAGGCCTCCACTTCGGGCGTGATAATTCCCAAATCCTCGGCCACTAGGGGCAGGCGGCCAAACTCCTCCCGTAGCGACTTCAATAATTCATCGCCAGGCGCGGGTTGCCAGCGTCCATGTGCGGCTGTCTCCGCTTGAGCAGGCACCTCCCAGTAAGCTTCCAGTCCTCGAAAGTGATCAATCCGTAAGAGATCGAACTGTGTAAGCTGTGTGCGAATACGTGCTTTCCACCATTGGAAACCCGTCTGGCGCATTGCCTCCCAGTCGTAATGGGGATTGCCCCATAACTGGCCAGTGGCCGAGAAATAATCTGGCGGCACCCCGGCAACGACCTCCCGTCGCCCCTCTTGATCGAGCAGAAATGCCTCACGCTGAGCCCAGACATCGGCGCTATCATACCCAACAAATAATGGGATATCGCCAAAGATGAGAATGTTTCGCTGGTTGGCGTACTGCTTGAGCCGGGTCCATTGCTGGAAGAACAGAAATTGCTCGAACTTGCGTTGAGCGATAACTGGTGCATATTCCTCCCGCACCGAAATCAGGGTGTCTGGATGACGGTCACGCAATTCGCGTGGCCATTCGCACCACGCTTTTTGCCGATGCGCTGCACGGATGGCTTGGTAAAGCGCATAATCATCCAGCCAATGGGCATGATGGCGCTGAAAAATTATATAGGCGTCCCGTTCAGCAGCGCCATGCGCCTGGAATCCCTGATAAGCTTCGATCAGTCGCCGCTGACGATAGGCCCAGCCATCCTCTCCCAGCTGTGGCCCGTTATCAGGTTGCAACCAGCCTGCCTCCAACAACGGTTCCAGAGCGATCAGGCGTGGATTGCCGGCATGAACCGACTGTGCTGAATAAGGTGATAAATCCTCGTGAGGTGGCCCCAGCGGCAGGGTTTGCCAGACTGTAAAACCACAGGCCGCCATTAAGTCTAGAAATCGATAAGCATTGGGTCCCAGATCGCCATTATCATAATGGCCAGGTAGTGAAGTCGGGTGCAATAGCAATCCGGCGCGGCGCCGTTCGAATGGCGAAGCCATACTCATAAAATATTACCCTCTGATTTTGTTGAGTTTAAGTGGTTGAGCGCACCAGCGTAGGAGATAGTCACCGGATATGTTGTCGCTCTTGACCCAGCATTTCCCGAGTAACGAGTACTACGCCCTGCTCCGTTCGATAGAAATGCCGGGCATCTTCCTCGGCGTTCTCTCCAATTACCGTGCCCGGCGGAATGACGCAGCCCCGATCAATGATAACCTTGCGCAGGCGACAATAACGGCCAATATCGACATCGGGTAATACAACGGCATCGCGCAGGTAAACGTAAGAATGAACTTGCACTCGTGGAAACAGTAATGAGTGATTCACATAACCGCCTGATACAATGCAGCCATCCGCCACCATGGAGTCCACAGCCATACCCCGTCGTCCATCATCGTCAAATACGAATTTGGCGGGAGGAGCTTGGTCCTGATAGGTCCAGATCGGCCAATTCTGATCGTAAAGGTTGAGATCCGGATCGATGTCGACCATCTCCATGTTCGTCTCCCAGAAAGCGTCAACGGTGCCTACATCACGCCAATAGCTTTGGGCCTTGGTCTGTACATCGCGAAAAGGATAGGCGACGACGCGATAATGGTGAAGGAGGCTAGGAAGAATATCCTTGCTGAAATCGTGGCTGGAATGAGCGTTCTCGGCATCATCCATCAGTCGCTGACAAAGGAATTCCGTGTTGAATACATAAATTCCCATGGAAACTAATGTAGTGTTCTCTCGTCCTGGCAATCCCATGGGGTGTTCGGGTTTTTCCTGAAATTCGGTAATCTGATCCCGGTCATTGATGGTGATAACGCCAAACTCCCGGGCGCGCTCGCGGGGCGCCTCGATGCTGCCGACCGTGACATCGGCTTTAGTTTCGACATGGTGGGCCAGCATGGGGCCATAGTCCATCTTGTAAATATGATCCCCAGCCAGAATAAGCACGAATTCCGGCATATGGTTTCTAATAATATCAAGATTTTGATAGACCGCATCTGCAGTTCCCTTGTACCATGACGCTTCATCGATGCGCTGCTGAGCGGGCAATAATTCAACGAATTCGCCAAATTCGCCCCGAAGAAATCCCCAGCCGCGCTGAATGTGTTGGATGAGTGAATGGGCCTTGTATTGGGTGAGTATACAGACCCGTCGAATGCCCGAGTTGATGCAATTGGATAGGGGGAAATCGATAATTCGGTACTTGCCGCCGAAGGGCGTAGCGGGTTTTGCGCGCCATAAGGTCAGATGCTTCAGCCGGCTGCCCCGACCGCCCGCCAGGACCAGCGCTAGAGTCTCTCGGGTCAGACGACTAACAAAACGTGAGGTTGTGGCGTCGCTCATGCGTTTGATTCCCCTCTTTGGTATGCTTACCTTGATTATAGGACTTGGGAATGAAGTGTGGATGAAGCGCAGGGTATGAACGAACCACTGTTGCCTTGGGCGGAAGCTGGAATGTTTCAGTATAGTAATTGGTTTCAAAATTGATTCTTGCAACTCATGGATCCCTTTCCGGCGCATGAGCGGGTTGGATGGGTGAGGTAATCGGCTTTCCGATGATGGAATCTAACGATAACAACCATATAAATCTGGCTTCGACCGCAGATGAATCCATGATTGGCGAAGCTCTCCTGTTGCAGGAAGGGCGTCATCCTGATCCCTGCGCAGTACTAGGCCGTCATGGCTATGGCGATCGGGTTGTTGTTCGTTCGTTTATACCAGGCGCGGCGCAGGTCTGGTTGACTGATGAGGGTCAACCGTTGCGGCGGTTGGCGGATACGGATTTATTCGAATGGCGGGGTCCGAGTGAACGATTGCCTTTGCATTATCGGTTGACTTGGGTGGATATTCAAGGCTGTAAGCAATCCAAGTATGATCCTTATAGCTTTGCTCCACAGTTAAGTCTTTATGACCTGCATCTTTTTAATGAAGGCCGTCATCTGCATGCCTATCGAATCATGGGCGCTCATCTACGCCAAATTGATGGTATTGATGGTGTTCTATTTTCTGTCTGGGCACCTAATGCAGAACGGGTCAGTGTGATTGGCGATTTCAACAACTGGGATGGGAGGTGTCATCCCTTGCATCGGCGTGATTCTATTTGGGAATTATTCATGCCGGATGTTGTGGTGGGCATGCGCTATCAGTTTGAAATTCGGGGGCTGGAAACGGGAGAGTTATTGCGAAAAAGCGATCCTTATGGATATTTCTTTGAACGACGACCAGCTATCGCGTCAATTGTTATTGATAATGAGGCTTATGCATGGCGTGATGAAATTTGGATGGCGCAACGAAGGCGTCTGAAGCCGGATCAGGAGCCTGTTTCCGTCTATGAGGTGCATCTTGGCTCTTGGCAGCGCGATGCGCAGGGCGACTATCTGAGTTATGGGGAATTAGCGCGACGGTTAGTCGCTTATGTTGTTGCGCTGGGTTTTACCCATATCGAGTTAATGCCGATTACCGAACATCCGTTGGACGCATCCTGGGGCTATCAGCCAACAGGTTATTTCGCGCCGACAAGTCGATATGGAACGGTGGATGATTTTCGCGGTTTTGTCGATTATTGCCATCAGGCGGGTATTGGTGTGATTCTGGATTGGGTTCCGGGCCACTTTCCAAAGGATGATCATGGCTTAGCGCGTTTTGATAGTACTTATTTGTATGAATATTCGGATCCTGCCCGCCGCGAGCATCGAGGTTGGGGAACGCTGGTCTTTGATTATGGCCGAAATCAGGTTAAGAATTTCTTGCTGGCTAGCGCCTGTTTCTGGCTGGAGGAATATCATTTGGACGGCTTGCGGGTCGATGCTGTAGCTTCGATGCTCTATCTGGATTATGCCCGAGGTTCTGGTGAGTGGGAGCCGAATCCATTTGGCGGTAATGAAAATCTTGAAGCTATTGCATTTCTGCGAGAGTTAAATGAGATTATCCATCGTCGTTATCCGGGAGTATTGATGATTGCTGAAGAGTCGACGGCCTGGCCATTGGTGACCCGCCCGGCCTGGATGGGAGGCTTGGGGTTTGGCATGAAGTGGAATATGGGCTGGATGCACGATACTCTGGAATATCTCTCGCTCGATCCTGCTTTACGGCGCAGTCATCATGAGCTTCTTACTTTTGGATTGTTGTATGTGTTTACCGAAAATTTCATGCTTCCCTTGTCTCATGATGAAGTGGTGCATGGCAAAGGGTCGCTGATGGCGCGGATGGTGGGTGATCGTCGTCAGCGTTTCGCTAATCTCCGGTTACTTTATCTGTATATGTGGACCTACCCAGGTAAAAAATTTTTGTTTATGGGTAACGAGTTTGGGCAGGAGCAGGAATGGGACCATGCGGGTGCCTTGGATTGGCCACTATTGGTTTTTCCAGAGCATCGGGGCCTTCAATGTTTGATCCGTGATTTGAATCATCTTTATCGATTGCTTCCGGATTTGCATGATCGGGAGTTTATCCAGGAGAGTTTTGAGTGGCTAGATTGCCATGATAATACGCATTCTGTTGTAGTCTATCTTCGGCATAGTGGTGTAATGGGTCGAGTGGCGATCGTAGTTCTTAATTTTGCAGCAGTTGCGCGGCTTGGTTATCGGGTTGGCGTGCCTTTTCCCGGGTTATATCGGGAGTCTTTGAACTCGGATGCAGTGTGTTATGCGGGTGGTGGAGGCGCTAATGGTGAAATGCAGGCGTGCCTGATTCCGCATATGGGGCAATCTTTTTCGTTGCTGGTTGATTTACCGCCATTGGCGGGGCTGGTGTTGACTTCCTGCCTGTTGGATGATCCTCGATAAGAGTTAAATGGTGAGGGATTGGGGGATTGGATGAAGTTGCAGCAGTTGCGCTATTTAATAGCTATTGTTCGTAATCATCTGAATATTTCTATGGCTGCCGAGGGTTTGTATACCTCTCAACCGGGTATCAGCAAGCAGTTGCGTTTGTTGGAAGAAGAGTTGGGCGTTGAGTTGTTCAGTCGTAATGGTAAGCATTTGTCCGGAATTACGCCGGTGGGCATGCAGATTATTGCTAAAGCTGAAAAGATATTACAGGAAGTAAATAATATTCAGATTTTGGCGGAGGAATACCGTGATGATCGGTGTGGTGGTTTGTCGATTGCGACTACGCATACTCAGGCGCGATATGCATTGCCTTTAGTAATTAAGGGATTCCGAGAACGCTATCCGTCAGTGACATTACAGATCCATCAGGGTTCGCCTGCGCAAATAGCTGATTTGGTTCGGACAGGTCAAGTTGATTTTGCTATTGCGACAGAGTCGATGGAGCTTTTTGAGGATTTGCTCATGATGCCTTGTTATGTCTGGCGGCGATGTGTGTTGGTTCCTCAAGGTCATCCGTTGGCATTGGTTGATCATCTAACCTTGCAAGATGTTGCCCGGTATCCATTGGTGACCTATGTATTTGGGTTTACGGGTCGTTCTCAGTTGGATGAGGCTTTTCGCGTTGCGCAGTTGAAACCGCAGGTAGTGTTTACTGCAACGGATGCGGATGTAATCAAGACTTATGTGCGTTTGGGTATGGGTGTGGGGATTTTGGCCTATATGGCTTATGATCCTTCTGTGGACCGGGATCTGGTGCGGTTGGACGCCGGACGTTTATTTTCGATGAATACGACCCGGATTGGTTTTAGGCGTGGTACTTTTCTTCGTTGTTATATGTATGATTTTATCGAATTGTTTTCCTCTCATCTAACTCGTGAGCGAATTTGCGCGGTGGAGAATATGCAGACACTTGAGGAGATTGATGAGTTCTTTGTAGACTTGGAGTTGCCAGTTCGGTGAAAGTAGTTTTATAACATTAAAAGATGATATAAAAGGAGGATATTAATGTCTGACTCCGCATCAATCCTGCGCATCACCCTTATGGAGAACTTCAAGGAATTGCTTATCTGTCTGGATGCATTCTGCGCTATGGTGCGCCGTGATACTGTATTGCCCGTATGGGTTTCTCGCAGCGAAGCGGAACTGCTGGAAAATCTCGACATGCGCAGCAAAGCTATTCAATTATATCGCGCACTTTGGTATGAAGATGATCAGGACGGCCGAGAAACGCTCACTTGCGCAGGCATTGTCGGCGCTGGACCGGACACCTTGCAGGCTGCCCATTTGTGCAATACCGCCAAAGACGCTTTCAAGGCTGCTGTGCTGGCGTTGAAAACTCTGAAACGTTCCGAGGCGACAGCGGTCCTGGCTGATCTTCATCGCCGTCAGGAATCCGTGGCGGTGGCGATGCGGCGTATGGGCGCCGCGCGTCTGAACCTTAAACAAGCCTATCGACATATTCCTCTGCTCGATGAGCGTCCTTTGAAAATCGGTTTCACTTGGTCCAGGCAAGGTCGCGTCATCCAACGCACCAGCACTGCTGCTGCCCGATGCTTGTTGGAACAGCGGGCCGAAACGCCCCAAACCCGTTTGGAACTGCAACGACTCGCGGAAATTCCGGATGACGAAATGCTGGCCAAGGTTCGCAGCGTCTGCCCGCACCTGCGGGCTAACATCGTCTTTGCTAATCCGAAAGGTTCAAGCGTGCAGCGCCGGTTGATGCAAACACCCTTGCCGGTTCTGGTTCCCTTACAACCTAGCGAGCGCCTGCCAGATTTTGTACCGATAGCGCCGGAACCCGTGGATATGCCCAGGCTACGGCGCACCGATGTGCGAATTGAGGATGCCCCCTTTTTGCCATCAATCCGCATCCATCGCTATCGTTCTTTTACTTAAAAGATGGTATAAAAATATGAAGTAATGAGTTAAGACCGATATCAGACGGTCACAATCTGTAAAATGTCATAAAATTTAGAGAGGCTTCCCTTAAAGCCTCTGCAAGACAACACTCAAGTTAAGATTAATTATCTGATTATATTCACCTTTCATTTAAGCCACTGGAGGTTCTATCATGTCATCGCGCGCTCGCGTATGGCCAGGCAAATCCTATCCACTTGGCGCGACTTGGGACGGTAAAGGCGTCAATTTCGCGCTGTTCTCCGCCCATGCCGAAAAAATTGAATTGTGCCTGTTCGATTCTTCTGGTCAGCGCGAAATCGAGCGATTAGTGCTTCCCGAACATACCGACCAGGTCTGGCATGGCTATGTGCCAGGATTATGGCCTGGCGCCTTGTATGGCTATCGTGTCTCGGGACCCTATGAACCACAGTTAGGCCATCGTTTCAATCATCACAAGTTGTTGCTAGATCCCTACGCAAAACAGTTTTATGGTTCGTTGCATTTGCGTGATGAGCACTGCGGTTACCAGGTAGGTCATCATAATGGGGATATGTCGTTCGATACGCGCGACAACGCCCGGGATATGCTGAAATGCGTCGTCGTCGATACCAGCTTTAACTGGGAAGGCGACCATTTACCAGAAATCCCCTGGTCACGAAGCATCATCTATGAAACCCATGTGCGTGGTTTTACAATCCAACATGAGGGCATCCCTCATCACCTACGCGGCACCTTTGCGGGAATGGCGCATCCGGAAATCATCAAGTACCTTCAATCACTGGGGGTGACTGCCGTAGAGATGATGCCGGTTCACGCCTTTGTTGACGACCGGTTTCTCACCGACCGGGGTTTACGCAACTATTGGGGTTACAACACCCTGTGCTTTTTCGCTCCGGAACCGCGCTACCTGAGCGGCGGTGACTTGGCGGAATTCAAGACTATGGTCAAGCGCCTGCATGACGCCGGCATCGAAGTGCTGTTGGATGTGGTTTACAATCATACCTCCGAAGGTAACGAATTCGGCCCTACCTTGAGTTTCCGGGGAATTGACAACGCCTCTTATTACCGACTGCTGCCTGACGATCGTCGCCACTACATCAACGACACTGGTTGTGGCAATACGCTAAATTTGATTCACCCCCGCGTACTGCAAATGGTGATGGATAGTTTGCGCTACTGGGTCAATGAGATGCATGTGGATGGTTTTCGTTTTGATCTGGCGGTGACTTTGGGACGGGAGACCCACGGCTATGACCGGGGAGGCGGCTTTTTCGACGCCATTCGCCAAGATCCAGCCATGTCCCACGTTAAAATCATTGCCGAACCTTGGGATATCGGACCCGGTGGCTATCAATTAGGCGGCTTTCCGGCAGGCACGGCGGAATGGAATGATCGCTTCCGGGATACTGTGCGCCGGTTCTGGTGCGGGCACGATGGCATGTTAGGGCTGTTGGCGTCTAACCTGCTGGCCTCCAGCGATTTGTTTGAGCACGACTGCCGCCGTCCCTGGGCCTCGGTGAATTATATTGCTAGTCATGACGGCTTCCCCTTGGCTGATTTAGTCAGCTATAACGATCGGCATAATGAAGCTAATGGCGAGGACAACCGCGATGGACATCCTTCCAACTTCAGTTATAACCACGGAATCGAGGGGCCGACGGATAACCCGGATATCCGGCAAATGCGCTTGCGCCAACGGCGTAATATGCTGGCTTCCGTGCTGCTGGCCCAGGGGACCCCAATGCTGCTGGCTGGCGATGAATTCGGCCGCAGTCAAGGCGGCAACAATAATGCCTATTGCCAGGATAATGAGATTAACTGGCTCGACTGGAAAAATATCTCGGATGAGGAACAGGAATTTCTGGATTTCGTTCGCCGATTGATCAATTTGCGCCAGGAACGTCCTGTACTGCGCCGCACGCGCTTTCTGCATGGTTTGCAGGTTTCGAAAACCAGCGAGTTACGGGATATCGAATGGATCAGTCCGGGCGGTGGCACGATGAGCGACTATCATTGGCAAGAACCCAAGGCGCGCTGTCTAGGTATGCTTCTGGCGGGTGACGCCGGTGAGTATTTTACGCCGGATGGTTACCCGGAAACCGATGATAACCTGTTGGTTATTCTAAATGCCAGTCATACGGTCATTCCATTTCGTATGCCGACAGTGCGTGGCGCTGCTCAATGGCGCTGCCTGATTGACACCTCGCGGCCACAGCTGACGCCTAGTGAGTTCCTGCTGGATAAAAATGACGATTTCCAGATGGAGCCGTGGACGGTTATGGTCTTTGCCATGGTAGCGAATACGGCCTGAGGAACTCAGGCATTCAGATATCGATGCTCCCTCTCTCTCTATGATGGAGAGAGGGTTGTTATGGAAGGGCGATTTGGGGGAGACGAAAGCAAGATGATGATATAAGAAATTATAATTTATTACTTCCCTTCAGTTTCCAACTCAAGAGATTGAACCGGGTTTTTTGTCCATTCTGAAATACGCAACATGAAATAGGCGGGCATGGCGTTTTTATCCAGGAATTGAATGGCTGCCGAATAGGAACGCACTTCGCCAACGCCCAGACTAGCTGCTTTAAGCGCATTCGGATCCGACGTGCCAATCTCGGCTTTTCCCACTTGAATACCGAGTTCGTTAAAGACCAGCAATTGAATTTCCGGCCAAAGCGGCGCTGAAGTATTATTTTGCACCACTAACTTGTATTCATGCGCCCGGCTGTCCCGGCTAATGATCTCGGTAAAGGTAATGTTCTTTAAATAAGCCTCATCCAGCGGCAAAACCCGATCGTATTTTAGCTCACGCAGGCGGGGCAGTTTGCCGCGGATCAGTTTTTCCAGATCGATCCGTAACTGCTCCAATTCGGGCGCAACTTTGTGCAATTCATTCTCGGCTCGCGCCAAGTTAGCGCGTAATATCTGATTCTCATGGCTCAGACGATAAACATGAGTTCCCAGCAACAACGCTGTAAAGAAATCGATCACAACCAATACAATAATTACCAATAATAACAACCTGCTACGCCGACTCCAGGAATGGGATCGGGAGCTGTAATCACGAGGAAGCGCACGATTACGACGACGATGGGACATGGTGGGATCCACATCAGGACGCACTGAACTTGGATCCCCGTTGATTTCAGATGAGTTACCCATTAAAGATTCCATATCATAAAGTTAAACCCCACAAGCAAGATTGATTTGTTATACGGTTTCATGGCCATTAGCGTTGTTCTCCTCTTCCAAATTCTCACTTTCAGAGTGCAGCGTTAACAGCTGTTCTGGGGCAAACTCTTGCAGTTTGACGGCGGTTTCCCGTGACGCCAATACAAAATCAAACTCATGACGATCGCCGCGAACAATCGCCAACCGCCCCATAGCCAAACCCTTGCGCTGGGCGGGCGTCACCCGAATGGCGCGAATCCAGTGACCGTCACTATCAAGAAAATTATACTGAATCTCGGCATCCGGCTCATTCAACCGATGGGTATCAATCAATTGCCGGACTCGGGCTGCCTGTTCCCGGCGCTGTTTCCCAGCCTCTCGCTCCAGATTCAACTGCCGGTCACGCTCACGCTTAAGCGCCGCCTCGGCCTCGGCCTGACGACGCGCCTCGGCCTGACGCGCTGCCTCCTCCTCCGCTAGAGCTTTATTCTTCTTACGCTGATGATCCTGTTTGCGCGTATCAGAAGCCTGTTTCTTCGCCTTGTCCGCCGACACCAGTCCCGCTTTCAGCAATTCATCCCGTAGCGACATGACGCACCCTCAAGATCAGAAAATCCTAATTCCCTATTCCATCAATACAAAATCCGGGTTCGCAGTGTGCCAGCGACTGCCTCCAGCCGTTTCCGCAATTGCTGGGTTTCCGCGCGTCCGTGGGCATCGATATCAATCACCACGTAACCGATCCGGGCGTTGGTTTGCAGGTATTGGCCAGCGATATTGATCTGCTCTTCGGAGAAAATGGCGTTGATTTGCGACAATACGCCCGGCTGGTTGCGATGAATATGCAACAGCCGATGTTTGCCGGGATGCTCAGGCAACGACACTTCCGGAAAATTGACCGCGCTCAGGGTCGAGCCATTATTGCTGTACTTGAGTAACTTGCCGGCCACTTCCAGGCCAATATTCTGCTGTGCTTCCTCGGTGCTGCCGCCGACGTGAGGAGTGAGCAGTACATTATCAAATACGCGCAATGGGGAAATAAACTCATCCTCGTTCGCTTTCGGCTCTACTGGAAAAACATCAATGGCCGCGCCGGCCAACTGTTTTGACTCCAGCACCGCTGTCAATGCATCAACATCCACTACAGTTCCCCGCGCAGCGTTGATCAGGCAAGCGCCCGGCTTCATTCGCGCCAATTGCTCGGCCCCGATCATCCGGTAAGTCTGCGGTGTTTCCGGAACATGCAGGGTCACTACATCGGCGACTTCCAACACCCCTTCCAAAGACGGCAATGGCTGTGCGTTACCCAGAGCCAGCTTAGTCTCGATATCGTAAAACACCACGCGCATCCCAAGCGCCTCGGCCAACAATCCGACCTGGGTGCCGATATGACCATAACCGACGATGCCCAGGCATTTGCCGCGCGCTTCGTGGGACCCGGTGGCGGTCTTGACCCAGCCGCCGCGATGCGCAGCCGCATTGCGCTGCGGAATACCGCGCAGCAACAATACAATTTCCGCCAGCACCAATTCCGCCACGCTGCGGGTGTTGGAAAAAGGCGCGTTGAATACCGGGATGCCGCGCTCCTGGGCCGCATCCAGGTCGACCTGGTTGGTCCCGATGCAAAAGCAGCCAACGCTAATCAAGCGTGGAGCTTGTTCAAAAACGCGCGCTGTCAGTGCGGTCGCCGAACGGATGCCAACAAAATAGGCGTCACTGACAGCCTCCAGCAATTGCGATTCAGGCAGTGATTTAGGCCGATAATCAATGTTGGTATAACCATCCGCCTGGAACGCTTCCACGGCGCTGGGATGAAGACCTTCAAGCAATAGAATCTTGATCCGGTTTTTATCAAGTGAAGTCGTCTGACTCATGGCTGCATGGAATTTTGCCGGTGGTGAATTAAAATGTAACATAGCCTCTCTGGCCTAGACTGGCAACTTTAGACCTTTTACTCTGGAACGCCAACCACCCACCACCCATAGCTTGACAAGCGCTAACCCGGCAAGGTGAACCGATCCGCCGTTCCAGGTTCCAAATAACCCGTCCATCCCCGACACCGTCTACTCTGGAATATGCGCCTTGCACGTCTCGACAGCCTGAGCCACATCCCCGCCACCGAATGGAATGCGCTCGTCCCCGATCAGAATCCGTTTCTAAGTCACGAATTCCTAAGCGCCCTGGAACAGCACGGTTGCGTGGGCGAACAGACTGGGTGGTTGCCCTGGCATATCACCGCCCGGGACGATAATGGATACTTGCTGGGCGCAGCGCCCCTGTATCTCAAATACAATTCCTATGGCGAATTCGTCTTCGACTGGGGCTGGGCGGAAGCCTACCGGCAACAAAGCCTGTCCTACTACCCTAAACTGGTCGGGGCGATTCCCTATACTCCCGCCACTGGCCCCCGCCTTCTGTTGGCCCCGCGCCAACCGCAGCCGGACGTCACTGCGCGGACCATGGTCGAGTTCGTACTGGAGGAAAGCCGCCGCTATGGGCTATCCTCGATCCACTGGCTGTTTCCCACATTGACCGACTTGGAACCCATGCGGAAACAGGGCTTCCTGACCCGGCTCGGCTGCCAGTTTCACTGGCGCAACCGGGGCTATCGGGATTTCCAGGATTTTCTCGATACGCTAACCGCCAAACGCCGCAAGAACATCAACCGTGAACGCCGCTTGGTGCGCGAGGCCGGACTAGAGGTGCGCATCCTGTCCGGACGCGAGGCTAACGATGCGCAATGGCGCACTCTCCATGCGTTTTATCGATCAACTTTCCACCGACTCGGCGGCATCCCAACCTTTACTTTACCGTTCTTCCAGGACATCGCGACGACGCTAGGCGAGCGCATCATACTGGTGCTGGCTTTCGCTCATGGTCATGAAGTAGCCGGCGCCATCAGTTTTCGCAGCGCCGATACCCTGTATGGCCGTCACTGGGGTTGCCGGGCGGATTATGACAGTTTGCACTTTGAAGCCTGCTACTATCAGGGACTGGAATATTGCATTGAACAAGGTTTACAACATTTTGAACCAGGCGCTCAGGGTGAGCATAAAATCCACCGGGGTTTTTTGCCGACGCTGACTCATTCAGCCCATTGGATCGCCCATCCGGGCTTTCGCCGGGCAATCGCCGATTTCCTGAAGCAGGAAACGCCGGCCCTGCGCGACTATGCTCAACACGGGCTGCAACACTCGCCCTATCGTGATAAGGTAACGCCTGATGCCCCTGCCATGGCTGGATCCCCATGATGACAACCAGCCTTTTCCCCATCCCGACCGCGCCCTGATCGAACCCGACGGTCTGCTGGCCGCCGGCGGCAACCTGAGTCCACGCCGCTTGCTGCGTGCTTACCGACACGGGATTTTTCCCTGGTACTCATCCGGTCAGCCAATTCTGTGGTGGTCGCCGAATCCACGTCTGGTGCTACTCCCGGAATGCCTGCAAATCTCGCGCAGCCTGCGCAAGACCTTGCGGAATGGTCCACTCATCGTCACAGCCGACACAGCTTTTGAAGCGGTTATGACCGCCTGCGCTGCGCCGCGCGGACCTGGAGAGGGCACCTGGATCACGCCGGAGATGCTGCGCGCCTACTGCCGATTGCACCGACTGGGTCACGCGCACTCCGTTGAAACCTGGATTCAGGGCGAACTGGTTGGCGGACTGTACGGCGTGGCGGTAGGCCGAGTGTTCTATGGCGAATCCATGTTCAGCTGGGTCAGCAACGCCTCAAAGGTGGCGCTGGCGGCGCTGGCGCGTCAGCTCCATCGCTGGGAATTCGCGGTCATTGATTGCCAGGTGCGCACCGATCATTTGCTGCGCATGGGTGCGGCGGACATTCCCCGGGAACTGTTTTTGGAATTGCTGGAACGCTTCTGCCCACTACCGGGGCAGGAAGGTCGCTGGGAACTGGATCCTGATCTATTCACTGATCTGCTGGCGACTCCTCGAGCGCACTCCTCATGAGCAATCCTCGTGACTCGCTGTACGACCTGAGGATGTTTCTGACCACTGATTATTCGTGCAGTTATCTGCCCAACCGGCTAGCGCGCAATCTGGTCGCTGATCCAGCCGTCACAGACAGCCCACTTTACACCCAACTGGCGGCGCTCGGTTTCCGACGCAGTGGTGAACATGTTTATCGGCCACACTGTCGAGGATGCACGGCATGTCGGTCGCTGCGCGTTCCTGTCGCGCGCTTTCAACCCAATCGCGCGCAACGCCGGGTCTGGATGCGCAATCAGGATTTGCAAGCCCGCGTGTTGGAAGCGGAATTCCAGGATGAACACTTTGCCTTGTTCGCCCGCTATATCCGGGTGCGCCACGCCGGAGGCGGCATGGATCCGGCCAGTCCCGGCAATTACTGGTCATTCGTCGCCTCGCGCTGGTGCCCGACTTGGCTCTGTGAGTTCCGCTCTGACCGAAGGTTGCTGGCAGTGGCTGTGGTGGATCGATTGGATGATGGACTATCGGCAGTTTACACGTTCTTCGATCCACAGGAAGAAGCGCGTGGACTGGGCACGTTCGCCGTCTTATGGCAAATCGCCGAAGCACAGCAATTGGGCCTGGACTGGGTTTACTTGGGCTATTGGGTCGAACCGTGCGCCAAGATGGCCTACAAAGCGCGCTTCAACCCGCATGAGATTTTCATTGCCGAACGCTGGGGGTGGATACTACATGAGAGGTAGCGCCAACAGCCAGAATATGATCGACAGAATTAAGTGTCGCCTAGGCCATTTAAATTTAAAGTTCTTTATCTCTTTTATAATTCTAACTTACTCAGTTATCCTTCTATTTATTCATTATATCAGCGGACATCCTGTTCAATCACACCTTTTTAATGCAGATGCTCTTTATCTACCCATTTTATTTGAAAACATACTTAAAAATGATGGAAATATTAATGATTGGTATTTAACACCTGCACCTTATTTTTTTCCAGACTATATCGCATTTTTAATGATTTATTATTTAGGTGAAAATTTCTATCAAAAAATTGCTATTTATTCATGTTTTCAAGTTATCCTTACATTTATAGCAATCTCATTTACTGCAAGAGAACTTGCTTGTAAAAATATTTTCTGCGCCGCTGCTTTGGCAACCGTCATACTTATTTACCTTTCTTTAAATACAGGAGAACCTTATATTTTAGTTCTCATTAGCGCACATCACTACGGCGCGTTCCTAGTCGAAATAATTAGCTTGAATATAACAATAAGATACTTTCGCTGCAAAGACACTGAACAAAAAAGCAGGATGATTTTCTATTTATGCTGTCTGTCATTTATTACAACAGCTTCCGATAGTTTATTTTTGATACAGTTTTTAATTCCGCTATTTGCGTCAATTTTTATTTTTAATTTACTGATCAAACAGAAGTTAAAAGAAAATATATACCTTTACATATTTCCCATTGTGTTTGGGATAGTCGGATTATTGTTATGCTCTCTCATTATCGAAAACCGGACGATGTATCCAATTATGATTGGTACAGAGAAAATAATAAATAACTTCATTGAAGTATTTAAAATCATTAAAAATTTATTTATTAAATCACCAACTTTTTCTTTTTATTTTTCAGTTTTTTACTTATTTTGCTTCTTATATATATTTACCCCACTCAGAAAAGGACTATCGTTTGGTTTCCCTAAAGAGATATTTTATGTAAAAATTTTTTTATTATCTTCTGCTGGAATAACGCTATCTACAGTTTTACTCACTACCAACCTTCCGGTCACTGCTAGATACTTTATCCCGGCTTTTTCTTGGCCAGTTATTATTGGAGTTGTAATAAGCACCTATATTATAAAAAATAAATTCTTCTACCTTGGAAGCGCCGTTTCCATCGTTATCATCACGCTGCTTAGCTTTAATGCTCTTGATTTAATAAAAAATAACGGAATTAGTAAAAACCACTACCCACATGAAATATCATGTATTGATACCTATTTATTTCAAGAACAGCTAAACAACGGTATTGCCCAATATTGGGATGCAAAATACATACAAGCTTTTAGCAAAGCTAACATCACATTAGCCCAACACTTTGGCAACCTTGAAGAACATAGATGGATCACCTCAAAAAACTTTTTCAGGCTAACTTATGACTTTGCTATTATTTCAAAAAATGCTGATCCTACTTACAGGATATCAGCAGAGGGATTAATTAAAATTAATGGCCCGCCAAAAAAAACAATTAATTGCGGTAATAAACAGTTATTGATATATGGAAAAGACCAGATGAAAGTGCAATAGGCGACAGATGATTTTCAAATGTCACCCATGACCTCATTCAACCGACTCACGCCGCACACTTCCAGCCCATCAATCCGTTTACCGCCACGGCGCGGCGCATTTGCTTTGGGCACAATCGCCTGTTTGAAACCATGCTTGGCCGCTTCCCGCAAGCGTTCTTCACCATTAGGCACCGGGCGAATTTCGCCCGCCAGTCCGACTTCACCGAAAACCACCAGATCGGTTGGCAACGGCCGGTCGCGAAAACTGGACAACGCCGCCAGCAATACGGCCAAGTCCGCCGCCGTCTCATTGATTCGCACGCCGCCGACAGCATTGACGTAGACATCCTGATCGTACATCGCCACGCCGCCGTGTCGATGCAATACGGCCAGCAACATCGCCAGGCGGTTCTGCTCCAGCCCCAGCGTCACCCGGCGCGGATGGCTACCGTGACACTCATCCACCAGCGCCTGAATTTCGACCAACAAAGGCCGAGTGCCTTCGCGGGTCACCATAATCACGCTGCCAGCGACCGGCGTGTCATGGCGGGAGAGAAAGATCGCCGAAGGATTACTGACCTCTTTGAGTCCATCCTCGGTCATGGCGAATACGCCCAGTTCGTTGACCGGGCCGTAGCGGTTTTTCACCGCTCGCAGCACTCTTAACCGACCGCTGGGATCGCCCTCGAAATACAGCACGGTGTCGACCATGTGCTCCAGCACCCGGGGACCAGCAATTGCGCCTTCCTTGGTGACATGGCCGACCAGAAACAGGGCGGTGCCGGTGGCCTTGGCGAAACGCACCAGTTGCGCCGCACTCTCGCGCACTTGCGCCACCGAACCTGGCGCAGATTGCAAGCGCTCGGTATAGACGGTCTGAATCGAGTCAATGACCATGACCCGGGGTTGTTCGATCTCAGCGGTCGCCAGAATGCGTTCGACGTTAATTTCCGGCAATAGACGCAAGCGGTCGCGGGACAATTGCAGGCGCTGGGCGCGCAGACTGATCTGTTGAGGGGATTCCTCGCCGCTGACGTAGAGGGTTCGATCGCGTTCAGCCAACACGGCCTGAACCTGCAACAGCAAGGTGGATTTGCCAATGCCGGGATCGCCGCCAATTAGCGTTACCGAACCCTGCACCAGTCCGCCGCCCAGCACCCGGTCCAGTTCGCCATTGCCGCAGGACTGGCGGATTTCCGCCGTTGCGTCCACCTCAGCCAAATTACGGACTTCCCCCGCTGTTGCGCCGGCGTAACCAACCGGCTTCATGCCAGCCTTGGTCGGCGGCGCGGCCACGGTCTCCTGGAGGGTGTTCCAGGCCCCGCAATCGCCACATTGACCGGACCATTTGCTGGCTTGCGCGCCACATTCGGCGCAAACATAGATCGTGCGGGCTTTACTCAATGCTCTGATCCTTGAAACGCGGTAGCGGGCGGCGATCATCGAGCCAGCATTCGGATTGATTAGGGTTCATAAGGCAAAGGTTAAAACAGTTCTGTTGTGTTTTTCCATGCCTATTTCCGGGAACACAAATCAAAACGGCGACCCGCAGGCCGCCGTTTCTACTGCTTCAACCACGCTGACGATCAAGCCCGCTTGCGTCGCCGGGTGAAGCCCAGACCGGCTAGGCCGATGCCGAGCAGGGCGAGGGAGGCGGGTTCGGGGACACTGGTGGTTTGGTCATCTGTTGTTAAACGAAAGTTATCGAAGGTCCAAGCGCCACCGTTCGTATTGAGGGGAACGGCTGCTAACCTGATGCCTAAAGATGAAAGATTATCAGTGATCGCTTGGCTATAGAGGCCAGTGACATTGAAACTCAGTGTATTACCGACAACCAAGCCGGCTGTGGAAAAACTTGTAACAATGCCACGACTTGACGCATTAAAATCGGCAATATTCTCCAGATTGTTGCCTGTGTAGGCGTCGATCTGGATGGTGCCATCAAACGGGAAATCATTCGTACCCGTGAATAGCCCCCCAGCCTTGAAAACCTCAAAACTCACAAAAGCATCTGAAACGGCTCCCAAACCTGTCAAGTCATACTCAGAGAGCCCTCTGACTTCTTCGCACGAAAAGCGACCGACTTCGGCTTTGCCTGCCGGGTTTCCATACACTCCGCCAGTGTTGGAGTGAAAATGGCTTCCTATACCACCGCAATTATCAGCCACCGCATAAGTAAATCCGTTAGTGATGAGTGCAGCAGTTGATGAGCCGGCAAATCCTACTGCAAACAGGACAACTGTACTCAATAAAAGGTTTTTATGCTTAAACATCTCAATTTCCCCTTGAAAAGAAGTGAAGTGGATTCCACCAGACGCTTCGGCGACCGTGCCGAGTTCTTAGTCGTTGGTCATAGACACGCCTGATTTCAGGGGAAATTTATGCAAAAAAAAAACCAACTTCGCATGTTATTAAATAATATATAAATTTAATTACTACAAAATGACTGACTGTAAAAAATCCTGACAACCAGAGTTGCCGAGCGCAATAGTCAGAAGTTTTCGGCTATAACTTGCAAAAAACACCAAAAGTTGCACCTTATGATCATCAATCGTCATTTACTAGACTAATTTTCACCGTTAACCAGAAATCTTCTGTGTCCTGTTTATGCCTAATAAATTCCGTCAAACCAGCAAATTTGTAACATATTAGTTAATAAACCAAGTGTATCAGTAAGAAATTAAACGAAACGCCACTGTAAAATTTTCCGACAGCCCTTTTACTCCAAACGCCTTCTTCCGCTTAAATCCGTGATCAGGCCCAAAAGCGCTGTAAAATTTTCCGACAATGCAGCTTGCGCTTATCCCAAAATGGGACTATCGTTCAGTCTCATGAAAATCATTGCGGTCAAGGCCCTGCGCGATTTCTGGGAACGGTTCCCGGACGCCGAGCAACCCCTCAAGGCTTGGGTGGATGAAGTCAGGAAAGCGCGGTGGACGCAACCCGCCGATATCAAGCACCATTATCGCAACGCCAGCATCCTCAAAAACCGGCGCGTTGTCTTCAATATCAAGGGCAATGCCTACCGATTGGTCGCATCGGTTGCCTATCGATTTGGAGCGGTGTACATCAAATTCATCGGCACGCATGAGCAATACGATATGATCGATGCCGAAACCATTGATGGGGAGTATTAAAAATGGAAATTCGCCCGATTCGCACTGAGGACGATTATCAAGCCGCACTGCGCGAAGTTTCCGCGTTCTTCGACCAGGAACCGGAACCGGGTTCGCCGGAAGGCGATCGTTTTGAAGTGATGCTGACTTTATTGGAAGCCTATGAAGCGCAACATTTCCCCATTGATCTGCCTGATCCCGTTGCAGCCATCCAGTTCCGTATGGAACAAGCGGGGCTGACGCCCAAAGACCTACAACCCATGATCGGCCGCCTGAATCGGGTTTATGAAGTGCTCAATCGCAAGCGCCCGTTAACCCTGAATATGATCTGGAAACTACATCAGGCCCTGGGTATTCCCGCCGAGAGCCTGATTCGCCCTCCAAACCCACGCTAAACGGTAATTGCTTCAATTCAGCACCGGTAAAAAACCGACTGCTTACCTCGGTTGCACTCATGAAAAAACCTGCAACACTCGCCCCCGATCCCGACTTCTCCCAACACACCCCGATGATGCAGCAATACCTGCGCATCAAGGCCGAGCATCCCAGCATCCTGCTGTTGTACCGCATGGGCGACTTCTACGAACTGTTCTACGCCGACGCCCAGCACGCCGCTGAACTGCTCAACATCACCCTCACCACCCGCGGCCAGTCCGCTGGCGCGCCCATCCCCATGGCCGGCGTCCCCTTCCACGCCGTGGAAAGCTATCTCGCCAAACTGGTTAAACTTGGCCAATCCGTCGCCATCTGCGAACAAATCGGCGATCCCGCCACCAGCAAGGGACCGGTCGAGCGTCGCGTTACCCGCATCGTCACCCCCGGTACTCTGACCGACGAGGCCCTGCTCGACGAACGCCGCGACAACCTGCTAGCTGCGCTGCATCAGGTCAAAAACACCTGGGGTCTGGCTCATCTGGACCTGAGCGGTGGACGGTTCACCCTCACCCAACTGCATAGCGAAACTGCCCTGCTCAGCGAACTGGAGCGCCTGAAACCAGCGGAACTGCTCATTCCCGAAGACTTCGCCCCACCCGGCGTTTGGCGCGACCATCCCGGCCTGCGCCGGCAAGCGCCCTGGCATTTCGACCGGGACAGCGCCACGCGGATGCTGTGTAGCCAGTTCGCCGTCCACAATCTCGACGGCTTTGGCTGCGCCGACCAACCGATTGCAGTCGCCGCCGCTGGTTGCCTACTGCAATATGTCAAGGACACCCAACGGGCAGCGCTGCCGCACCTCACCGGATTGCGCGTCGAACGCCACGAAGACAGTGTGATTCTCGACGCCGCCAGTCGGCGTAATCTGGAACTCGAATACAGTCTGAACGGTACGCCGGAACATACCCTCCTCGGCGTCCTTGACCGCTGCGTGACGCCGATGGGTGCGCGACTACTGCGGCGCTGGATGCATCGGCCCCTGCGCGACCAGACCCTGCTGCGCCAGCGCCACGCTAGTCTCCGGCAACTGCTGGACAATGGCGGTTACGAATACCTGCGCGGCGTGCTCCGGGGAACTGGCGATGTCGAACGCATTCTCGCTCGGGTCGCCCTGGAATCGGCCCGGCCCCGCGATTTGACCACCCTGGCCGATGCGCTCGGTCGCTTGCCAGGTCTGCAACAGTTTCTGAAAGTCTGCGACGCGCCCCTGCTGCGGGAATTGGCCCAGCGCGCCGGAACCCATCCTGAAGTCTGCGACCTGCTGAACCGCGCCATTGTCCAAAATCCCCCGCAAATCATCCGCGATGGCGGCGTCATCGCGCCCGGCTACGACGCTGAACTGGACGAACTGCGTGGGCTAAACGACCGCGCCGATCAATACCTGATCGATCTCGAAGCCCGCGAACGCCAGCGCACCGGCATCGCCAACCTCAAGGTCGGCTTCAACCGGGTGCATGGTTACTACATCGAAGTCAGCCGCGCCCAAGCCCAGGCGGTGCCGCCGGACTACCATCGCCGACAGACCCTGAAAGGCGCAGAGCGCTACATCATCCCGGAATTGCAGGAATTCGAACATAAAGTCCTGCACGCTCAGGAGCGGGCGCTGGCGCGGGAAAAGGCATTGTACGATGGATTGCTGGAGCAACTGCGGGTCCAGTTGCCCAGCTTGCAAGCCAGCGCCGCCGCCCTGGCGGAACTGGATGGGCTGAGCAACCTGGCGGAACGCGCCGCCGCTTTGCAGTGGCATCCCCCAGAATTGATAGACCAACCCGGCATTGCCATCACTGCCGGGCGGCATCCGGTCGTGGAACAGGTGCTGGATGAGCCTTTTGTCCCAAACGACTTGCAACTAGAGCCGGAGCAGCGCCGGATGCTGATCGTCACCGGCCCGAATTTAGGGGGGAAGTCGACCTTCATGCGCCAGACCGCCCTGATCGTGTTGCTGGCACATCTGGGCAGCTTCGTTCCTGCCGAGCGTGCGGTGATCGGCCCCATCGATCGCATCTTCACCCGGATTGGCGCCTCCGACGATCTGGCCGGCGGGCGCTCGACGTTCATGGTGGAAATGAGCGAAGCGGCCAACATCCTACACAACGCCACGCCACACAGCTTGGTGCTAATTGACGAAATTGGACGCGGCACCAGCACCTTCGACGGTCTGGCGCTGGCTTGGGCCTGCGCTGCACACCTGGCCCGCACTGTGCGCGCTTTCACCCTGTTTGCGACCCATTACTTCGAGCTAACCCACCTGCCGGATGAACAACCTGGCATCGCCAACGTTCATCTGGACGCCGTAGAGCATGGCGACAGCATCGTATTTTTGCATCGAGTGCAAGACGGACCGGCCAGCCGCAGCTATGGCCTGCAAGTCGCCGCCTTGGCGGGCGTGCCGCCCGTGGTGATTCAGCAAGCCCGCCAACGCCTGCGACTGCTGGAGCGGCAAATGCTGCGCCGGGAATTACCCGCGCGCTCGGAAGCAAAGCCGCAATTGACCTTATTCGGCGCGGAGGTTCACCCAGTCGTTACCGTGCTGGCCGATCTCGATCCCGAAACTCTGACTTCGAAGCAGGCGATGGCGGAATTGCAACGGTTGAAAAGGTTGCTGGATTAGGTTGTGTTAACGTTTACAGGCGCTGAAACTGTCGCATATAAGCGTCGCCCACCAGAAAGCAGGAAGAATGAAGTGAACGATGATCTGAGCGACTATACTTTTTCCAAATCCCGGCAAACTGCTGCCGGCCCCCGTTCAAGCCCGAGACAAGATCAAGACTATGAACCCATTGGTTGAAGTAAAAGTCCCCGACATCGGCGATTTCAAGGACGTACCGATCATCGAAGTATTCGTTAAGCCTGGCGACGCTATTAAGGTTGAAGACCCGATTATTACCTTGGAATCAGATAAAGCCAGCATGGAAGTGCCTTCCACGGTTGCTGGTAAAGTCGCGGAGGTCAAGATCAAAATTGGCGACAAGGTATCCGAAGGTTCATTACTCATCACGGTGGAAGCCGCTGAAGCGGCCGCCCCGGCTCCCAGTCCCGTTCCCGCCAGACAAGAGGCATCTACGCCGGCTCCCAAACCCGCAGCCCCTGCGCCCATTGCGGGCGCGTTCTCCGGCCAGGTTGACCTCGAATGTGAAATGCTGGTGCTGGGCGCGGGTCCCGGGGGTTACTCTGCCGCGTTCCGCTCCGCTGATTTGGGAATGAAGACCGTGTTGGTGGAACGCTATGCCAGTCTTGGCGGCGTGTGCCTGAACGTCGGCTGCATTCCCTCTAAGGCGCTGCTGCATGTCGCGGCGGTCATGGATGAAGCTGCCCATTTCGCCGAACTGGGCGTGTCCTTTGGCGCACCGACCGTCGACCTCGACAAACTGCGTGCGCATAAAACCAAAGTGGTGGGCAAACTTACCGGCGGCTTGGCCGGTATGGCTAAGGCGCGCAAGGTAGAAACCGTGCGGGGTTACGGTCACTTTCTGGACCCGCATCACCTGGAGGTCGAATTGACCACCGGCGCCGGTCAGGACAAGACAGGCGATAAAAAGATCATCCGTTTTCAGAATTGCATCATCGCCGCTGGCAGTCAGGCGGTGCATTTACCCTTCATTCCTGATGATCCGCGCATCGTCGATTCCACCGGCGCGCTGGAATTGCCTTTTATTCCCAAACGGATGCTGGTGCTGGGCGGCGGCATCATCGGACTGGAAATGGCCACGGTTTACTCGACGCTGGGCGCGCGCATTGAAGTCGTGGAAATGCTCGACGGTCTGATGCAAGGGCCGGACCGCGATCTGGTCAAGGTGTGGGAGAAGAAGAACGCCGCCCGCTTTGACAAAATTATGCTGAAAACCAAAACGATTGCGGTCGAGGCCAAGCCCGAGGGACTGCGGGTCACCTTTGAAGGTGACAACGCGCCCGCCGAGCCGCAGTTATACGACCTGATTCTGCAATCGGCTGGCAGGACGCCGAACGGCAACAAGATTGGCGCCGATAAAGCGGGCGTTGTGGTGACCGAACGGGGTTTTATCAATGTGGACAAGCAGATGCGCACCAATATCCCGCACATCTT
>JAGRHQ010000130.1:0-3759 GCA_020444905.1 Candidatus Competibacteraceae bacterium
GGGGCACAACCTGGAGCTAACGGTTGTCGCTGAAGGCGTGGAATCTATGGAGCAAGTCGCGTTCCTGCGTCACCACGGCTGCGACTCTCTGCAAGGCTTCCTGGCCAGTCCGCCGTTGCCGCCGGAGGCTTGCGAAGCGTGGTTGCGCCAGCAGACGATTCAGGATGGCGCATTATTCTGGCGGGCACCCGCCGACACCTGTTCGTATGAAGGCGGTTCAAGCGCGATTTGCTCCGTGGGTATTGCCGGGTAAGAGCCGACTGGCGGGCGATTAACCTGCCGCCGACTCCTCACCCGGTAATGTTTAACGGTCCCATGCGTTGTCTTAAGGTACAATTAAAGCGTTCAATTTTATTCGTTTGACCACTTTCTTTACTGGCGGTTTTATGGCGTTTACTGGGGAATGTTGCACCGCAGGACTCTCAGAAATCCGTGTAGCAGACAGCGGTCGATAAACGAGCGGCAACGAGTCCCACAGTCCTTGAACGCCTTTCTGGCTTCGATCCCCAACAAAAACGCCGACGATCTCATCGGCTCCTTGATCGATGGCCACAAAACCCATCGTTTACCATTCTTATTTCCGACAAAAGACCGGTTCGTCACATTGGATCACGAACTTGCCTTACGACATTTAATGAATGGCAACGTGGACAAATCATGGCTTTTTATCGCTCCTCTTACCATCACTAAAATCATCCTATAAGTCAGTCACCGCTTTCTACAGGACTACTCAAAAATTATTAAGGAGCGCGTCTAATGAACACACCGATTCCCCTCTGCATCGACCTTGACGGCACGTTGCTCAATTCCGACCTACTGCTGGAATCGGCGTTGGTCCAACTCAAGCAAGCTCCGCTGTCCATTTTGCGCTGGCCGCGCTGGCTGGCGCAGGGCAAGGCGACCCTCAAGGCGCACATTGCTCAACATGTGGAGATAGACATCGAGACCTTGCCCTACAATACGGAATTGCTGACCTTTCTTCATGAGCAGAAAGCCGCAGGACGAATTTTGATCCTAGTCACCGCTTCCCATCGAAAATTCGCCGAACCGATTGCTGCGCACCTCGGACTCTTTGATGAGGTGCTGGCGACCGACGGCGAGCGTAATCTGGCCGGCGTGCATAAGGCCGAAATCCTGGTGGAACGCTACGGCCAGCGCGGTTTTGATTATGCCGGCAACGCCCCCGTCGATCTCGCCATCTGGAAACAGGCTCGCCGCGCCCTCGTGGTCAATGCCAGTCTGCCTTTAATCAAGCAAGCGCAAGCCGTTTGCGACGTTGAACAGGTTTTCAATACCAGGGAAAAATCGTTATGGCGCTGGGTTAGGGCCTTACGGTTTTATCAATGGCTCAAAAACGGCTTGATCTTCGTGCCGCTGGCCGCCGGTCATGTCTGGGATCAGCCGGATAAACTGCTATTAGCGCTGTTGGCTTTTCTGAGCTTCGGGCTGTGCGCCTCCAGCGTTTACCTGCTCAACGATCTGTTCGACCTCAGCGCCGACCGTCGCCATTCCCACAAGCGCCAGCGTCCGTTCGCCGCCGGCAAGCTACCGATTGCTCAGGGCATCACCGCTATTCCGTTGCTCCTGGTGGCCGCCTTTGGCCTGAGCCTGCTGATTCATCCGTGGTTCACGACAGTACTGGCCATCTATTACGTCTTAACCCTCGCCTACTCGCTACGGCTCAAGCAGACGCTGATGCTGGATGCTATCGTGCTGGCCGGGCTGTACACCCTGCGGATCATCGCTGGCGCAGCGGCAATGCAAATCATGCCCTCGTTCTGGTTGCTGGCGTTCTCCATGTTCCTCTTTCTGAGCCTGGCACTGGTCAAGCGCTATGCTGAATTGCTGACCTTGCGGGAACAAGGCGAGTTAAGCGCGCGGGGGCGAGGTTATCATGTCGATGATCTGGGCATCTTGCAAAGCCTGGGCGGCGCAGCCGGTTATCTGGCGGTGCTGGTGCTGGCGCTGTATGTCAATACTGAAACCAGTCATGCGCTTTACGGCCAACCCATGATGATCTGGCTGCTCTGCCCGGCGCTGTTATACTGGATCAGCCGGGTCTGGCTGGTCACGCATCGCGGCGAGATGCGCGACGATCCCATTCTCTTCGCCATTACCGATGTGCATAGCCGCTATGTACTGCTGGCCTGCGTACTGATCTTTCTGTGCGCGCTGCCAAAATGAGTCCTGCTGCATTAAATCTGAATTACGCACCCGGTAGTTGGGGTCGCTTTCCGCCTTCCCAGCCGCGCCAAGTCGTCCCCTGCCGCGACCGACAATTCCTGGTTCTACCCGAGAAGCCACCTTCCTGCCTACCCTTCGGCAATGGCCGTAGTTACGGCGATGTCTGCCTGAACAATGACGGCGCGTTGCTGCTGACGCGCGGGCTGGATCGCTTCATCGCCTTCGATCCGGCAACCGGCGTATTGCGGGCTGAAGCCGGGGTCTTGTTGTCCGAGATTCTGGCGCTCGTCGTCCCCCAGGGCTGGTTCCTGCCGGTAACTCCCGGCACCCAGTTTGTGACCCTGGGCGGCGCTATCGCCAACGACGTACACGGTAAAAATCATCATGTCGCCGGCAGTTTCGGCTGCCAGACGCGCGCTTTTGAATTGTGGCGCTCCGATGGCAGTCGGCGACTCTGTACGCCGGAAGTAACCATTCCTTTGGCAAAGGAGGGTGAGGGGAGATTTTGGCCCCATCGCCCGCGCGAAATCCCCCCCAACCCTCCCTTTTCAAAGAAGGGAGGTGAATGCTTACCATCGGAACAGAATTCCGACTGGTTTCAGGCCACCGTGGGCGGATTGGGACTGACCGGCCTGATCACTTGGGTGGAAATCCGGTTGCAACGCATCGCCAATCCGTGGATCGTCGCCGAAAATCGCCGCTTCGCTAACCTGGACGAGTTCCTGGTCCTCGATGCCGAGTACGAGGCGCGCTATCCCTACACCGTGTCCTGGATCGACTGCGCCGCTACCGGTAAAACCTTGGGTCGGGGGATTTACCTGGCGGGAATGCATGCGCCGCCCGGTCTGCGGAAATCCCCACCGCTAGAGCGCCGCGCTTTGACCATCCCATTCATGCTGCCCTTCTCGCTGGTAAACCGTCTCAGCGTGGGCAATTTTAACCGGTTCTATTACCATCTGCCCCGTCCAGCGCGTGGACTTACGCCCTATCAACCGTTTTTTTATCCGCTGGATAATCTGTTGCACTGGAACCGGTTGTATGGACCACGCGGCTTGTTCCAATACCAGTGTGTTATTCCCCCTGCAAATGCCCGCGACGCGCTGCGAGAAATTCTGGCGCGCATCGCCGCCAGCAGGCAGGGATCAATGCTGGCCGTATTGAAACGCTTTGGCGAAAGGACGTCGGGCGGATTACTGTCCTTCCCCCGGCCCGGCGTGACCCTGGCGCTGGACTTTCCCAATCAGGGATCACACACTCTGGACTTGCTGGAGCGACTCGACGAGGTGACCCGGCAAGCCGGCGGAGCGGTCTATCCGGCTAAGGACGCCCGGATGAGCGGAGACAGTTTTCGCCAGTATTTCCCTCAATGGCGAAAATTCAGCGAATATATGGATCCAGGATTTTCGTCCAGTTTCTGGCGAAGAGTCATGGACAGATGAACGACGCCCTCGCTCCCGGCCTCTCTCTCAGGGGGCGAGGGAAGCATCCTGCAAGGTAATAACATGCGCAACATTCTGATTATCGGCGCCACTTCGGCCATTGCTGAAGCGACCGCCCGGCGATGGGCGGCGACTG
>JAGRHQ010000130.1:3856-10235 GCA_020444905.1 Candidatus Competibacteraceae bacterium
ATTGGCAACCATCGCCTGCGATCTGGAAATCCGTTCTGGCCAGCCGGTCGTTCAGGAAAGCCTGGACCTGGACCGGATCGACCAGCATTCCGCGCTGCTGGAGCGGGTCTATCAAGCGCTCGGCAATCTTGATGTAGCGCTGATCGCCCATGGCATACTGCCTGATCAACCGGCTTGCCAACAGTCGGCGGCGGCGGCGCTGGCTGCAATTCACACGAACGCGCTTAGCGTGATCAGTCTGGCGACGTTGCTGGCCAATGATTTTGAAGCACAGGGACGTGGGACCTTGATCGCCATCAGTTCCGTTGCCGGCGACCGGGGCCGGCAAAGCAACTATGTCTATGGCGCCGCAAAGGGTATGGTCACTTTGTTCCTGCAAGGACTGCGCAATCGGTTAAGCTGCAAGGGCGTCCAGGTGATCACCGTCAAACCAGGATTCGTCGACACCCCGATGACCTCCGCTTTCGAGAAAAAGGGATTGCTGTGGGCGCAGCCCGATCAAATCGCCCAAGGCATCGTCGCCGCCGTCGACCAGGACCGGAATGAAGTCTACTTGCCCTGGTTCTGGCGCTGGATCATGTTGATCATCATTCATATCCCAGAAAGCGTATTCAAGCGATTGAAACTCTAACGACGATTTCCAGCCACGTCCTGCCTACCGCCAGTAATCAAGTCAATGGCAATATGCTGGTCTGAGCCAATCACGGCGCCAGACCGAGACCGGCGCCGCTGCGGCTAATAACGTGAACCTCAAGGTCAACAAGCGAAGTCATGACTTGTGAGCCACTCCAGGAATAAGGTATCGTTTCAAGGTGCCGGGTTTACTATTGGACACGCGGCAGTGTCATACTTTACTCATATCACGCCACAACTATAACCATATCCCGGCGAGTCTGCGAACTTACGTAATGGCCATCGGTCTACCGTGACGGTCGCATGGAGATTGCCATTGAGTCGAAAGGGGTCTGCCCGGATGGGCGAAGGGCATCTGGATCGAGAATTGGTCCAAAGGGTACAGAAAGGCGACAAAAGCGCGTTCGATCTGCTGGTGCGCAAGTACCAGTACAAGATTATTAAACTGATTTCCCGCTATGTGCATGATCCGAGCGAAGCTTTGGATGTATCCCAGGAAGCCTTCCTCAAGGCTTATCGCGCCTTGCCCGGCTTTCGCGGAGACAGCGCGTTCTATACATGGCTCTATCGAATTGCTATCAATACGGCCAAAAACTATCTGGTCGCGCAAGGTCGGCGTCCGCCGGGTTCCGATATCGACGCTCAAGAGGCTGAACAATATGAAGGTCAGTCCCTGCTCAAAGAGTATGAGACTCCCGAAAGACTCCTGCTCAAGGATGAAATTGAGGCGACCGTGTTCAGGGCGATCGAAGACTTGCCGGAAGATTTGCGCACCGCAATCACGCTCCGGGAGCTTGAAGGCATGAGTTACGAAGAAATCGCCCAAACCATGGGGTGTCCAATCGGTACGGTGCGTTCCCGGATTTTCCGGGCCCGGGAATCGATTGACGCCAAACTGCGTCCACTACTGAGCTAGTTTCGGGATAGAGTCATGGCTGATAAAACGGCTGAAGAAATCTTAGCGCCAACTACCCCCCCCGTTGATATCGTCGCCAGTCAGCTTTCAGCAATGGTTGATGACGAGTTGGCGGATGCGGAGATCCCCTTGGCATTGCGCCGGTTAAGTCGGGATGATGATTGGCAGGGGCGATGGGAGCGCTATCATCTAATCAGCGATGCCTTGCAGAGCCATATCCCCACGGCGCTGGATACCCGTTTCAGCGATCGCATCCATCAGGTCGTAGCGAATGAACCTTTGCCGCGCGTCACTGCCCGGCCACTACCATCCTGGTACAAACCGGTAACCGGTTTCGCGCTCGCCGCTTCGGTGGTTCTGGTGGCCCTGTTCGGATTGAAATTAAACCAGAGCGACGCCACCTTCGCGCCCACGGCCTCACTGGCCGCTAATATTTCCTCTTCTCCCACTATGATCTCTCCGCCGCTCCAAACCGTATCGCTGACCTCGTCGGCTAGCGACGCCAACGAACCGGTTGAAGCCCGGTTGAACAGCTATCTGGTAAACCATAATGGCTATGCCTCCAGGAACAGCGTGAATGGCATGCTGCCCTATGTGCGCATGGTCGGTTATCAAGCTTCTCGCTGACGCTCCTCGCGAATGAAGCGAAAATTGTTGACTTGCGCTGCGTTGGCGCTTGCCGCCGGTTCGCTGTCTCCCATCGGGTGGACCGACTCTTCCCCACGGGCGCTCAAAGAAGCGCGACAATGGTTGGAGCGAATGATTGAAGCCACGCAAACACTGAATTACGAAGGCACTTTCATCTACATTCAGGGTCCCCATGTGGAATCCATGCGGATTATTCACGGCAGTGGTCCTAACGGTGAGCGGCAACGATTGTTTTCCCTGAACGGTCCGCCCCGTGAAGTTATGGTGGCGAATAATCATGTCGTTTGCCTGTTGCCGCGCCAACAGGCCACTTTTCCGGGCAGCGATTATCAGCGCTCTCCGTTCCCTTTATCGATTCCTCGCGAACTGGGGCGGCTGGAAAGTCACTATGCTTTCGAGATGCTCGGTGAGGATCGCATCGCCGGTCTGGACACGCAGGTGATTGCCATCAAACCCCGAGATGCCTGGCGGTTTGGCTATCGATTATGGCTGGATGAAAGTAATGGCCTGTTACTGCGTTCGGCGCTGTTGAGCGAGCAGGGTCAGCCGATGGAGCAGCTGATGTTCACCGACTTACAGGTCAAGCCGCATATCGATGAATCCGCCTTTCAATCCCCTGCCGCGCCGCCAGAGGCCGCATTGATTTCAGAGGAGCCAGGCAATCCAGAACCATCGTCTCCAGCCGGTGAACCGGTCGCAGAGTCCGCCTGGCGGGTTGGCCCATTGCCCGAGGGGTTTGCCAAGGTGTTGCATAACCGCTTCACGGAAGCGTCCGGGCAACATCCGACCGAACATCTGGTGTTCGCTGATGGTCTCGCTACGATCTCGGTGTTTCTGGAAAAGCTGAATCATCAGCCTCCCCTGTTACAAGGACAATCGCGGTTCGGCTCGATGAATGCTTTCGGTGCGGTGATCGCAGGGCACCAGGTGCTCGTGGTGGGCGAAGTGCCCGCCGCCACTGTGCAACGCATTGCGACTTCGATTGAATATGCTCCAGAGGCGGCCAAACCATGATCGAGGAGCGCGCCAGGGTGGCGGAGGCCGGCAATGGCTATGCCTGGGTAGAAATTGAGCGGCGGTCGGCCTGTGGCGGTTGCCAGGCGAGCAGCGGTTGTGGCACAGCGACGCTGTCGAAGATATGGAGCGGTCGCCAGGCGCGAACGCGAGCGATTTCCGATTTGCCGCTGTGTCCAGGCGACGAAGTCATCGTCGGACTGGCGGAGGGCGTCCTGTTGTACGGGGCGCTATTGGCTTACCTCTTGCCCCTGGCGTTGATGTTGGCCGGAGCGCTGCTGGGTGAAGCCGTGTTCGCTAGCGCCGGCGAGGAACCGGTTATTTTGCTAGGCGCATTAGGGCTAGGACTGGGTTTTCTGGCAGTGCGCGCTGCATCATGGCGCTGGCGGGACGACGTCCGGTTTCAGCCCGTTGTGTTGCGGCGAGCGGAGGCCGCGCCTGCGCCCATCAATGTGCTTTCCACGTCCTGATGTCGCTATAATTCATTTCCCTTTGTACTTGCTGCGATGGCCAATCCAAAACAACAAGGATTGAAACTGGATCACATTCACAATTTCTCGATCATCGCACACATTTCCAAGAGAACAAGGATTGAAACTGGATCACATTCGCAATTTCTCAATCATCGCCCATATCGACCATGGCAAATCCACGCTGGCTGACCGATTCATTCAGATGTGCGGTGGTTTGAGCCAGCGGGAAATGGCTGATCAAGTGCTTGATTCGATGGAACTGGAGCGCGAGCGCGGCATTACGATCAAAGCGCAGAGCGTCTCGTTACGCTATCCGGCCCGCGATGGCTACACCTACCAACTCAATATCATCGACACGCCGGGACATGTGGACTTTTCCTATGAGGTCTCCCGTTCACTGGCGGCTTGCGAAGGCGCGCTGCTGGTAGTAGACGCTGCCCAGGGCGTCGAAGCGCAAAGCGTTGCCAATTGCTATACCGCTATTGAACAGGGCCTGGAAGTGCTGCCCGTGCTCAACAAGATCGATCTGCCCTCGGCGGATCCGGGACGAGTGGCGCACGAAATCGGTGACATCATTGGCCTGGACGCCAGCCAGGCTCTACAGGTCAGCGCTAAATCCGGTCTGGGCGTCGAGGATTTACTGGAGGCGATTGTCGCCCACATTCCAGCGCCCAAGGGCCAACCGAACGGGCCGCTCAAGGCGCTAATCATCGACTCCTGGTTCGATAACTTCGTCGGCGTGATTTCGCTGGTGCGCGTGGTGGATGGGCGCATCGTTCCCAAGCAGAAAATTCAGGTCATGTCTACCGGTCGGACCTTTCAGGTGGAAGGGGTCGGCATCTTCACCCCCAAGCGCGCCGATCAGCCTGTATTAAATGCGGGCGAGGTAGGCTATGTGATCGCCGGGATCAAGGACATCGACGGAGCGCCGGTCGGAGATACGCTCACCGGCGCCGATCAGCCGGCGAGCGAACCATTACCCGGTTTCCAGAAAGTGCAGCCCCGAGTCTTCGCCGGGTTGTTTCCCGTTGACTCGGATGATTTTGGCAATCTGCGCGAAGCGCTACAGAAACTGCGGTTGAACGATGCCTCGCTGTTTTTCGAGCCGGAAACTTCACAGGCCATGGGCTTTGGATTTCGTTGTGGCTTTCTGGGTCTGCTGCATATGGAAATCGTCCAGGAGCGTTTGGAGCGCGAGTACAACCTCGATTTGGTCACGACTGCGCCGACGGTGATTTATGAAGCGCTGACCACCAAAGATGAAATCCTGAAGATCGATAATCCCGCCAAATTGCCGCCGACCAATGAAATCGCCGAGGTGCGCGAGCCGATTATCGTGGCTCATATCCTGACGCCGCAGGATTATCTGGGCGCTATCATCACCCTATGTATTGAGAAGCGCGGCGTCCAGCGTGCTCTGCATTACGCGGGGGGTCAGGTGCAATTGAGCTTTGAGTTGCCCATGAGTGAAGTGGTGATGGATTTCTTCGACCGGTTGAAGTCAGTGAGCCGGGGGTTCGCATCCTTTGAATACAGCTTTGAACGCTTCCAGGCCGCGCCGCTGGTCAAGCTGGATGTGCTGATCAACGGCGAAAAGGTAGACGCGCTGTCGGCGATTGTTCACCGCGATCAGGCGCAACGCCAGGGCCATGCTCTGGCGGTCAGGCTCAAGAAATTGATCCCGCAACAAATGTTTGAAGTAGCGATCCAGGCAGCTATCGGCAACCAGATTATTGCTCGCACGACGGTTAAGGCATTGCGTAAAAACGTCCTGGCCAAATGCTACGGCGGTGACATAACGCGCAAGCGCAAGTTGCTCGAAAAACAGAAGGCGGGTAAAAAGCGCATGAAGCAGGTGGGCAAAGTGGAAATCCCGCAAGATGCTTTTCTGGCGGTATTGCAGGTGGACAGGAATAATTCCTGATCCCGACCGCTGATCACTCTTACTCAATCGACTGGATCGTTATACGCATGAATATCGATTTTGCCGTCGTTCTAGTGGTTTTGACTGTGGCGACCGGAGTCATCTGGTTGCTGGATATCCTAATGCTGGCGCCGCGCCGCGCCCGTAGCGCATCCACGCTGGGTAAAACTGGCGAAGCTTGTGTAGTTGCCGCCAGATTGCCGTGGTACGTCGATCTTTCAAAGTCGTTTTTTCCGGTGATCCTGGCGGTGCTCGTGCTACGCTCATTTATTGTCGAGCCGTTCCGCATTCCTTCGGAGTCTATGTTGCCGACCCTGCTCAATGGTGATTTCATCCTGGTCAGCAAGTTTACTTATGGGTTGCGATTACCGGTGTTCAACACCAAACTGTTTGGCAATGGCCAACCGGAGCGTGGCGATGTGGTGGTGTTTCGCTACCCGCGTGAACCGGCCGTAGCCTATATCAAACGGGTTGTCGGATTGCCTGGCGACCGGGTGGAATATCGGAACAAGCAGTTGTTCATCAACGGTCAATCCGCGCCGCTGACTTCGCTGCCCGATAATCCGGCTGAACCGGGTTATCAGCAATTCGATGAGCAATTGGGCGCAGCCAACCATTACATTCAGGTCTTGGCTGATGGGCGCTGGAATCTGATGGGCTTGTGGCCGGGCCTGCAACCACGCCGGGAACCGGATGGGACTGTCGCCTGGGAATATCAAGTGCCGGAAGGACACTACTTTGTCATGGGCGACAACCGCGACAACAGCAGCG
>JAGRHQ010000131.1 GCA_020444905.1 Candidatus Competibacteraceae bacterium
TATCGCTCTAGTTTACATTGTTCACCTGGAAGCCTTGAAGGCCAACATGCAGGGTTTGCCCCGGCCCGGTGTGGTGAAGCCCTGGATACAGCGCCTGATCGGTACGTTATTCGGTTTTATTATCACGGCGATTCTGGCTATGGCGGTTTATTACGGGATTGGCTGGCTGAAGCCGGCGTTAGGCGATGCGGCTACCTGGGTGATTTCAGCATTGTTACTGGTCGTTTACGTGGCGCTGGTTTGGGTCGGTTCGCGCTATCCCGAATTGGAGATCGACGATCCAAACGCCCCGGTAATCCGCCTACCTGAAGTCGGGCCGACCGTAAAATCCGGCCTGCACTTCATCCTACCGGTCATCGTGTTGGTCTGGTGTCTGATGGTAGAGCGGCTGTCCCCAGGTTTGTCCGCCTTCTGGGCATCAGTGCTGATGATGTTTATTTTGTTGACCCAAAGACCTTTGTTTGCGCTGTTTCGCGGCCAGAGCGACCTGGGCGCGCAAGTCCGGCGTGGCGGCAACGATCTGCTTGAAGGCTTGATCGTCGGTGCCCGCAATATGATCGGTATTGGCATCGCTACGGCCACAGCCGGCGTCATCGTCGGCGCGGTGTCGCAAACCGGCGTTGGCCTGGTGCTGGCGGATCTGGTGGAAATTCTGTCTCTCGGCAATATTCTGCTGATGCTGGTTCTCACTGCCGTACTGAGCCTGATTCTGGGGATGGGCCTGCCCACCACGGCCAATTACATCGTGGTTTCCTCGCTGTTGGCGCCGGTGATCGTCACCCTGGGGGAACAGTCCGGGTTGATTGTACCCCTGATCGCCGTCCATCTGTTTGTGTTTTTCTTCGGCATCATGGCGGACGTAACGCCGCCGGTGGGTCTAGCCTCTTTTGCCGCTGCGGCGATTTCCGGAGGCGATCCGATCCGGACGGGCATTGTCGCGTTCGTTTACAGTCTGCGAACAGCCATTCTGCCTTTCCTGTTCATTTACAACACCGACCTGTTGTTGATCAACGTCGATTGGATTCATGGCATTGGCGTTTTTATTGTGGCCACGATCGCCATGTTGCTGTTCGCCGCCGCCATGCAGGGTTACTTCTTTTCCAGGAGTCGCTTTTACGAATCAGCGCTGTTGTTGCTGATTGCCTTCACCCTGTTCCGTCCTGGCTTCTGGATGGACATGATTTCACCGCCTTATGAGGAACTGGCGCCCACGGAATTGATGAAAGAGGCAGATGAAATGGCTCCTGGCACCGAGATCCGTTTGCATATCGATGGGGTTGACGACGTAGGCAAACCGCGTAGTTTCGTGGCTATCTTGCCCATAGGCAAGGGCGAGACCGGTGAAGAGCGCTTGCGGAATACAGGACTCGAATTGATCGAGAATGATGGCAAATTGCTCATCGATAATGTGACTTTCGGCAGCACAGCCGAAGCGGCGGGACTGGCGTTTGACCAAACCATTCATGGAGTGCTCGCGCCGTTGGATCAGCCGCGCAAAGAGTGGTTGTGGATTCCCGCGTTCCTGATTCTGGGATTGATCATCAAGATGCAACGCGCCCGTGTCCGCGAAGCAGTGGCCTGATGGATTAGCCTCGTTCATTCTTTCCTGTGATAAACGACTGAACGCAGGTTGGATTGCCGTCTCTTTGGCAATCCAACCTGATTTAGCGAGCGGCTCGAAACGGTGTTGGGTTGCCCGCGTTGCCCCAACCTGCACCTTTGATCGCAGGCAATTAAAAAAAACATCATGTCAACCGAGTTTCGTTCCTATTACTCGATTATCCTGACCCTGTGCCTGGTCGAATTCATGGCCACGGTCGATTCCTCGATTATCCTGATTGCCCTGCCGACGATTGCGGAGTACTTCAACGCGACGACCTCTGAAGCCGCTGCTGTTCAGTTATGCTATCTGCTCTTCCTCACCAGCGTTTTAATGATCTTCGGCAAGATCACCGATAAAATCGGCCCGCGGCGCGCCTATCTGCTGGGACAAATCGTCTTTCTGACGGGTTCGATATTCTGCGGCGTTGCGCCCAACATCCTGTTGCTGATCGCCGCTCGTTGCCTGCAAGGCGTCGGCGGCGCCATGCTCATGGTCACCGCTTACGCAGTCGTCATCCAATTCATCCCGCTGACCCTGCGCGGGCGAGTCCTGAGCATGATTCTGGTCGCCGCCGCGTTAGGGTTGATGCTGGGCGCGCCGCTAGGCGGATTGCTGACCGGTTATCTGTCCTGGCGCTGGCTGTTTTTCATCAATATCCCCCTGGGTTTATTTATCCTGTTTCTCACGCAACGGACTCTGTCCAGCGCCGATGATCCGCCGCTATCCCAATTTTTCCGTGAACCCTTCAATTTTTGGAATGCGCTCCTCAGCTTTGCCAGCATTGCTCTGCTGTTCTATGGCTTGGGGGCGGGTCATGAACTGGGTTGGCGATCAACGCCAATTCTGGGAAGTCTGATTATTTCACTGGTCTCGGCAGTGATATTAATCTATCGGGAAATGCGCTATCCCGATCCCTTTCTGGACATGAATTTACTGAAAAACCGTTATTTCCTGTTTGGTCTCCTAGGGTTTTTAATGGTGGTCATGGTGCAGTCGGGAACCGGCTTTTTACTACCCTTCTATCTGGAGCTGGTCAAACACTTGGAGCCACAGCAAAATGGCTTGCTAATGATCATTATTTCCGGTTGTTATGCGCTGCTCGGTCCAGTCGCCGGGAAAATTGTCGATGAATGGTCACCGCGCGGTCTATGCATCATCGCCGCCGGTCTGTTAGGCGGCGCCTGTCTGATGTTTTCCGGTACGCTGGCGATCAGCGGCCTGTTCTGGGTGATCATCGCGCTGGCTTGGCTGGGCGCAACTTTCAGCCTCTTTCAGGTTCCCGCCGAGTATCTGCTGATGAGTTTCGCCCACTCGGAAAATCAGGGTAAAGTTTCCGGGATGTTTAATTTCATTCTCGCCATTGGCGCCGGCGTTGGCATCTCCATCACCGAAACCTTGTTCTCTGGGTACCTGCCGAACACCGGTCATGGATCGCTAGCCAATGCCGGATTGCCGGTTGAAGTGCTAACGAACGGCTTCAGGCACATGTTTATCTGGGCAGCGGTCGCCAGTTTTATAGCCATGAGTTTCTGTTTTCTGGCGCGCGTTAATCCCCAACCTGCATCGAAACTTGAAGGTCACTGAGTGACAAAAAATTACAACGAAAAATTGACCGAGGAAAAGCTATGACTCGCCAGTACTATCCCCTGACTCATCCGCAAAAGCGCATCTGGTTCGGCGAGAAACTGACGCCCGGCTATGACTTTGCCAACATTGCCTTTCGCATCACCTTTCAAGGCGCGGGCAACCCTGCCTTGCTCAGCCAGGCCGTGAACCGGATTGTGGAGAAAAATACCGGTTTGCGCCTGCATTTTGTGGAACTGGAGGGTGAAGGCGACGCCTTGGCCAATACCTGGCAGTATGTCGCTGATTATCAGTCGGTCACTATTCCGGTGATTGACCTTCCTACGGGTTCGCTAGCGGAAGTCGATGACTGGTGTCTGGCCGAAAGCGCCAAGCCGTTTCAGTTGCTAGACGCTGATCTCTATCAGTTCGTGATCCTGAAAACAGCCGACGGTATGACGCTGTTTGGCAAATTTCATCATCTGATTGCCGATGGCGTGAGTTGCTGGGGGCCGTTTGTCGAACAATTGACCGGTTTTTACGCGAGCCTGGTCAAAAAAGAGGGTTTCGCGGAAAAGCCCATTGTTTCGTATCTGAATTTCATCGAAGAAGAAGCCAGCTACCAGGCATCAGCGCAGTTCACTGACGATCGCCGGTTCTGGCTCGACAAATTCGCCGCTCCGATGGAAGAACAAACCCTGTATCTGGCCAAAGGCCCGGCCAGCGATATTTCCGCGGCATCATTAACCTGCAAGATGCCGGATGAATTGTGGCAGGCGTTCAGACAGTTCAGCCGTCAGCATAAAATCCCGCCGTTTCGGCTGTTATTGACCGGTTTATACATTTACTTCGCGCGAACCAGCCAGCGTTACGATCTGCTCATCGACGTTGCCCACCATAATCGAAATAATCGCACCGCCTTGCAAACCATCGGCATGTTCGTTAGCACGGTGCCGCTGCGGCTGACGTTCGACCCGGAGTGCGCATTCCTGGACGCCCTGCGCAGCATCAGCCAGGAGCTGGACGCGGTGCTCAAGGGGCCGCAACGGTTCCCCTACGATCTGCTGGCTGAAGAGTTGCGCGCACAACACGGAACGACGTTGCACAGCGTTTGTTCGATCTCCCAGGTCCGTTTGCCAGAGGGCGTGCGTCATTACCAGAATGCTTCCGCCACCACGCCGCTGAGTCTGTTTATCTATCCGAACGGCGCGATGACTTTCCTGTTTCAGCGCGCCTGTTTCCAGGCCGCCGATATCGAAGCGCTGTTCAGCCGGTTGTTGACGCTGTTGCAGGACGCGCTGGCGCAACCGGAACAACCACTCTGGCAACTGAACCTGCTGACGACCGCCGAGAAACAACAGCTTCTACAGGACTTCAATCCTACGACCCTGCCGGTTCCCACCGACCGCACGTTCCCGGAACTGTTCGCCAAGCAGGTTGCCCAGACGCCTGGCCGGTTAGCGCTGGCGTTCCGCGATGAACGCTATACCTACCAGGAACTGGATGCTAAAACCAACGCCCTGGCGCGCGTACTTCAGGAGCATGGCGTCCAGCCCGACGTGATGGTGCCGATCCTGCTCCACCGGTCGGCGGAAATGCTGATCGCCGCTTTGGCGGTGATGAAGGCCGGTGGCGCTTACTTGCCGGTGGACCCGGACTATCCGCAACCCCGCATCGATTTCATGCTGGCGGACAGCAGCGCAACCCTGTTGCTGTCCCAGCAGGAATTGCGGGAAAAGGCCGGCGCATTTACCGGCGCCTGGCTGGATGTCCATGATGCTGCGCTTTACGCCGGTCCGGCAACGGCGCTGGAGCGGTCGGCCCGTCCCGAACATCTCGCCTACGTGATCTACACCTCCGGTTCGACTGGCCAGCCCAAGGGCGTACTGATCGAGCAGCGTAACCTGGTCAATCTGTGCGCCGGGGAGAACGCAGCGAACGGGACGACCGCCGAGGACGCTTTCGCCAATCACTACAGTTTCAGCTTCGACGCCGCTGTCAGTTGCCTGTTTCCGCCCTTGCTGGCGGGGGCCGCCGTCCATATCATTCCCGACGAGCTACGCCTCGCGCCGGAAGCCCTCAACGCCTATCTGGAGGAGCAGAACATCACCATCGCCGACTTCCCCACGCAGTTCGGCGAACAGTTCATGCAACTCACCCGCAACCGCTCCCTGCGGCTGATGTTGATGGGCGGCGACCGGCTGAAAACCGTGGCGCTTCAGCCATATACTCTGGTTAACGCCTACGGCCCCACCGAATGCACGGTCACCGCGACCCGCTTTGTGATCGACCGGGACGATTACGCCAGCATCCCGATTGGCCGCCCAGTGGCGAATACCCAGGCGTATGTGGTCGATGCCCATGGCCAGTTACAACCCATCGGCATTCCTGGCGAATTGTGGCTGGCCGGGGCGCAAGTGGCGCGAGGGTATTGGAATCGGCCTGAGCTGACGGCGGAAAAATTTATCGCTAATCCTTTTGTTGATGGGGATTCCACTGATCGCGTCGTAAGCGCTCAGCTCCCCCCTTTGAAAAAGGGGGGCCGGGGGGGATTGCACATAGGCGACGAAGCCAAAATCCCCCCTCACCTCCCTTTACCAAAAGGGGGGACTCAATGGTTATCTTGTGTCTACCGCACTGGCGATGTCGTCCGCTGGCGTCCCGACGGCCTGCTCGAATTCATTGGCCGCAGCGATTTTCAGGTCAAAATTCGCGGCTTCCGCATCGAATTGGGCGACATCGAGGCGGTGTTGCAGCAACATCCAGACGTTGCCGATGCGGCGGTGATCAGCGGCCAAAACGCCGCTGGGGCCGATTTCATCAGCGCTCACGCCGTGCTGCGTGACCGTCAGTTCGGTTCCGATGACGCCGCTTATGTGGTCGCCACCATCGATCAGGACCCCACGCTGGAACCGCGCATGGAGCAGGAACACGCTAAGTCCTGGCCGGCGTTCTTCGCCGGCGACAAGATGAACGCCCGCTACTGGCGCAAGCTCTATACGACTTTTCCCCAATTACAATTTGCCCTGTTGGCCGATGATCACATCATCGCCGCCGGTAATATGACGCCGTTTCACTGGTCGGGGGCGGCGGACGATCTGCCCCAGGGTTGGGATGACGCTCTTGAACGTTCCTTCCGCGAACATCAGGCCGGCATCGCGCCAAACGCCGTCTGCGTCTTGGCTGGAGTGGTGAGCGGCGAACGCAAGGGGCAAAACGTCAGCTATGAACTTCTGCGCACCATGGCCAATCTGGCCATCGCCACCGGCCACGAGCGGATCGTGCTGCCGGTGCGCCCGACCCTCAAGACCCAGTATCCGCACCTGAGTTTGCAAGACTACGCGGCGCTGACCCGTGAAACCGATCAGCTCCCCTTCGATCCCTGGCTGCGGGTGCATACCCGGTTGGGCGGGAAAATTCTCGCCTACAGTGAACAATCCCAGCGCATTGAAGGCACGGTCGCCCAGTGGGAGGAATGGACCGGCCAGACCTTCCCCGTCAGCGGCGCTTACGAAATCGAAGGGGCCATGCAGCCAGTTATGGTGGATTTGGCCCAGGATCGCGGCGTTTATCTTGATCAGGCAGTCTGGTTCGAACATGATTTGAACCGCTACCGCGACCGCCGGGTTTGCGTCACCGGACGGGACGGCCTGCGCCGCTTCCTGGCCGAACGCCTGCCCGACTACATGGTTCCGGCCCGCATCGGCATCGTCGCGCACATTCCGACCACCACCGCCGGCAAGGTCGACCGGCGGGCGCTGCTGGCGACCTTGCCGCCGGAAATCGCCGTGGAACGCATCGCGCCGCGCAGCGAACGGGAGCACATCCTGGCTCGCATCTGGAAGGAAGTTCTTAAGCTCGACGACGTGGGCGTCAACGAGAACTTCTACCACCTGGGCGGCGACTCGATTATGAGCATCCAAATCCTCTCCCGGGCGCGCAGTCAGGGCTTACGGATCAAGGGTACCGACTTTTTCGCCAATCCGACCATCGCTGGACTGGCCGCCGCCGCCGAGACGCTGACTCCAACCACCCACGACCGCCCCGCTGAGGGCATCGCGCCGCTGTTGCCGATCCAGCATTGGTTCTTTGCTCTGGGTTCGCCGGAGCCGCATCATTTCAATCAAGCCTTTTGCCTGAAACCCGGTCAGCCGCTGGAGGCCGCTCACCTGCAAAGCGCGCTGGACCGTGTAGGCCGTCATCATGACGCCCTGCGGTTGCGCTTCCGGCGCACGGCGACGGGAGACTGGGAACAGCGTTACGCGCCGTTGGATGGTGTGATCATCCGCTTTACCGAGGTCGATTTGCGCCCGATTTCCGAGGCCAAGCGGGTCGCACGGCGCGCTGAACTTCTCAACCAATTGCAGTGCGGATTTGACTTGGAGCAGGGGCCGCTGGCCGCCGCGATCCTGGTTCACGGCTGGACTGCGGATGAACAGCGCCTGCTACTGGCCGCGCATCATCTGGTGGTCGACGTCGTATCCTGGCGGATTCTGCTAGAGGATTTGGAAAGCGCCTATCAAGCTCTGGCGCGGGGTCAGTCCTTTACCTTGCCGCCCCGCACCGCTGCTTATGCCGAATGGGGGAGCGCGCTGCAACGCTACGCCGATAGTCCGGCTGGTCTTCACCGACAAGCCGAATGGGCGCACATCACGCAGCACGCTCCCCGGTTGCCTCGGGATCGCGACGCCCCGCTGCCGTCCGTGCAGGAAACCGCGACGCTGACAGTCAGCCTGCCAGTGGCGTTGAGCGCGCCCTTGCTGGAAAAACCCTTTGGCCTGTACCGGGCGCGCGCCAACGATGTCCTGCTAACCGCGCTGGCTCTGGCTCTGTTCCGCTGGAGCGGCGTCCGCGACGGACTGTTGGACTTGGAAGGTCATGGCCGCGAGGAAGACCTCGGCCCGCTCGATGTCTCGCGCACCGTGGGCTGGTTCACCAGCCTGTTTCCGGTGCGCTTGCGCCTGCCGGAGTCGCAACCGTTCAGTCCCCCCTTTGGCAAAGGGGGGGGCGGGGGGATTTTGACCCCGACCGATCTGGTTCAAGTATTGTTGGCTATTAAGGAAACGCTGCGCGCTATTCCCGACAACGGCATCAGCTACGGCATTCTGCGCTATTTGCGCGGGCAACCCGCCGATGAGCCGAATCCCGAACTCAGTTTCAACTATCTGGGCAGTCTGACCGGCGATGACCGCGCCTTTCTGGCGTTCACCGACGAAACCGTTGAGAATATCGTCTCCCCGGCCACGCCCATGACCCATCTGCTGGAAATTGACGGCTGGGAAACCGGCGGCGCGCTGACCTTTCTGTGGCGCTACAGCCAAGCGCATTTCGACCGGGCAACCATCCAGGCGCTGGCCGATGCCTTCCGGTCCAGCCTGGAACAATTATCATCTCTGTTCGCCACCGCCGTCGTGGGCGCGTTCTCGCCTGCTGATTTCCCGCACACGGGACTGACCCAGGCGCACATCGACCGGTTCGCCGCTGCGGGCGACATGGAAGACATTTACCGGTTGACGCCGTTGCAGGAAGGGATGCTGTTCCAAACCTGTCTGCATCCTGAAGCGGGCGAATACCTGAATCAGACGCATTGGCGTTTCCTGGAATCGGTGGATACGTTGGCCTTGCGCCAAGCCTGGAGCGAGACCATGCGCCGTCATCCGGTGTTCCGCTCTGCCTTCGCCTGGGAAGACCTCCCGGCCCCGGTGCAAATCGTGTACGCTGACGTCGACTTTGAATGGGTGGAACTCGATTGGCGCGCAGTGCCTGACAATCAGTTTGCCCTCCGCTTCCAGCGCTTCCTCGAACAGGATCGCCGGCGCGGCTTTGATCTCCGGCGGCCAGGGTTGACGCGGATTACCTACATCCGGCGGCCCGACGGCGACCGGCTGATCTGGACCGATCACCATATTCTGACGGACGGCTGGTGCCTGCCTCTGCTCATCAACGAGTTGGATGAACGCTATGTGGCGTTGTGTGAGCGCCGCGCGCCGCATCTGGAATCTGCGCCGCCCTTTGCGCGCATGATCGACTGGCTGTTCCAGCAGAATCGCCGCGAAGCCGAAGCGTTCTGGCGGCAGCAGCTTGGCGACCTGGAAACGCCAACCCGGCTGGGCATCGAGAAACCGGGCGTCAATCTGCTGGATCGTCAGACCGCAGCGGAAATTCACGAGCGGGAACGACGCTTCCCAGCCACCCTGAGTACACGCTGTACCGAATTCGCCCGCCAGGCTGGCTGTACGGTCAACACCATCCTGCAAACTGCCTGGGCGGTCGCTCTGGCCGTCACCAGCGGTCAAAAAGACCTAACCTTTGGCATGGTATCCTCGGGCCGGCCCGAAGAACTGCCCGGCGTCGAGAGGATTATCGGCCTGTTCATTAGCACGGCGCCGCTGCGGATTCGCCTGGATGACGCTCTCCCAGCGCGGGAGGCGCTTCAGGAAATCGCGCAAACCAGCCGCGAGGTCAACCGGCTTGGTTTCATCGGCCTGGAGCAGATTCGCGCTCTAAGCGGCGTCCGTCCCCCGACGCCACTGTTTCATAGCCTGTTCGCCTTTGAAAATTACCCGGTGAGCGAATTTGGCGGGCGGCCTGGCGGACTGCGGCTGGGCGACATCGTCGCAGTAGAGCGGGCCGATATGCCGCTGGCGCTGATTCTTTTCCCCGGTGAAACCATCACCGTGCGAGCCGCTTTTGACGAACGCCTGATTGAAGCGGCGGGTGTGGAATTGCTGCTAGACCTGTATCCCCAGGCGATTGAAGGACTGCTGACCCACCCGGATCAGGCGCTGGGCGCGCTGGTTGAGCAATTGGCGCAGGCAGCGATCCAGCGCTTGAACAACTCGGAACTCCAGTTCAGCGATGCAGAGAACTGGCGGCGGCAACGCCTGGCCATCGCCGCCCTGCGCGGCCAGCAATCATTCTGGACAGGACATCTCGGCGCAGAACCGCCCGTGCTGCGGCTGATTCCCGACTCGCCGCGCACCGAGTCCACCGATGATCAAGTGGCCCAGGTGGATTGCCCGCTGACAGCGGCAACGGTCCAGGCGTTGCGGG
>JAGRHQ010000132.1 GCA_020444905.1 Candidatus Competibacteraceae bacterium
ATTGATACCGCCAACATGTTCGAGTTCTGGGATTGGGTCGGCGGGCGCTATTCGCTGTGGTCGGCGATTGGCCTGCCGATCATTGTGTATCTGGGCATGGAGAATTTTCTGGAATTGCAGGACGGCGCGCATGAGATGGACGAGCATTTCCGCACTGCGCCGCTGGAAGAGAATCTGCCGGTGATTTTGGGCATGCTGGGCGTCTGGTATATCGACTTTTTCGGCGCCGACAGTCAGGTGACGCTGGTTTATGATGATTACCTGCGCTCCCTGCCGGATTATCTGCAACAACTGGATATGGAGAGCAATGGCAAGAGCATTGACCGGGAAGGCCAGACTGTGCAGGTCAACACCGGCCCAATTCTGTGGGGCGGTCTGGGGAATAATGGTCAACATGCGTTCTATCAGTTGCTGCATCAGGGCACGCACCTAGTCCCGGCGGATTTTCTGGCTCCGGCGCACAGCCCGAATCCGATTGGCGATCATCACCCGATTCTGTTGGCCAACTGTCTGGCGCAGGCCGAGGCGCTGATGGTCGGCAAGACCGAGGCGCAGGCCCGCGCGGAACTGGAGAAGCAGGGCCTGAGCGGCGAGGCGCTGGAGCAATTGCTGCCCTACAAAGTGTTTCCTGGCAACCGGCCTAGCACCAGCCTGTTCTATCGTCGCCTGACCCCGAAAGTGCTCGGTTCCCTGCTGGCGCTGTATGAGCACAAGGTCTTCACCCAGGGCGTGATCTGGAACATCAATTCGTTCGATCAATGGGGCGTGGAGCTGGGCAAGCAATTGGCCAACGCGATTCTGCCGGAGTTGAAGGGTGAGCGACCGGTGGCCGGACATGATGGGTCGACCGTGGGGTTGATCGAGTTCTGCCGCGCGCCGGATTGATCTATTGTTGCAGGGGTGCATGACCATGCGCCCCTGATTCTCCATGCAGGATCGTAGCAGGCATGTTCAAGGTTATGAAATTCACCAAGATTGTGGCCACGCTGGGGCCGAGTTCCCACAACGCAGACACCATCGAGTCCCTATTGCGGGAAGGCGTGGATGTGATCCGGTTGAACTTCTCGCACGGCAGTCATGAAGACCATGCGCTATCCGTCCAGATGGTGCGGGAGGCCGCGCGGAAGCTGAACCGGCATGTGGCGATTTTCCAGGATTTGCAGGGGCCGAAGATTCGCTTGGGTCAGTTGGATGGGGAGTTTCTGGAGGTCGCTGCTGGCGAGACTCTGGTGTTGACAACCAATGACTTAGTCGGCGGCGTCCACGAGGGCGTTAAGAAAGTCGCTATTGATCACCGCACCCTGCATGAAGAAGTACACTCCGGCGACCGTGTGCTGATTGACGATGGCTTGTTTGAAGTCACGGTCGACCGCATTGAGGGACAGGAAATTTTCACCCGCGTGGTTAACGGCGGACGACTGAAGCCGCGCAAAGGCGTCAATCTGCCAAACGTCAAGTTGAAAATTTCGGCGATGACCGACAAGGATCGCAGTGATTTGCAGTTTGCCTATGATCACGGTTTGGATTACGTGGCGTTATCGTTCGTGCGCGACGCTAACGATGTCAAGGAACTGATCGACGTCATGCTCACTACGCATGGCCGCAAGATTCCGATCATCGCCAAGATCGAAAAACCGGAGGCAGTCCGGCATAGCGAGGGCATTATTGCAGCGGCGGACGCCGTCATGGTGGCGCGCGGCGATCTGGGGGTGGAGACTTCGCCGCAGGAAGTGCCGTTGATGCAGAAAACCTTGATTCGTCAATGTAATATCGCTGGTAAACCGGTGATTACCGCGACGCAGATGCTGGAGTCAATGATCAACAACCCGCGACCGACCCGCGCCGAGGCGAACGATGTCGCCAACGCGATCATGGACGGCACGGATGCGGTCATGCTGTCGGCGGAAACGGCGATGGGTCAGTATCCAGTGGACGCGGTGCGGATGATGAAGAACATTGCGCTTAACGTCGAGGCCAGCGAGATTTTCAAGACCTTGATGCGCAAGAATGTGCTGACGCAAGAGGAATTGTTGGCGAACGCTTGCCTGCGCATTGAGGATGCGGTGCATTTCGCGACGATGGACCTGGCCGACAAGGTGTGCGCCCGTTACCTGGTCGGTTTCACCAACAGCGGGGCGAGTATGTTAGGTCTGGCCAAATTCCGGCCCCCGATGCCGCTGATCGCGTTCAGTCCCAAGCCAGCGACTTTGCGGCGACTCGCGTTGGTCTGGGGCGTGGAGCCATTGCAACTGGGCGCGGTCGTGACCTCGGTGGATGATCTGTTGAGTTCGGCGACCGAATTTCTGCTGAACAAGAGCATGGTTCAGGAAAGAGAGATCGTGGTGTTCACTGCGGGCGTGCCGGTAGGCGTATCCGGCGGCGCGAATATGATCAAGGTGGTCAAGGTGGAGCGGGGGGATTGAGGGTTTTCGACGTTTGTCGAGTTTTGGAGCAATCACATGATCGCGTTCCGGCACAGTAGCAGCCATCCCTCCCGCAAGCGCCGCAAGCCGCTGGATCATCTGGACGACGTTGATTCACCGTGGAAAACGCTGAAGGAACTGCGCCGCAACTGGAACAGTGGGCCAAGCGGTTGCTGAAAGCTGATACCTTTGAAGGAATTTTTAAGGAATAGGCCGATGTGCTACAACAGCAGAGCCAGGCAGATTAATGCCTTGCCTGGAAAAAACCAATGATCAAACCCTGGATCTGGCTAAGCGCGCTGGTCATCGTCCTTGACCAGGCCACCAAATATCTTGCAGAGACGCTGCTGGTGATGCACCAACCCGTACCCGTGATGCCCTCTTTCAACTTGATGCTGACTTACAATACCGGTGCGGCTTTCAGCTTCCTAGCCGACGCCGGCGGTTGGCAACGCTGGTTCTTTCTGGGACTCGGCGCCCTGGTCAGCATTGGTCTGGTGATTTGGCTAATGCGGCTCAAATCCGAGGAAAAATGGTTAGCGGTCGCGCTGACATTGATTCTGGGCGGCGCGATTGGCAACCTGATTGACCGGGCCTGGCTGGGCCAGGTGATTGACTTTATCCAGATCTACTATGACCGCTGGTATTGGCCCGCCTTTAATATCGCCGATTCCGCCATTACCGCTGGCGCAGTGCTGCTGATCGTAGAAAGTCTCTGGCTGCGGCCCTCCAAAACCTGAACCGGATGCCTGATACCCCATGACCGCACATATTCACCTGGCTAACCCTCGCGGCTTCTGCGCCGGTGTGGACCGCGCCATCGGCATTGTCGAGCGGGCGCTGGACCTTTTTGGAGCGCCGATCTATGTGCGCCATGAAGTGGTGCATAACCGCTTTGTAGTCGACAACCTGCGGCAACGCGGGGCGGTGTTCGTCGAGGAACTCGATGAAGTGCCGAATGGCGCTACGGTGATTTTCAGCGCCCACGGCGTGTCGCGCGCTATCCAGGAGCAGGCGGCTCAGCGGGGCTTGAAGGTCTTTGACGCCACCTGTCCCTTGGTCACCAAGGTTCATCTGGAGGTCAGCCGTCATGCCCGCTCCGGCCACGAGGTAATCTTGATCGGCCATGCGGGTCATCCTGAAGTTGAAGGTAGCATGGGTCAGTATGACGAGAGCGCCGGCGGGCGGATGTATCTGGTGGAAAAGGTGGAAGATGTTCAGGGGTTGGCGGTGCGCAATCCCGCCGAACTGGCTTATGTAACCCAGACCACGTTATCCGTAGATGACACAGCACGCATTGTCGCCGCCCTGCGCGAACGCTTCCCGGCAATCCAGGGCCCGCGCAAGGATGATATTTGCTACGCGACCCAGAACCGCCAGGATGCAGTCAAGGATCTATCGCGGGATTGTGAATTGTTGTTGGTCGTTGGCTCGCGCAACAGTTCCAATTCCAACCGCTTGCGGGAACTGGCTGAGAAGGCAGGCGCGCCAGCGCAACTTATCGACGGGCCGGACGATATCGATCCATTATGGCTGGTTGGTAAAACCGCTATCGGCGTCACTGCGGGCGCTTCGGCGCCCGAGGTGCTGGTGCAACAGGTCATCGCCCGGTTGCGGGAATTGGGAGCGAAGACCGTGGAGGAAAGCGCTGGCCGCCCAGAAAATGTGGTGTTCGCCTTACCGAGGGAATTGCGCTAAACAAGGTCATTCACTTGAGTAAGTAATGAAGCGAAATGCTCAGAGCTGGCGCTTGCGCCCGGTAATCCCCATAACTGTTAAAACCATACAGTTGCTTGTTCAGATCATCGTCGAACCAGCCAAGCAAATTGTAGCCATCGACGCGCATCGTGAGATGATCGGTAGCGCGGTATTGCAGCCCAAGATTGAAAAACACGCTCGGTCCATACGGATCGTCATAACCGGGCGCGATAGAGATCGGACCTTGATGGTCGGTCACGAATTGCGCGAAATCCTCGGCGCCCGAATATCCCCAATACACTCTTGCTGAACCATCGAGGCGCCATTGGTCGTTGAGATCATAACCAACCACCAGTTTCGTCACATGGTTGCTCCAGTTCGCCAAATCATCGCCATAGCCATACGGTTGAGCCGTCAGCACCGTATTGGCATCAGGGTTTCTTTTGAAATCCAGTAACTTGGTATAGCCGTGCGACAGCATCACGCGCCAAGGTTTTTTCCTGTACAGCAACTCCAGCTCAACGCCCCACTGTCGTAAATTTCCCACCTGGGTCGTTCCTGCATCGAACTCTACACCATACGCGCCTGAATCCCATGAGATAACGTCGAGGTCATGGTAAAATACGCTGCCGGCCAACAGCAGGTTGGGCGTATGTTGTCGTTCGTAGCGCAACTCCGCGCTCTTGAGTTCCTCGGGAGGGCTGGTCGTCCTGCCATGCTCCCACTGCCAGCGCATTTCTTCAGCGAAGGTCATACGCAAGCTCTTGGCCAGCATCAGCTTCCAGGTATTGATGTCATCGGGTGCGTAAACAGTGGTCAGGCGCGGCGAGAATAACCAGTTCGTATAAGTGTTCTTGTCCAGCCGCACACTGGTGAAGTGCGTCCATTGCTCGTTGATTTTCCATTGATGTTCGCCAAACAGCGAGTAGGTGTTGGTATTCCATCGCGGCGATATGCCGTTATAGGGAGGTTGAACGTAGGGCGCTAGCACCGCCTGACCGCCGGGAGCGCTGGGATTTTCAAGTCCAAACCGCCCGTGCGACCACTCGCCACCAATCGCTGCTTGATGGCGATCCGAAGGCGTCCAGTTAGCCTGAATTCTGGCGAGATACTCTTCCTCGCGATGGTTCAGATTCCAATAGGGGTTGACTGGACTGTCGAAGCTGGCCCGTTCATAGTCGAAGCGACTGAAGCCAAAGGTCGTAGTGATCGTCCATTGATTGGAAAGCGGCTTTCGGTAGCTGGCGTCAAGGGTCATTTGCTGATAGCCCGCTCCGGGCTGATGGAGCGAATGGTAAGATGGATAATCGGCGATGGCCCATTCGTCTAACCATCCGTAGGGCGCGCGCGCTAGATTATCTTGAGCAAACGCGAACTGTTCGCCTCCGCGGGTATAGCGCGCCCAAAGATTCCACCCGCCGCCGGTATATTGGGCGTGAGCCTTGAGCCGATAGCGATTGCGATACGACTCCCCATCGCGGTTGATCGGCTGGTCGAAAGGCTGGCCCCCAGATACCGGCGTTCCCCAGAAGTCGTCGAAATCCACGCCATACACAAGTGGAGCATCGTCCTGGCCTGCGCCGTGATACTGATCGACGCCGACATAGAGCAACAAACCGGAGTCCTCACCGAATCGCCGCCCGTGTTTGATTTCCGCGGAATAGAATTCCTCGACCGCGCCCAAGCGGCCCGTCAACGCCGTGCCTTCAAAAGTCTGCGCGGTGTCGGTCACGATATCGATGACCATTGACACGGCCCCGGCGCCGTAGGTCGCCGAACCTGGCCCGCGCACGACATCGATATGATGGATGTCGCCGAGCAGTGGCAGATCGCGTTCGCTGAGAACCCCATAGTGGGTTCGTTCGTTCATCACCCGGCCATTGACGACCAGGAGATACTTTTCCTCACGATCATTGATGATGCCTCGCAACCCAAGGTGGCGCGCCTCCCAGTGATGGCGAATCATTTGTAAATTTGGCGCGTAAATATCCAGCAATTCGTTAAGACTACGCGCGCCGCTGGCTTGAATATCCGCTTGGGTGATCGTGGTAACCGTCGAAGGACTGAGCCGGGCGGAGGACATCGTCAGCGAGCCTGCCGGTATGATCCGCAGATTCATCAGCTCTTCCAGGCTTAATTCCAAAAGTTCGTTTGACGCCGCCGATGGAGTCAGCGTTAACATCAAGGCCAACCCCAAGAAAGTCCTCCATGTTTTTACTCTGTACCATGCTTTATGGTTCCGGCTTGCTTTGCTCATCGCTAAACTTCCCCATAGCGCGCCCCGGCGCCGATCCAGCGGCGGATCAGCGGCTCGACGCAGTCCGGATGGTCGCGCAACAATAAATCGGCGGTATGACGCACGACATTCAGTAAATCCTGATCGCGCAACAGATCGGCAATGCGCAAACTTTGCTCGCCGGTTTGCCGGGTGCCCAACACTTCGCCGGGACCGCGCAATTCTAGATCGCGGCGGGCGATTTCAAAACCGTCGTGACATTCCCGCAATACCGCCAACCGGGTATGCGCAACCTGGGATAGCGGCGGTTTATAAAGCAACACACAACTGCTGTCGATGCCGCCGCGTCCAATGCGTCCGCGCAATTGATGAAGTTGCGCCAAACCCAAACGCTCGGGATTCTCGATAATCATCAGGCTGGCGTTCGGAACGTCGACCCCGACCTCAATGACAGTAGTGGCAACCAGCAGATCCAGTTTCCCGGCCTTGAAAGCGGCCATCACTGCCTCCTTGACGCTGGCCGCCAACCGGCCATGCACCAGGCCAATGCGCAGTTCCGGCAACAGTTCGGTCAATTGTTCAGCGGTCACGGTAGCCGCCTGGCATTGCAGCGTCTCGGATTCTTCAATCAGCGGGCAAACCCAGTACGCCTGACGACCGTTGCGACAGGCTTGACGAATGCGTTCGATAATCTGGTCGCGGCGATGATCAGGCGCGGCCACGGTTTTGACCGGACGGCGACCGGGCGGCAATTCGTCGATGATCGAGGTGTCAAGATCAGCGTAGGCGCTCATCGCCAACGTACGTGGGATCGGCGTCGCGGTCATGATCAACTGATGGGGACAACGGCCCTCAGTGCGGCCTTTCTCGCGCAAAGCCAACCGTTGATGAACGCCGAAACGATGTTGCTCATCGACGATCACCAGAGCTAATTCCGCGAAAGCGACCGCCTCCTGAAACAGCGCGTGGGTGCCTACTGCCACTTGAACCTCGCCGGCAGCCAGCCGTTCCAGCAAAAGCCGTCGCGCTTTACCGGTCAACCGTCCGGTCAACCAGGCGACCTCCAGCCCCAATTCGCCCAGCCAGTCACGAAAATTGCGGTGATGTTGTTCGGCCAGCAGTTCCGTCGGAGCCATAAGCGCCGCCTGAGCGCCAGTTTCCACCGCACGTAACGCAGCCACTGCAGCGACTACGGTTTTGCCTGAACCCACATCGCCTTGCAAGAGCCGCAACATGGGACGGGGTTGCGCCAGATCGGCGGTAATTTCCTCCAGCACCCGTTGCTGAGCGCCGGTGAGGGTGAAGGGCAAGCGTTCCAGAAAGCGCTGACTCAAACTGCCGCCGGCCAGCGGCGGCGCGGCCTGGCGGCGAGTGTGTTCACGCAGTCGACGTAAACTAAGCTGATGCGCCAGCATTTCCTCGAAAGCCAGCCGGCGCCGAACTGGGTGGCGACCGTTTTCCAATTCCGCCAGCGCGACATCGGTCGGCGGTTGATGGATCAGCCGCACGGCTTGAGCAATCGGCAGCAGCTTGAGTTGATCCAGCAAAGCAGGCGGCAACAGTTCCGGCAACAGCGCCGCCGTCTCCAGACATTCCAGCGCCTGTTCGGCCAAACTGCGCAGGGTGAATTGTTGCAAACCAGCGGTCGCCGGATAAATCGGGGTCAAGCGGTCCTCCACTGGCGGCGTATCTGGCTCAATTCGGCGGCATTCCGGGTGGATCATTTCCAGACCGCCGGTATAACCGGTGCGCACTTCGCCAAAGCAACGCAACCGGGCGCCGGTTTGGCAAAGCCATTGCTGTTGCGCGGGACTAAAGTGAAAGAAACGCAGGGTGAGATCGCCGGTTCCATCCTGCAGGTGACAAAGCAGAAAACGCCGGCTGTTCCCGCTGATCCGGCTGCCAACCACGGCCGCCTCGATCTGCGCCTCTTCGCCGGGCTGCAACTGATCGATGGGAGTGATGCGGCTGCGGTCTTGATAACGCAACGGCAAATGGAGCAATACATCCTCGACGGTATGCAGGCCAAGTCGCCGCAAGCGTTCCGCCAGCTTCGGGCCAACGCCTTTGAGGGTAGTAATCGAAATCAAATTCTTGCTGATGATGGCGCCAAGTTGGTTTGCATAGGGTCCTACAGGGCCGGGTACTTGAAAAAATCAATCGATAGAGAAGTATACAATAATAAAGATAACACGAATGAGGTTTAAATGGGATCAGCTCACCACCTATCAGTTCAGCATTGCTGCGATGCTATGGGCAAGTTTCCGCACTTGGAAAAGTTCACTCGGTTTAGGAAGAATCGAGATTCTAAAAGCGCCTCATTAGTGCTTGTCCAGTATGCTGCGATGCCGCACAATGCCCGGTATTCGAAAGGATGTCATGGAATAAAACCATCAGCGAGGTAGACGCAGTGAAACGGCAAGTGCGCAAAGCGGTTTTCCCGGTGGCTGGTTTGGGAACACGATTCCTGCCCGCCACCAAGGCCAGTCCCAAGGAAATGTTGCCTATCGTCGATAAACCACTCATTCAGTATGCAGTTGAGGAGGCCGTGGCGGCGGGGGTGGATACCCTGGTGTTCATTATCGGGCGCACCAAAAACGCCATTGCCGATCATTTCGATAAGGCTTACGAACTGGAAGCGGAATTGGAAGCCCGCCAGAAGACCGACCTGCTCAAAGTGGTGCGCGGCATTGTGCCCAGCGGCGTGGAGTGTGTGTATATCCGCCAAGCTGAGGCTTTGGGTTTGGGTCATGCGGTATTGTGCGCCCGGCCAGCGGTCGGCGAGGAACCTTTCGCAGTGATTCTGGCCGACGACCTCATTGAGGAAGATCAGGTTGAAGGCGGCGTCATGAGTCAAATGGCCCGGTATTTCAATAAATACCAATGCTCGATTCTGGGTGTGGAGCGGGTGCCGATAGCCGAGTCCGACAAATACGGCATCGTCCATCCACTGCCCTTCGCCACCCGGCTGAGCAATGTCGATAGCATTATTGAGAAGCCCAAACCGGAGAATGCGCCGTCCAACCTGGCGGTCGTCGGTCGTTATATTCTGACCTCCCGCATCTTCGACCTGTTGACGAATATCCCGCGCGGGGCGGGCAATGAGATTCAGTTGACCGATGGCATTGCTGCGCTGCTGAGCGAGGAACAGGTGTTGGCCTACGAATTCACCGGGCGACGCCATGACTGCGGTAATAAGCTCGGCTACCTGGTGGCGACCGTGGAATATGGTTTGCGCCACCCGGAGCTAGGCGAACAGTTTCGCGCCTATCTACAATCCCACGGTTGCCAGTTTGGCGACGCCGCGCCCGCCGCTTCTTCATCTAATCCGGACCCTTCTTCCCTGAGAGAAGAAGTCAGCGCTGATCCGCTTTGAATCAGGAGGAAATGGCCATGTCCCAGGGGTTACTGGTTCTCAACGCCGGTTCGTCCAGCATCAAGTTCTCAGTGTTCGCCCTGCCGGCGGACGGCGGCGAACTGGAGTTGGTCTGCCGGGGTTTGCAGGAAAACATCGGCGAAGATAATCCGCATTTTAAGGCATTCGACCATGCCGGACAGGTGCTGGCCGATATTCGCTTAACGCCGGAGTTGGGGCAGTACCGCAAACTGGGGCCTGATCATCGGCGCCGGGCGACCGACCCGCCAACAACCCCCACGACTGCGTCGAAGACGACGATTTATGATCATCAGGCGGCGTTGCGCGATCTATTGGATTGGCTGGAAAAAACTCCCGGTCTGCCCGCAGTGGTTGCGGCAGGCCATCGCGTGGTGCATGGCGGCGAGGAGTACAGCGATCCCCAATTGCTCACGCCCGAAACCGTGACGCGCTTGGAGCATTTCATCCCCTTGG
>JAGRHQ010000133.1 GCA_020444905.1 Candidatus Competibacteraceae bacterium
CTTTTGTAGCGACGGCTAAAGCGGCCAATGACCTTTATCCAGTTGATGACGCGCCCTACGAACCGACTTCGCCAGTCGCTTTTGTCCGCCGGATGTGGCCGCACGCCCAGGATGCCGCACGCCAGTTGGGCGTTGCCCCGGAAGTGTTAATTGCCCAGGCGGCGCACGAGACCGGCTGGGGCAAATCAGTGCCGAGTTTTGCTGATGGCCGCACCAGTTACAACTTGTTTGGCATCAAGGCCCACCGGGGTTGGGACGGCGAGCGGGTGGTCAATTCTACATTTGAGTTCGTCAATGGTGTGGCAGTGCGCCAAAAGGACGGGTTCCGCGCCTATTCGTCGTATAGCGAAAGTTTCAGCGACTACGTGAATTTCCTGCAAGTCAATCCGCGGTATCAGAATGCTTTGGAACAGGTAGACGATGGCGCGGCTTATCTGAATGCCCTGCAACAAGCGGGTTACGCCACCGATCCCCGGTATGCGCGAAAAATCCTGGGTTTGATGAATGGCCCCTCATTTGACGAAGCGCTGGAAACGCTCAAGTCCGCTGACGCGGGGCCGATAATGAAGGAGAAGAGTTAGATTTAATCCGGAGGCCCGCAAGGGAACACATTATGGTCGATATTCTGAATACTGCGATTCGCGGGTTGATGGCCTTCCGCGCCGGCATGGCGACAACCGGCCATAACGTCGCCAACGTCAACACGCCCTACTTCAGCCGGCAACGGGTGGAGCTGGGCGCGACGACGCCTGAGAAACAGTCTTATGGCTACATGGGCACAGGCGTCAATGTCGAAAGCGTGACCCGCGCCTATGATGATTTTGTCATGAAACAGTTGCGTGGCCATACTAGCGGCGTCAGTCAGTATGAAGAACTGAATGACCTGACCAACCAACTCAGCGCTCTGCTCGGCGACACTGACGTGGGTCTGACGCCTGATCTGGAAGCCTTCTTCGGTTCACTACAGGATTTGGCCGACTCTCCAACCTCCATCACTGCCCGGCAGGTGTTTCTCGACGAGGGCGCAACCCTGACCAATCGCATTCAGGACATCGACGACGCACTGAACAGTCTGCGCGATTCCATCGATACAAGCATTACCAATGCTGTCGCCACGATCAACGATTACAGTCAGGGAATTGCTGAAGTCAATCGAGCCGTAGCCCAAGCGGCGGATTCCGCTACCAATCCGCCTAATGATTTGCTGGACCGCCGTGACAAGTTGTTGGTGGATTTATCTAAACTGGCGGGCATTCAGGTAGTCGCCGAGGAAAATGGCGCTCTGAACGTTTTTCTGAACAATGGCCAACCGTTGGTAGTCGGTATAAACACACAGAAACTGGTCGCGGTGCAGTCCGGGTTTGACCCAGGGGAAATCACCGTGCGCTTGGAAGGCCAGGCAGAGGGTAGCGACCTGGAGCGCTATATCACCAGCGGCGAACTGGGCGCTTACTTTGAATTTCGTCGCACCATTCTCAATCCGGCGCAAGATGGGTTAGGCTTGCTGGCAATGGGTCTGGCCGAGACCTTTAACGAACAGCATCAACAGGGCATAGACCTTGATGGCAACCTGGGCGAAGCGCTGTTCAACGTCGGCGCACCCCGCGTGTTGTCCCATACGACCAATAACGACGACGATCCAGCAATTTTCTCGGCGGCGCTGAATAACACCAAAGAGCGTTACGAACTTAGCTTCAGCGCCGCCAGTAATTACACCCTGACGCGCCTCTCGGATGGCGTCATCGTCGCCAGCAATTTTACCCTGACTAATCCTCTGACGATCGATGGGGTCACCGTTGAGTTGAGTTCAGGGGCCACCGTCACTGACGGCGACCGCTTCCTGCTGCAACCCAGCTCGCGCGGGGCAACAGCTATCTCATACAACGGCAATAATATAGCCAGCGATGTGGTGTTCAGGGCCAAGGCGTTGCCAGAGGCAGATAGCAGCAATCTGGCTCGCTCCGACTACGAGATTCTCACATCCGGCGTCGCCAGCCGCGCCACTTTGACCAATGCAGGCAACGCGACAATTTCGGCGCCGACCATCGCCGATCTGGATGACGAAAATCTGACGAATACGGTCAGAATCCGGTTCACTAACGCGACAACCTACGACGTGATCGACGATACTCGGGGAGTCACCCTGGCAAGCGGTCAGGCGTATACCTCGGGCGCGACGATTCCCGCGACAGGCGATTACAACGGCTGGAACGCTGCGATTACTGATGGAACCATCCCAATACAAGCCGGGGACACTTTTATCATCAGCGCCGGCTATACGGTCAAGCGACTCTCGGACAGCCAGGAACTTTTAAGCAGTGGCGATTTGACAGCGCTTAACGATGTGATGCGCGACGAGGGGTTGCACTTAGCCCTGCGCGGCGGTCCCGCTCAATATGGAGACCGTTTTCTGGTTCAGCCGACCCGTCTCGGTTCAGCGAATTTCGAAATGGCGCTGGCCGATCCGCGCAAGGTCGCTGTCGCTGCGCCGATTACGACGACCGCCACCGCGACTAATTTAGGATCGGGAGTTATCTCCGCTGGTAACGTCATCGACAGCAGCAGAACGGACCTGCAAAACCGCGTCGAAATCCGCTTTACCAGCGACCACACCTTCAATGTATTCGACCTGGACACCGACGCGATTCTGGACAAGGGCGTCGTCTTTCCGCCGCTGGTTGCCCAGGCCGACGCGGATAATTCAGGAACCGCCGGCATTACCGCGCCAGCGATCGTCGACTATGAAGCCGAGAGGTTAAGAAATACCATCGAAATTCGCTTCATCAGCGCCACCCAGTATGAGATTGTCGATGTCACCACCGGCGACACGCTAACCCCAGCCGGCGGTTCGCCGTATACTTCCGGTAATACGATTGACCTGAGTGCGCTGGATCCTCGCTATGGCTCGACCTTCCAAATTAGCGGCGCACCGGTCGCTGGCGACCGATTCGAGATTAAAAGCACTACCAGCAACGCGATCTCTTACAACGGATGGGAAGTAAACATTACTGGCGAACCGCATGGGGACATTATCGCCAGTCCTGGCTCGGAGAATACTGGAACTGGAACTATTGAGAAACCATTAATTACGGATTATCAAGCAGATAATCTAACCCACACCGTCAAGATTCGCTTCACCAGCGCCACGACCTACGATCTGCTGGATATGACTGACAATGGCGTCACCATCAGCGCCGGCAACATTTATACCCCGCCAGGCGGGGCTGGCCTTGGCACGGTAACCCCACCTGCTGGCTACGGCTGGACGGTCGATATTAACAACGACCCACAAGCAGGCGATGAATTCATCGTTCAAAACGATGGCGACACTTTTCAAATTAAAAGCAACCAGGGCGGCATCGGCGACAATCGCAATGCTCTGGAACTGGTCAAGTTGGAAACCACGCCGCAATTACTCGACGGCAATGACTTCCGGGACGTCTATGCCCAAATGATCGCTGAGGTCGGCGCTCAGGGCCGACGGGTTGAAAATACCCTGCAATCCCAGGAAGCGCTGCTCCAACAATCAGAATTATCCCGAGAGTCGATCTCCGGGGTCAGCCTGGATGAAGAAGCCGCTAATCTGGTCCGTTTCCAGCAAGCCTATCAGGCTGCAGCCCAAGTAATTCAGACCTCTAACTCCATGTTCACCAGCCTGCTCGAAGCGGTTAAGGGCTAAACGATCATGCGCATCTCAACTCATTGGATTTATCAGCGCGGCGTCAAACCGATCACGGATCATTTGTCGAAACTGGGCCGAGTGCAGGAAGAAATCAGCAGCGGCCAAAAGATTCTCAAACCGGCGGATGATCCGAATAACAGCGCTCGTCTGATGGAATTGCACAAGCAGGTACAGATCAATGAGCAATATGGGCGGAATATCATCATTGCGAATAGTCGCCTGGCGGCAGAGGAAACCGCAGTGCGGGAAAGCGGCAACCTTTTGCAGCGAGTGCGAGAATTGACGATCCAGGCGAATAATGCAGCGCTGAATGATGAAAACCGTGAAATCATCGCCACAGAAATCGGTGAACTGCGCAGTCAATTACTGGATATCGCCAATACCCGGGATGGGGATGGCGCGTATGTATTTGCCGGTTTCCTGGAGCAAACCATCCCCTTTACCGTGAGCGATGGCGAGGTGGTTTACAATGGCGACCAGGGACAACGCTGGCTGCAAGTTGGCCCATCCCGACAAGTCGCGGTTGGCGATCACGGTGAAGGCGTCTTTATGAATATTCGCAAAGGTAATGAACAACTGCTAACCAAAGCGAATGTCAGAAACACCGGAAATGCCGAGATTAACGATGGCAGCATCATTGACCCAACAGAGTTCCAGAACAACTTTCTGGGCCACGAATATCGCATTGAATTTAATAACAACGGTAGCAACATCACTTTCGATATTATCGAAGTAACTAATGGCGTTGATAATCCTGCCCCGTTACTGAGCAACCAAAGCTATGTGTCCGGGCAGCCCATCAATTTCCGTGGAATGCAAGTTGTGATTAGCCATCCAGGCGCTGATCCAGAGGATATGCCTCAGGATGGCGACGCATTTACGGTCAAGGCGGCGCAAAACCTGAGTATCTTTAAAGTGTTGGATAATCTGGTTACGACGCTGGAAACGCCCTCGCAGACATCCGTTGAAGATGCAATCATGACGGAGGCGCTCGCTAATGCGCTGAATGACATCGATCAATCCATGCGAAACCTGAACTTGGCGCAGGGCCGGATCGGCAGCCGAATGAACGCGCTGGATGCTCAGGATGACGTCAACCAAAACTTTAACCTGCAGCTGAAAACCCTACAATCCGACATCGGCGCTGTGGATTATGCCGATGCCGCAACCCGGTTAAACGAAGAACTGCTCGCCCTGCAAGCTTCGCAACAGTCATTTGCCAAAATTCAAGGCTTGTCATTGTTCGATTATCTGCGGTAATTGCTCGATTACCTCGAACTGATTTTTATACAGCATCCTCCCAATCCCCCGTCGCTGGCGTGTCCCAAATTGACCGTTTGCCCGTCAAGAGGTAACTTAACCGTTCACCCCAAGCGGACGGGCAGGCATGTCGGCCAAAAAATCTCCCCCTCTTCCTTTCGAAACCGCACTGGCGGAACTGGAAAAACTGGTTGGTCAACTCGAACAGGGCGAATTGAGCCTTGAGGAAACCTTGCAACGTTTCGAGCAGGGCGTCGGTCTAGTGAAAAATTGTCAGATTACCCTGCAACGCGCCGGGCAGAAAGTTGAACAGGTACTGGAGCGGCGCGAACGGCTGGAAACCGTGCCCTTCGTCGAAACCGTGGATTAACGCGATGGCGGCGGAACTCATCAAAATTTGTCAAACCCGCGCTCATCAAGCGCTTGACCAGCGGCTGCCCGCTGCGGAACTGCATCCCAACAACTTGCATCAAGCCATGCGCTACGCAGTGCTGGGCGGCGGCAAACGCATTCGACCGGTGCTGGTCTACCTGGCGGGTCATGCTGTAGATGCCTCCCCAGATATGCTCGATGGCCCAGCCTGCGCGGTGGAATTCATTCACGCCTATTCGTTAATCCATGACGACCTGCCCGCCATGGACAACGACGACCTGCGCCACGGTCAACCGACCTGCCACAAGGCGTTTGGCGAGGCGCTGGCGATTCTGGCCGGCGACGCCCTGCAAGCGCTGGCCTTCCAGGTGCTGGCTCAGGACCCGGCGATGATCCCAGACCCGGCGATTCGTTTACGCATGCAAGGCGTGTTGGCGCAAGCCGCCGGCTCCCGGGGCATGGCCGGCGGTCAGGCCATCGATCTGGCTGCTACCGGTCGGGAGCTGTCTTTGGTCGAACTGGAAAACATGCACATCCATAAAACCGGGGCGCTGATTCGCGCCAGCGTGCTGATGGGCGCGCTCAGCCAGCCCGCCGTCGACGCTACGGCTCTGGAACGACTGGACCGCTACGCCAAATGCATTGGCTTGGCGTTTCAAATCCAGGACGATATTCTGGATGTCACCGGCGATCCCGCGACCCTGGGCAAAACCACCGGCGCGGATCGGGTGCTGAATAAACCGACTTATCCCGTATTGCTGGGGCTGGAAGGCGCACGTGAACATGCCCAAATGCTGTACGAGGAAGCGCTGGCCAGTCTGGAATCGCTGGACGATAAAGCAGATCCCTTGCGCTGGATCGCCGCCTACATCGTCGAACGCGCCTATTGAACCCTTAAATGCCTGCTGCCCGTTCATCATCTCATGTCGTCTAGCTATCCCCTGACGATACCGCTTACCGACCCGGACCTGGTTACGATGCCCGCCACTGGACCTGCTTTTTCTCTGCTGGAACAAATTGATTCTCCTACGGATTTGCGCTGCCTGCCGGAAGCGCGTTTGCCAGCGCTGGCCGGGGAATTGCGCGAATTCCTGATCCAGACCGTGGCGCGCACTGGCGGGCATTTCGCCGCCAATCTGGGAATGGTTGAACTAACCATTGCCCTGCACTATGTCTTTGATACCCCGGAAGATCGACTGGTCTGGGATGTCGGCCATCAAACCTACCCACATAAAATTCTGACTGGACGTCGTCAACAGATGCAGACCCTGCGGCGCAAGAACGGCATCGCCGGTTTTCCCAAACGTTGCGAGAGTCCCTACGATACTTTCGGGGTCGGTCATTCCAGCACTTCGCTCAGCGCGGCGTTGGGCATGGCCATCGCCGCCGAACAGGCGGGCAGCGACCGCAAAATTGTCGCCATCATCGGCGATGGCGCGATGACCGCCGGTATGGCTTTCGAGGCGCTGAATCACGCCGGTCATCTCAAAAGCGATTTGCTGGTGGTGCTCAATGATAACGAGATGTCGATTTCGCCGAATGTCGGCGCGCTGTCGGCCCATTTAACCAAACTGCTGTCTGGCCAACTGTTCTCGACGGTGCGCGAAGGCGGCAAAAAGGTATTGAGCCATGTGCCGCCAGTGCTGGAAGTCGCGCGCCGCGCCGAGGAACACGTCAAGGGGCTGTTCGCGCCAGAGGGAACGTTGTTCGAGGAACTGGGTTTCCACTACTTCGGTCCGGTGGATGGGCACGACCTGCTGACGCTGGTCTCTACCTTGCGCAATCTGCGGGCGCTCAAGGGGCCGCGCCTGCTGCATGTCGTCACCCGCAAAGGCAAGGGCTATCCCCAGGCCGAGGAAGAGCCGGTCGATTACCACGGAGTCGGCGTTTTTGATCCAACGCGCGGTTTACAACCCGCCAAGCCGAGTGGGCCGACCTATACCCAGGTATTTGGCGACTGGTTGTGCGATATGGCTGCTCAGGACGAACGGTTGATCGGCATCACCCCCGCCATGCGCGAAGGTTCGGGACTGGTGGAATTTTCCGAACGCTTCCCGGATCGCTATTTCGATGTCGCTATCGCCGAGCAACACGCGGTGACCCTGGCCGCCGGGCTGGCCTGCGAGGGACTCAAGCCGGTGGTAGCGATTTATTCCACCTTTCTACAACGCGCCTACGATCAGTTGATTCACGATGTGGCGCTGCAAAATCTGCCGGTGCTGTTCGCCATCGACCGCGCCGGACTGGTGGGGCCGGACGGACCCACCCACGCCGGCAGCTTCGATTACAGTTATCTACGCTGCATTCCCGGGTTGGTGATCATGGCCCCGGCGGATGAGAACGAGTGCCGACAGATGCTCTATACCGGTTTTCAACTGAACCAGCCAGCAACGGTGCGCTATCCGCGCGGCAAGGGTCTGGGCGTGGTTCCTGAGCCGGAGATGCGCGCGCTGCCCATCGGCCAAGGCGAGATTCGACGCCGAGGTCAGGACTTGGCGTTGCTGGCGTTTGGCGACCCGGTCGCGGTGGCCGAGGCCGTGGCGGAACGCCTCAATGCCACCGTGGTCAATATGCGCTTCGTTAAACCATTGGATGAGACGCTGATCGTACAGATAGCCGCTGAGCATCGCGCATTGGTCACGCTGGAGGATAACGTTATCGCCGGGGGCGCGGGCAGCGCGGTTAGCGAATGCCTGGCGCAGCGTGGCCTCTCGATTCCGGTGTTGCACCTCGGGCTACCGGATCGCTTTGTCGAACAGGGCGAGCGGACGGAATTGCTGGTTGAATGCGGTTTGGACGTCGATGGCGTACTGCGCCAACTGGCTGATTGGCGCGCGTTGTCCAATAGTTGAGCGTGGTCGTCGGGAATTAACGATCCAATTCATTATCCAATGGGGATGTCAGCATCCGAACTCTTAACCCTTAACTCCTACCGAGGATTGCATGAAGCCATTGATCATGAGTTCCGCCGCCATGTCCACGGTGATCCCCATTCCTGACGTGCAGAACAGCGCCGACACGCGCCGCTTGGCGATCAACAAGGTAGGGATCAAAGACATCCGTCATCCGGTTCGGGTGCGTGACCGTAATGGTGGTGAGCAACACACCATCGCGATGTTCAACATGTACGTGAATCTGCCGCATAACTTCAAGGGCACCCACATGTCGCGATTCGTGGAAATCCTGAATGTGCCAGGCCGCGAGATTTCTGTAGATTCCTTCAGGGACATGCTGGCGGAAATGACCGAGCGTTTAGAGGCCGAATCCGGACATATCGAGATGGCGTTCACTTACTTCGTCAATAAGGCAGCGCCGATTTCCGGCGTGGAGAGCCTGATGGATTACGAAGTAACATTCATCGGTGAGATTCGGGATGGGCAACCCGCGATGAATCTCAAGGTCGTTGTGCCGGTGACCAGCCTGTGTCCCTGCTCGAAAAAAATTTCCCGCTATGGCGCGCATAATCAGCGTTCCCACGTTACGATCAACGCCCGACTGAAAGGCGACGGCTTTCTGTGGATCGAAGACCTGATCGACCTGGCCGAAAAAGAGGCGTCCTGCGAATTGTATGGATTGCTCAAGCGACCAGATGAAAAATATGTGACTGAGCGAGCCTACGAAAATCCTAAATTCGTCGAGGACATGGTGCGCGATATCGCCGCCCGGTTGAATCAGGACGATCGTGTAGCGGCCTACGCGGTGGAATCGGAAAACTTCGAGTCGATTCACAACCATTCGGCCTACGCCATGATCGAACGTGATAAGGAAAGTGAGATGCAAATATTGTCGTCGGTGGTTGATTAGGTCTACTGAAAACAAGATAACCATCCGGAGGGATCCCGCCGTGCTGACATTCCAGGCTGGTCAAAATCTGTCCCTAAGCCAACAGAACCCCGGTATTCAACTCGTTGAACTCAGCCTGAGCTGGGCGCCCGACGACAGTTCCTGGGCGCTGGATTCCAGCGCCTTTGCCTTGACGGATGAAGGCAAGGTGCGCAGTGACGGGGATTTCATCTTTTACAACCAGCCAGCGCTGGCCGACGGCGGGATTACCCTGGAAAACCAGGGTCGGCGGTTCGCGATACGTCTTGCTGACTTGCCCGCTGCGATTACCCGGATTGCGATTGCCGTGACGCTGGACGCTGCGGACGACCAATCCATGTCGATTCTGCGTCATGTCTGCCTGGAATTGCGCGATGGCGATAGTGGAACCGGCATTGCCAGCTTTACGCTGGAAACCGTGGGCATGACCGAGAAGGCGATTATCCTGGGCGAACTCTACCGACGGCGTTCGGAGTGGAAATTCCGGGCAGTTGGTCAGGGCTTTGCCGGTGGGCTGGCAGCATTGGCGCGGCATTTCGGCGTGGATGTGAACGATGGAGGCGACGCAACCGCTGCGCCGTCGACGCCAGAACTGATGGCTAACGCCCCTTCCCAACCAACGATTCCTCGGGTGGAACCGGAATTGCCTCATCAACTGGTTGCCAAGGTGGCTCCCGAACCGATTGAACCGGCAGTTCCCCCGCTGTCTCCGATCCCGGCCCCCCCGCCTACCGGTCCCGTAGCTTCCAGCGATCAACTGATCGCCCGGTGCCGCGAATTGGAACAGGTCGGCGCTGGATTTCTCAACTGGCTGGCCGAACATCCTGAACGAGTGGGACAGGAAAAAGCCGGTTTGACCAAGGAATTTCGCCGTCTGGTCGCGCAAGCTAAACGACTCAACCAGGCGGTGCAACGACCCATGTGCGCCGGCGTGTTTGGCCCCAGCCAGGCGGGCAAGTCTTATTTGATTTCCGCCCTGGCCCGCAAGGGTAATGCGCCGTTATTAGCTGATTTCGCCGGTCAGAAA
>JAGRHQ010000134.1:0-3196 GCA_020444905.1 Candidatus Competibacteraceae bacterium
TGTGGATCGTGGCAGAGGAGCGTTCGGGGAGACTTCATGACATTTTATCTCCGATGGACCGGTTATCGGGTAGACCTTAATCGCTGACTGGAACGAGCGTCTCGTGAGCCGCGCGGTCGCCTGGGCTTTGGTGGGGTGGCTGTGCCAAGCAGCATGGGCCGCCGATCCTGCAGTACTCATCCTTTATCCAGAGGCTCCGCCGCCCTACCAACAGGTCTTCGAACAGATCATGATCGGTGTTGCGCAAACGGTGGAGAGGTCGCCAGAGACCCTTGCGTTGCCTCCGACACCGGATCGGGCCAATATCCGCCACTGGTTGACGGCGCGGCGCGGCGCGGCGCTCCTGCTCCTGGGCCAAAGAGCGTTACAAATTTATCAGGCGGACTGGACCGAGGGACCGGTTTTGGTCGGCGCACTCAATGCCCTGCCTGGTCAAGTACCTTGGCCTGGCGTGAGCTTGGTCATCGATCCCGACCTCTACCTGCAAACGCTCCACGAGGTGTTACCGGGCATCGAACGGGTTATTGCGGTTTACCATGCGCGCGATGACCAATGGATGTCATGGGTTCAGCCCGCAGCAACCCAGAGAGGATTGCGTGTCGACCCCATTAAAGTTACCGATACAGAATCAGCCGTCCGCGAGTTGACCCACGTCTTCAAAACGCTCGATCCGCAAACCACCGCCCTTTGGTTTGCTAAAAGCACTCTCGATTTAAACACCGAGTTGCTCTATCCCTTCGTCTTGGAAGAAGCATGGCGCCGCAAAATCGCGGTATTTTCCGATACGGTGGCGCATGCCAAGCGGGGGTTTCTGTTTGCATTATATCCCGATTATACAGGGGTTGGGGTGGAACTGGGCCAGCGTCTACACCCTGACGTTGCCCCAATGGCCAAGGGTTGGGCGTTTACCCGCGCCGCCCGGCTCGCCCTCAACCACCGAACCGCTCGTCACTTGGGCATCACCTTGCGCGATGACGTGATCCAGCGCGCCAGCCTCCTGTTTCCTCAACCTTAAGATATTTTGACTGATGCCTGTTTTGCGACGGCCCTTTACCCTTCGTCAAGTCCTTGGAGGCGTCTATTTTACCGGGATTGCCCTATTAACGGTGGGTGTCGTCATGGTGCTTGGATCGCACTTGAGCGCCCATTTTCGTGAGGCTTTAGTGGCCCAGGGTCGCGCCATTGCCGAGCAGCTGGCGAGGGATAGTCGCTTGGCGCTGATTCAACGCGCCGTCGAAAACGTCGAGCCGCGTTTGGAGACGGCGGTGGGTTATCCAAATGTCGCCGGTATTGCCCTGCTGAACGCTTCGGGTGAGGCGCTCCTGGCGTTAGGCGCGCGTCCGGTGATTCCAGACCAAACTGTTTTGGAAGCGGCGCAAGAGGACACTCGTCTTGTCGAGGATCAGTCGCATTGGGTGATGATCGCCGCCGTTCGCCTTGAACCGGAACCCGTATTGAGTAACCCCTTAATGCTGTCGACGGAGGAATTGGCCAACGCGCCCACCGTCCTTGGATTTGTCACGCTGACCCTGAGTCAAGTCGCGCTCCAGGCGGATATTCGCGCGACCTACCAATTGGTGCTGAGCGTCATGCTCGGGGGAGCGCTGTTGGTGGGTGTGCTGGTGTTGGGGGTCCTGAGTCGAATTATCCATCCGCTGCAACAACTGGCGCAACGGATGTCCGATCCTGACACCGTGGCGTATTTTCGTCCGGCAAAGGTCTGCGGCGTTCGCGAAGCCCAACGCATCGCCACGGCGTTCAATACGCTCATCGCCGCTTTTGCTCAGGTGAAACGAACACTGGTCGACACCAACCTGGCGCTGGAGCGCTCCCGGGACAACCTGACGGGTCGGGTGCAAAAAGCCACGGGCGATTTGATGGCGGCGCTGGAACAGGTGGAGCGGCAAAATATCGAGTTAATGGAGGCCCGTGAACAGGCGTTGACCGCGAGTCGCGTCAAGTCCGAGTTCCTGGCCCATATGAGCCACGAAATCCGCACGCCCATGCACGGCGTTCTGGGGTTTATCACGGTGCTGGCTCGCACGCCGTTGAACCCGGTCCAAGCCAGCTATTTGCACTTGCTGCAACACGCCGCCGACAGTCTAATGACGATTATTGACAGTATTCTCGACTTTTCCAAACTGGAGGCGGGCAAGATTCAGCTGCGGGTGGCGCCCTTTCCATTGCGTCACCTGTTGGAAACGACCGTGCAGTTATTCATGCCGAACGCGCAGGTCAAAGGATTGATGCTTGAATGGGCGGTTGACCCCCAATTGCCTGAACAGGTCTTAGGCGATCGCCAACGACTGGCGCAGGTCCTGCGTAATCTGGTGGACAACGCCATCAAATTTACTGACGGTGGTCGCGTTCAAGTCCAGGCGCGTTTGGTGCGGCTTGAGGGGGCGTTCATGATCTGCCATGTGGAGGTGCGGGATACGGGGATCGGTATCCCATCGGTGCATCAAGCTACGATTTTTACGGCTTTTAATCAGGTGGACGCCTCGACGACTCGCCAACAGGGCGGCACGGGTTTGGGACTGGCCATTTGTCAACAGCTGGTGAGTTTGATGGGAGGCTGTTTGACCGTTGATAGTCAGGAAGGGCAGGGATCATCCTTTCAGTTCGAGGTGCGTTTGCAAATCGCTTCAACGGATGACTTCATGGGAGCGGAGCATCCCGGCCTGTCGTCCATCAATGATGAGGATGAACAATATTCACGCTCAGTCCAGCGGCGTGCGGTCAAACCGCTTCCCCCGTCGGGTATGCCCCCGGCTCGCCGATCGACCCGATCCACTCGCGTGCTGGTGGTGGACGATAACCCGACCAATCGGGCGCTGGCCGATATCGTGTTGGCCGATTTGCACACGGATCGGGACTTGGTCAGCGATGGTGAAGCTGCCCTGACCGCCTGCCGCCAACAGCGCTACGATCTGATTCTAATGGACCTGCGGATGCCAGGCATGGACGGATTGGAAACCACGCGCCGGATTCGCCAGTTGGGCAACAATCCAAATTGCACGATACCGATTATCGGTCTGACTGCCGACATCCTGGGTGTCAATTATGAGGAATGGCGGGCGGCCGGTTTGACCGACTGTCTGTATAAGCCACTGAAAATCGAAGTGTTGAGCCAAGTTTTGGCGCGATGGGGCATCGGGGGTTCGTCCCCTGATCCCTATTCGATACCCCGTTTTTT
>JAGRHQ010000134.1:3414-4250 GCA_020444905.1 Candidatus Competibacteraceae bacterium
GGTGGGTGCGCGCGCCATGAAAGGGATTTGTCTTCCATTGAGTCGCAACCCGGACTTTGCGCAGCAACAGGCCGGTATCGACGCCCTTGAGAGCCAATTTGAGGAAACGCGCACCGCTTTTCTTGAGTTTTTGCGCACATTACCCATCGAAGCCGAGTGTTCCTTCCCGGCAACCACAACACAACGGCGTGTTCTACTGGTGGAAGATAATCCGCCCGCCCGGGAACTCCTGCATTTTGCGCTGGGTGACGATTACCAACTCCTGGATGCCGACCACGGGCACGCCGCCTTGGCGCTCTGTGCGGAGGATTCGCCACCGGACGTGGCGATTGTTGACTTGAATCTGGGGTATGCACCCTCCCAAGACGTTGCATTCTCTGGCTTGGAAGTCCTGCGGCGACTTCGGGGTACGCTACCGATGATCGTTCTCACCGTCGATCGCTCTCGCCATTCCATACAGGCGGCGGCTCAGGCCGGCGCTTGGGCCTATCTGGTCAAACCACCCGATCCTGATACTCTCCGCGCGACCCTGGAGGCCGTCTTGGCGCGGGCGGCGGAAGCGGATTACAGGGCGACGCAGCGTACAATCGACCGCGCGATTGGCATCCTGATGGGAACACTACACCTCTCCGACGAGGAGGCGCGCCGCCTGATCAAGCACTATGCGGCTGTCCGGCGGCGCAAAGCCGTGGAAGTCGCCGAGCAAATTATTCAAGCACAGGAGTTTCAGAACCGATTGGCGCAAGCAGCACGCCAGTTGCGGATGTTAGACCTCTCTGAGACTTGACCGCCGCGCGATCTCCCGGTAATTTTTAGCCCCTGTTGTACCCTGCTCC
>JAGRHQ010000134.1:4349-10132 GCA_020444905.1 Candidatus Competibacteraceae bacterium
GATGACGGTTGCGCGGGCTTGATGGCGGACTCGACACCGCATGGAGCAACAAGGCGTGTTTCCGCAACGGCTAAAAATCCCCTCGCCGGAGGCGCGCACTGATGGTTAGCGCACAACAACTTCATCAGCAGAGCGTACTTGGCGGCGCGGCAGTCGAGAGTCCATGGGACGACGAACGGTTCCTGACTCTACTACAAGACCCCATCGGCGATCCCCGCTTGGACGACATCCCGGATATGACCAGAAATCAGGTGAGCCAAATCGCGAACGCGCTGTTGGCGAAACACATCGAACCGACGGTGAGGCGAGTGGCTGCGGTGGCCCGGGAGTTGGAATTGCTGCTCCCCGAACCGGATCTGCTGGCAGGGTTATTGATGGAGATCTGGTGGATTCGATTCAACGAGATCATCCCGGATGACGTTGAAGCATTACAAATTCATCTGAAGGGCGCACCGGCGCCAGATCATCCGTGCTGCCGCTTCCTTCAGGGACTGATTCATGAGCTGACTACGCATCCGCCGCTTTAACGACAAGCGGATGTTGTGGTTGCGACGATCGTTAAGAGGCAGCCTCGGTGAACAAGACGATTCGATTTTCAGTCTAATTCGACAGGGCGCTGGATTCGAGCAGGGCATTGACAGTCAGTGATCTTGTGCTCTAAAAGTCCTTAATCGGTGGTTTGGCGAATTGCCATTTTGGAGGTGCGCCATGGCCTTGGATGCCATTGACCATTATCTTCTCGGTCACGCCCAGCAGCAGCACGAACGCTGGTTACAACAGAATGTGTTTCAGACCCGGGAGCTGCAAGAGCAGTTGGCTGAACAGTCGGCGGCGAATCAGGGTCGTAAGGCGATCATCGACGCGTTGGTTGCTGCGTATAATATCAACGATTGGCAGAGTATTCAGACTATCCTTGGTGACTACAACACGCGGAATGCGATCTACCAGTCCAGGTATTTCCCGACTCTGAACAGTATGAAGCCTGCCTGAGATTTCAGGCGTTTTTCCCACCATCCATCGGCTTCACCTTTGCCGCGCCAGTCGAGCCATTCAGTGTTCCGGTGCTAACCCGGCTGGTGGCCCGCAATGCGGTGTCCACTGCGGTTCGGGTCGCTGCCGCCACATGGTGTTGCAATTCGTGATGATCCTGCGCCGAGTCGACCATTCCACCGAAAAGGCGCATGACGAAATCGGGCAACCGGTGAATCAGAGAAAAGCACCGGATCGTCAGGTCGACCGCCAGGAGCACGAACAGGATAACCAGACCGGTAAGAATCACTGGTCCGGTAGTGTTGCCACTGTTGGCATTGATGGCCGCCACGGTGAAGAGGCTGGTCACCACGGAGAGCAGGTAATAGCTGATCACCGTTGCGCCGAGTAGACCAAACAGCATCAGGGTGGGTCGTAGCAACAAATCGAAAAGCAGTAACCAGCCGGGCAGGGTCTCGGCGGTTAAGCCCTTACCATTTCTCAGAAACCCAACGGCCCAGACCGGGGCCGCCAGCAGCGCCTGGAATACCAGCAGAACCCAGTGCAAGCCCGCCAGTGTCCAGATGATAAACGGCGCCAGCGGCAGGTAAATCGCGGCAGTGAGGGCGAAGCCCAACAAAGCCAGCACTACAACGCCGATCACCAGGCCCGTCAAGCTGAGGGCGCCGGAGGCGTTGGGGCTGGTGACCAGGTCGGTCAATCCGCCCAAGGCTTGAGCCAGCCGACCTGCGCCGGAGGTAGTTGCGATCAGCTTTCCCAGAGCAGCGACGCTCAACGCGCTCAATACGACCGCAATCAAAGCGTGGCCGATCCAGGCGATGGCGAAGAGCGGATGGGTTTTACCGATCAGCGACTGCGTGATCCAGTCCAATGTGGCGCGTAGGAAGTCGCGCGACACGTCATCGAGGGCGCTGTTGTTCGGGTCGCCGGAGGTCAGCCCGAGACCGCCGTCGCTTTCAGCTTCCAGCACCACCGCTTCCAGGCGCTTGAAGCGGTCGGCGTAGGTCTCGATGTCCTCGCGCGGCAGCTTTTCCCAAATCCGGATCGGATAAGGTTCTGGCACGTTGAGCGCCATCTTGTTCATGTAGTCGCTTAGGGCGGCAAGTCGGTAAAACCAGCTCCCCGCCGTGAACCAGCCCTCGTTCTGGGCGCGGCCGGTAAATTCGGTGAAGGCGCGTTGACCGGTGACACTCACTACATTGGTGATCAGGCTTTGCAGGCGGAGTACATATTGCTCGGCGGCGGCATCGATGGCGCTCAGGCAGCGCGTGCTGGTCAAGGTTCCGGTCGCGGTGGTCACGCATTCGCCCAATTCGGCCTGACCGTCGAAAATCGCCTGAGCCAGCGGCTTCAAGTGGTCACGCAATTCGAGCGCGGCCACGTCATGGGCGTTCAGCAGGGCTTGGCTGAAATCTTGGCGAAGGTCGGCGCCAAAACCAAGGAGATCACTGACCCAGCGTAAAAAACCATCGAGCGCATCAATGCCGGTGGTTCCCTGGCGAGGATCGATCCCTTCGGCGGGTTCCCGGATCGAATACCCCCCACAGGCCGCGACGCCTAGATGCGTGACCGACCAGCGACTGCTGCGTTCGCTGACGGTTCCGACTTGACCCGGCTGGCTCTCGAAGGTCACGGCATACTTCGCTTCGCCCCGGGCCGGAAGATCGGTGACGATGTGTTCGCAGACATTGGAAGCCAGCAAGGCGACCGCCAAGCGTCGGGCCTGGGGCGGAGGCGGCTGGGTGTAGAGAGAAATTTCGGCAAATTGATCAACAGCCTGATTCCATACCGCGTCCGCCAACCCAGCCCCGCTCAAGGTCGTCCATAGCACCAGGATCTGCGCCAGGCTGAAGCCGTTGACCATCGGTAACAACAGACCCAGCGCCAACACGATCCGCACCGGCGTCCAGGTCGTGGAGCGCTCGTGACCCAATGCTTCGCCCTCGTGAGCCGTGTCCAGCATCGCCGCGATCATTTTGATGAACAGTAGCAGGCCCAGCGCCAACACCAGAAAACCATTGAACAGGGCGAACAGGGGACCAAATTGCGGCGAATCTTCCGTACTGAGGGTCTCGGCAAAGCGCACCTTGTCCACGATCGGTCCCAGTATGCTTCGCAGCAGCGCGGTGCTGACGTCGCGTTCAGCCGGTTGCAATTGTTCGGGAGAGAACGCTGAATCTTGGGCAAGCGCGGTCAGCGGTGCGAGCAGGACGAGGAGCGTCAGGAGCCAAAACAAAACATTCCGACGTCGGGTGAAGAGGGGAGTGGGCGACATGAGCAACCGGCCTGATCAAGAGGATGGAGGGCTTAGGGGGGGTCATCGTCAGGAAGCCGAGACGGCCACCAGTCCGATGGATGGCGGAGGAATTGACGGGGCGAAACGAGGGTGTGGTGACGCATTTGCCAGCATCGATGCGCCGCAGGCAGGGACAACGCAAGGAAGGTGAAGCCGGCTCCGAGGCTGGCGCCGGCCCCCGCGCCATCGTTTAACCATAGACGGTGCATGCAAACCAACACGCTCACGACCGCTCCCAAAAGGAACGCCCGTACCCAAGACGCTTCGGCGTCGTATTGCCGACGTCGGTCGATCGCCGTCTGTTCCTGGCGCGGGAGCGCTTCTGTCGGCCATCGCCTCGACGGCTTTTGGTTGAGGGGTACAGAATTCATCTCCACAGGGTTGGCGGAAACATCCGCCGGGGGCGTCTCTTGGTTTGCTGCGCGCAGCAGGGTGTCGATCCAGTGATTGATCATCTCGCGCCGGTCAGATCGACCGCACAGATCATCGCGCCGATCCTGCAGATACCGAATGAAGGGTAAGTAATTCTTTGATTTTTTCAGTAGATTCGGTTCATTGGATCGATGGGTTAGGAAGGCAAATCGATCTTTAGTCATGATGTTTTCAAATAAAATACTTTGTTATACTATAATAGTAAATAAATTTTAGGCCGAGGGCAAACGGGATGTGGGAAAAGGCAAGTGGAACCTTTCAACGCCGGGTACCAATGCTGGTCTGGGTTGGACTCTTGGCGGTCTCGCCGATCGATGCCGCCCGGGCGGCGGTTTGCGACGGATGCGTTGTGGCGGCTATTCATCTGCACAAGGCGGCGATGGTTCAGGAATTCGCCGCGTTGCGAATGTTTCTCGGCGAGCAATTCAAGACAGTCCGGCAATCCATTGCGCAAGTGGAAAAGGATTCCCTGCGCGCGAAAGCCGACATCGGCTTCATCCGGCCGACGCGGAGTTGTGAGACCGCTACGGGCGCTGCCGCAGCGGGTCCAGCCCGCGACCGGGCCGAAGCGTACCATCGGGCGTTCAATCATCTGCGCCGCCCGGAACTCACGGGGTCGGCGGCGAGCGCAGCCATGTTCCAGCACCAGGTCGAGCGCTATTGCAATGCCGAGGATGTCGGTTCGCACGGTTGCACACAAGCGAGCCTAAGACCCGATGCGCAGTTTCAAACCGAAACTCTGTTGTCCGGCTCGGGGTTGGGCGCTTCAGTGGAGCCGACCCAGCCGAATACCTTTCTGCCTGAAATTTTGAGTTTTAATGATGATCGGATAACGGATGCGCGGTATTTCATCGATAACGCTGTCGATCCTTTTCCCATCGACGATCTGCCCAAAGCCTTACGAGAAACCCCGCAAGGCCGCGCCTTCTGGCTGCACCGCAAAGCCTTTGAAGGCCGTTTATCGGCGGCGCGTTACAGCATGAATCATGCGTTGGCGTGGCGGGTCCCGGCGGCGGCGCTCAAAGGATGGTTATTGGACGTCTGGCAAGCGTCGAAAGCGCCGGAGCATTTAGCGGAATTGACCGCCGCCTTGCCAGAAAACCTCTCGTATCTGGAACTCTTGAAAACCGATGTGGATCGGCGCTATGCCTCGCCGGCCTGGTATGCCGGGATCGCGGGCAATCCCGGCGACGCCGTGTTGCGTGAACTGGCTTATATGAAAGCCCTGGACCTGAATTTGAGCTACCTGCAGCTGCGCCAAGGCGAGCGCATTGAGCACCTGTTGGCGCGACTCACCCTGAGCGATGCGGATCGGGAACGAGAGACGTTGCAAAGAGAACGCGCCGCAGCGATCAATCAGGTCAAGGTGCAGGCGGCGGGAGAGTAACTTTATGATGTCTCAGAAATCTCCCATCACGCCTGATCAGCTGGGCGCGTCTGTGGCCCAACATCCATCCGGGTCGCGCCCGCGATCATTGACGGATCTCCAGCCGGCATCGACGCCGCCGATGGACGTGGTGACCGATCCGCTGGCAATTCCCGGCGGCATGGCGGGTGAACTCGCGTGGCGCGACTCGCACCGCGCCTTTCGCCAGGCGCTCAAGATCCAGTTGGCCGGGGCCAAACTGTACGCCGGATTAATCGTGGCGGGACTCGGGTACGACGGGATGACCGGGAAACGCGACCCCGATTACGCATCGCGGCCCACGCCCGTCGAAGCCGTCGCGGCCTATGTGGAGCGGGCCACCCACTGGATCGAAGCCACGACTGATGGACTGGCGCAGCAGTGGTCAGCGCCTTTCCCATCGGAGGACCGTAAACCCCCGAACCCCCCTGATGCATCGGTCAGCGCGGCGAAGAATGCGAACGAAGCGCTGGAATGGTCGGATTATCACCGCTATGAATTGGCCCGGCTACTCGTGTCCACCTTACAACGGCGTCCTGCGCTGCTCGAAGAGTTCTCACCGGAGAGTATGGCGACCGTGCTGACCCCATCGCCGAGGGCATTGGCGAGGCTCCACGCGGGGGCCGAACCTCCCGCCGCTCCCTGGGTTTCCGCAGGAGA
>JAGRHQ010000135.1 GCA_020444905.1 Candidatus Competibacteraceae bacterium
TGAGAACCCGTAAACCCAAATATTGCGTCGAGGCGCTCCAGGGCATTGAATCGCTTTCATGGCCAACGCATCTTCAAGCAGAAGTCAAACAGTTGTCTATTCTAGCGCGCAAATACCGGTTTTCCGAATCCTTGACCGTGCTCGAATCCTTGCAACGAAATCTCTCCTCGCCTGGAGATCTGGGTTCATAGTCAGAACGAGCTATGCACGACCTATCCGAATGCACTCTTCTTATTGTTGACGATACTGAAACCAATCTTGATATTTTGGTGGAGGCGCTGGCTGACATCACCGAAGATATTTCGGTGGCCATGGACGGGCCCGCTGCGTTGGATTCCGTGCAGGATTCTCCACCAGACCTGATCCTGCTCGATATCATGATGCCCGGTATGGATGGCTACGAAGTCTGTCGCCAACTCAAGGCCAGCCCTGACTTTCGTCATATCCCGATCATTTTTATCACCGCTATGAATGAGATTGGGAACAAAACTCTGGGCTTTGAGTTAGGGGCCATTGATTACATTACCAAGCCTTTTGAAGTGCTCGAGGTGAAGGCTCGGGTCAAAACCCACCTTTCCCTGCAAAAAGCGCAGCAGGCGCTGACCCGACAAAAAGAAATTCTGGAGATTAGAGTCAAAGAGCGCACCCAGGAACTAGCGTTGACCCAGGAAGTGACGATTGAATGCATGGCTTCCTTAGCGGAATATCGCGATCCGGAAACCGGCGGACATATCCAACGCACCAAAAACTATGTCCGGGCGTTAGCCACACACTTGCAAAATCATCCCAGGTTCAAGGATGTGTTCACTCCGGAGACCATCGAATCGCTTTACCTGTCGGCGCCGCTGCACGACATCGGCAAGGTCGGAGTACCTGATCATATCCTGCTCAAGCCCGGCAAGCTGACGAGCGAAGAGTTTGAAGAAATGAAGAAACATACTATTTATGGCTATAACTCGCTCAAAGTCGCAGCGGATAAACTGGGCGATCATTCCTTTTTGCGTATCGCCATGGATATTGCTTTGACACACCAGGAAAAATGGGATGGCTCAGGTTATCCCCAGGGCCTCAAAGGCGACGAGATTCCACCCGTGGGGCGCGTAATGGCGCTGGCGGATGTGTACGACGCGCTCATCAGCAAACGGGCTTACAAATCGCCCTTTTCTCATCAGCAGGCGGTGGAATTCATTCTTCAGGGTAAAGGCGCGCATTTCGACCCGGATATGGTCGACGCCTTTTTGGAGATTCAGGAAGAGTTTCGCCAGATTGCGCTGCGATTCATTGACTTCAAGGAAGAACAGGTCGCCCTGTCCGAGCCTTACCACAGGGGCGCCTAACCGCTTCGAATCACTCTATGGCTGACGCCTTGCACCGCCTCTCATTATCCAGGGACGATCGATTCGAGGGACAAGGCCGGATTATCATACTGCTCCAACGCTACCAGAAATGTGCTCTTGCGAATAGGTTTCGTCAAGTGACCGGTGCACCCAGCTTCCAGGCTGCGTTGTTTGTCCTCTTTCAAGGCGTTGGCGGTGAGCGCGATAATGGGAACAGGGGCTTGATCATTTTGTTTGCGCTCCCACTGGCGAATCAGGCGGGTTGCGGTATAGCCATCCATAACCGGCATCTGCACATCCATGAACACGATGTCGTAACGTTGCTGTTTGAATTGCTCAACCGCAATGGCGCCGTTCTCGGCGACCGTAAGATGGTGTGGCGTTTTTTTCAAATAAGCCTGGATCAACAGAATGTTGTCCCGAGCGTCATCGGCGACCAAAATTGACAAACACTTTTGCCCGACGCTGTCATGAGCCGTTTCGCTAAAACGAGTTTGGCGCGCCTCTGCGCTAGAATCATCATCGACCTGCTCGGACAGTTGCTTGATCACCTTCTGCAATGCAGAGCGCTTCAGCGGTTTCGTCAGCATCAGGGTGGGCTTGTCCGAAAACGCTTGAGCCATTTTGTCAGGGCAGTCCTGAAGGTTTAGGCCGAGCAGTAGCACACAAAACTTTGCATAACTCTGTTCCCTGAGCAGGCAATCCATCCATTCGGCGTCGGCTTCAGACAGAAGCCCGGAATCCAGCGCCAACAACTGGTAGGGTTCGCCACGGTCGCGCTGATCCCGTAAGTGGGTCAGAGTGGCTTCCAGAGTCGCTACTTGGTCGGTGTGCGCCTGGGCCGCGGTCAAGGATTCAGCGATGATTTGGCGATTCATAGCAACATCATCGGCAATCAGCACACGCCAACCGGCCAGGGAACCCAGGTTTGCCCGGCTCGGCGCAACTGGGGATGGCGAAGGCGCTGCCCGCAGGCGAAGGGTGAAATAAAAAGTGCTGCCCCGGCCCAATTGACTCTCTACCCAAAGCCTGCCGCCCATCAGCTCAACCAGGCGCCGGCTGATCGCGAGTCCCAGTCCCGTGCCGCCATAATTGCGGGTAATGGTGCCATCGGCCTGAGCGAATGCAGTAAAAATCTGCTCTTGCTGATCGGGTGAAATGCCAATGCCGGTATCGGCAACAGTCATGCGCAGACATCCAGGCGTCGGTAAATCGGGGTCATTTTCGACGCGAACCAAAATATGACCGCTTGGAGTGAATTTGATGGCATTGCCAATCAGGTTGGTCAAGATTTGCTGCAGGCGATGCGCATCGCCCTCGAGTTGCGTAGGAACCTCCAGGTTGATGTACAGAATCAATTCGAGTCCCTTTTGCATGGCGCGCACCGCCATCAAATCGATTTGCTTCTCCAGTAATGCTTCCAGATTGAAAGGTTGATGATTCAACGTCAGCTTGCCGGCCTCAATTTTGGATAGATCGAGAATATCCTCGATCAGCATCAACAGATTATCTCCAGCATTTTTGAAGATCTTGATGTAGTTGCGCTGTTCGGAATTCAGGTTGGTTTCAGCCAGCAAATCCGCGGCGCCAATGATGGCGTTCATCGGCGTGCGGATTTCGTGGCTCATGTTGGCCAGGAATTGGCTTTTGGCGCGATTGGCGGCGTCAGCAACGTCCTTTGCGTTCCGTAATTCTTCGGTGCGCGCTTCAACCAGCTTTTCCAGGGAGCCGCCGTAGGCGGTCAGGCGCGCGTTGTTTTGCTCAATGGTATCCAGCATTTGATTGAGAGTCAGGCCCAGTTGGGCGATCTCGTCACTATTTTTGGAGAAGAATCGCGCGTTGAGTCGGCCCGATTGGACCTGCTTGGCGACTTTGGCGATCTCACGGATTGGCTGGATGATCGTACGCTCTATGACCTGTAGCAAAAAGCCAAACAACAAGGTCATGATCAAGGCGGATAACAGCAGAGAACTCTTGATTTGGATACGAATTTGTTGACCCGATTGCAATTCGTGCAGATAAATGTCGATGGACTGGGCGGAGATGCCAGCAAGCAGGACGGTCAAGGCCAAAGTCAATTCATCGAATTGATGGTTCAAATCATTTAATTGATTTTCAAATGCATAATCATGAATCAATAAATCCCGATAACGAAGGCAATAGCCCTTAAAACGGCTCTCGTTATCCAGAGAGGAGGATGCGATGTTGCGCAAAAGGGAGTCGAATGCAATATTTAAACTCGTGAATTTGGCTTCTGAACGGGCAATAAAATAACTTTCCTGGAAACGATTCACGTTAAACAAGGGCTTGTAAAGCGCGTTGCTATCCTGAGTGAAGAAAATGCTTGAAGCCAATACCTGATAGTTGGAATCAAAATTCGTTTTATTAAGTCTTTGCTGAGTCTTTAATTGGATCAACTGGTTGAACAAAATTTCATATTTCGAGAATAGCTCAATGATTTCCTTAACTTTAGGCTCGGACAGCATGCCGGCGATGTCCGGGTTTTCCTGGCGCAAACCAGCTTTCACCTTGTCCAGCAACGTCGCAAAGCGCTGTGCGGCGTCGGGGCGGTTTTGCACAAGGGCGGCCTGTTCCCAAAAGCGGATTTCCCAGAATTGCTGCTCCAGACTGTGAGTTGCTCGATCAGTCAACATGGCCAACTCACCCCGGTTAGCGCTGGTGGACAATTGCTCCAAAAATATAACCACACCCAGGTAGCCAGTGCCTAGCAACAGTAATAACAATCCGGCCACCAGGTAAAAGCGCTGTTTGACTGTACCTAACATGACATTGTTTTAATTTAAGATACAGGTTGATCTATTGAGAGCTTTTTATCAACTCAAGTTCGACTGGAATAAAAGTTGCGACTTTTTCTCCGCGTAATGCCTTGACTGCGGTATCAATCGCTAAAATGCCCATTAGCTGTGGTTTTTGCGCGATCGTCGCGGATAGTTTGTTTTCTGTAATAGCCTGTCGAGCTTCGGGAATGGCGTCAAATCCAATCAGTAATGGGCGTTGCACAACATGAGCTGCTTGCAGGGCGTCCAGCACACCTAAAATCATATTGTCGTTGTGGGCGAAAATCGCGTCAAACGTTGTTTGATTTGCGGCTAACAGGCGTTGCATGATAATGCGAGCTTCATCGCGGCTGAAATAGGCGACTTCACGCTTGACAATTTTTAGATCGTTGTGCTGCGCGATCCGATCGTTAAAGCCTTTTCCGCGCTCGTAACTGGCTGAAGTTCCAGGGATGCCCTCGAATTCCACAATAGCGCCGCCCCCAGGTAGTTGGCGGATCAGATATTCCGCCGCAAGTTGTCCGCCGGTGATGTTATCGGAGGCAATATGCGAAAGGACTTGGCCGCCGTCCTCCTTGCGATCGACTGTGATGACCGGAATCCGAGCGCTGTGCGCCATTTCAATCCCGGGTTGCACCGCTTGCGAGTTGGTAGGATTGACGATCAAGAAATCGACTTTTTGGCCGACGAAATTCTGAATAGCCACCAGTTGTTGAGTATCATCGTTCTTGGCATCCGAGTGCAGTAGCTCCATGCCATGCAGTTCAGCATGCGTCTGAGCGCCTTTGAACAAGGCCGTGAAAAATGGATTGGCCATTTCCGACATCGCCAGAGCGATTCGCTTGCCGAAACTGTCGTGAGTAATCAAGTCCAGTGGGGTTTCCTGGTAGGTCGGGATCGGGCGGCCTTGCATCGCTTCGTGCGCCAGCGCTATTCCGTAACGACCCATCAGTTCGGGATGTTGCTCGACCGTAGCATGCATCCGGCCATTACGCAGTTCATTGCGCGCTGCTTCGATGTTGTCATAGCCAGTGACGAGAACAAGCGCTGTTTGAGTTTGCGAATCCAGCGCTTGCAATACTCCGAGCGCCATTTGATCGTTGGCGCAGAAGATGGCGTCCACTGCGCCGTGCTTCTTCAATAGCTCGGTCATGTGCGTAAAAGCGTCTTCGGTATGCCAGTTGGCGCTGACGGAGTCCACAATTTCAATTCCGCCGCCCGTGGTAATAGCTTTCGTAAAACCGGCTTTGCGCTGATCCGCATTTTCTACGCCCCGGATGCCTTCGATAATAATGACGCGGCCTTTACCCTGCATTTGACGGCGCAGGTAGTGGCCTACCAGGGCGGCGCCTTTGGCATTGTCGGAACCCACGAAGGGGATGTTCAGGCCCTGATCCGCCAGAGTCTTCTGATCCAGGGGATTGTCGATATTAATAACCGTAATGCCTTGATCTATTGCTTTTTTAAACGACGGTATCAGCTTGTGCGAATCCACAGGGGCAATTACGATAGCGCCGTAGTTGCGGGTGATGAGGTTGTTAATAATACTGATTTGATATTCAACGTCAGTTTCCAGTTCAGTGCCAAACACCTCCAGAGCAATGCCATGCTCACTGGCGTACTCTTTAGCCCCGGCTTCCATTTTGGAAAAGAATGGGTTAGACAGGGCTTTCATGACCAGGGCGATCTTGTCCCGGTTCGCGTCAACCGGTTGCGCGAAACTCATGAAAGATGTTGTACATGCAGTGAAACCGATCAGCGCAAGTATGAACAAACGGCTTAACATATTGAATGATCCTATAGCTTGCTGTGTAACTAAACAATAGTTATGCGATAGGTGAAAAATAATATAACATAAGTATAAAATATTATAAGCGCCAGAAAACTATAACCAGAACCTGTTTTGCAGGGTATCATAAAAGTCTATTTTTCTGGCGGCGGGTGAGATGGTTCACGCCAACGGGAAACGCTGTTCCCAGCGACCGTCGAACGCAATTTGCGCCAACGGCTTGCGCTCCCGAGGCGCTTGCTCTTTTTCGCGTAGCGCATCGGTTAACACCTCGACCGGCCCTGGGTGACCCACGGCGATCATCGCCATACAGATATGATCCGCCGGGATATTAAACGCCGCCTTCACCTTATCCGGATCGAACCCGCCCATCTGATGCGCCGCCAAACCCAGGGCGGCGGCTTGCAAGCAGAGATTCTCACTAGCGGCGCCGGTATCGTACTGCGCCCAGCGGTTGGGTTTATTGTTGTGCCCAAAATGGGGCGCGGCCACCGACAACAACAGCACCGGCGCGTTTCTGACCCAGATTTGATTGCCTTCCGCCAGGCATTCAAAAGCCTGTTGCCAGGCGGCGGCGTCACGGAATCGGTCCCAAACCAGATAGCGCCAGGGTTGATCGCCAAAGCAGGACGGCGCCCAGCGCGCAGCTTCCAGCAACGCCAGCACCTGTTCGCGGCTGACGGGCTGATCCGGATCGATAGCGCGAGGACTCCAGCGACGCGCAATCAAATCGGCGATCGGGGTTGAAGTCAGAGCCAGTTTTTCCAACATGTGAGGTCTCCAGGTCAGTTGAGCTAGAATGAATAGCTAATGGTATCGCTTTGCCTGAAACAATGTAGGCGTAGTTTGCACTGCTGTCATCGACGGTTTCATGGTACGATTTCCTAAATTTTCGATAATTCAGGCTGGCCGTGTGACCTGTCTGGATATCCCACCACATCTGAATCAGAACCAAGAACTCAGGGGAATCCTATGATCGTTTACAACCTCTTTCCCTTGCTGGCGGGTCCTTGCAGCCAGTGGGCGCCTCATTTCCAACGCGCCGCCGATATGGGGTTTGACTGGATTTTTATCAATCCAGTGCAAAAGCCTGGCTACTCGGGCAGCCTGTATTCCATTGTCGATTATTTCGATCTTCACCCCCTGCTGGCTGACCCGGAATCCAAACTTCCCCTTGAACAGCAACTCAAGGCAGCGCTCGCTACGGCCGATAAGCTGGGTCTTAAGGTGATGGTGGATCTGGTGATTAACCACTGCGCCTTTGATTCGGAACTGACTCGTCAGCACCCGGAATGGTTCGTCCGCGAGGGGGATGGCAGCGTTGCCCATCCGTTCTGCATGGAGGATGGACGCAAGGTGGTGTGGGGCGATCTGGCGCTGTTCAATCACCAGCACACCCCTGACCCGGAGGGCCTCTACCGCTACTTCTTCAAAATTGTCGAATACTTGATGCAACTGGGTTTCAAGGGCTTCCGTTGCGACGCCGCTTACCAAATTCCCCGCAATACCTGGAATCGGCTGATTCATGAAATCCGGCAGAAGTATCCCGACACGATGTTCTCCGCGGAAACCCTGGGTTGCACTGCCGATCAAACCAAGCAAACGGCGCAGGCTGGTTTCGATTTTGTGTTTAACAGCTCCAAATGGTGGGATTTCCATGGCGCCTGGCTGCTGGAGCAGTATCAACTGGTGCGCGAGATCGCTCCGTCCATCAGTTTCCCGGAAAGCCATGATACTGACCGGCTATTCCAGGAAGTCAATGGCAATGTAGCCGCCATGAAGCAGCGCTATCTGTTTTCCGCCCTGTTTTCCGCGGGCGTGATGATTCCCATTGGTTTTGAATATGGCTTCCGCCGCCGTTTGCATGTAGTCGAAACCCGGCCCAGCGACTGGGAGCAACCGAATGCGGACCTCTGCGAGTTCATTACAAATGTGAACGCGATCAAGCGGCAATATTCCATTTTCCAGGAAGAGTGTCCGACCAGTATTTTGCCCTACCAGAACCCCAACATCTTGTTGATGTGGAAGGCTTCGGCCCGCAGCCAGGAAGAGGCGCTGATCGTCCTAAACAAGGATCCGTGGAATCATCAGTATTTCTATGCTGAAAATATTGGCACTTACATTCAGGCGGGCGCTCCGCTGCAGGATGTATCACCTGAGTACACCTTGGAATATATTCCACGACCGTTTTCCTACGATCTGCGGCCTGGGCAGGCATTTGTCATGGTCGCCAGCCGCGATCATTTACCGCAGCAATAGACGACGAGGCGCGGGCGCGCTTCAACGCTTTCAGGATAAAAGCGCTTTGGACCCGCAGCCCGCGCTGGCATACGACAATAAGGATGGAAGTTTATGTATATTGTACAAATTGCTCCCGAATGCGCCCCGGTGGCCAAAGTTGGCGGACTGGCGGATGTGGTTTTCGATCTGACCCGGGAACTGGAAATTCGCGGCAATGAAGTCCACATCATTTTACCGAAATATGACTGCATGCGTTATGACCACATCTGGGGTCTGCAAGTCAGCATGAAGGATCTGTGGGTGCCCTGGTACAATGGAGCGGTTCATTGTTCAGTGTGGTTCGGCTTCGTCCACGGCCGCAAGTGCTTTTTCATCGAGCCGCATTCGCAGGACAATTTTTTCAATCGCGGCCATTTCTACGGTTTCTCGGATGATGTCAGCCGCTTCGCGTTTTTCAGCAAGGCGGCGCTGGAATTTCTGCACAAGGATAACCGCCGGCCAGATATCATCCACTGTCACGACTGGCAGACGGGTTTAGTGCCCGTGTTGCTGTTTGAGCAATACGTCCACGGCGGCATGCACTGGCAGCGCGTCTGCTATACCATCCACAACTTCAAGCATCAGGGACTGACCGGCGAGTATGCGCTATGGGCTACCGGTCTGACCAACATTGCTCATTATTTCAACTACGACCGGCTACGCGACAACTTCAACCATACCGCGGTCAATCTGATGAAGGGCGGTATTGTCTACTCTAATTTCGTGACGACCGTGTCGCCCACCCATGCCCACGAGGCGCGCTTTACTGATCAGGGCAGCGGATTGAGCCATACCCTGAATGTGCATCAGAGTAAATTCGGCGGGGTGCTGAATGGCATTGACTATGAGGTGTGGAATCCCGAAATCGATCCGCATATCGCCAGCCGCTATAATATCGAGACTTTGGATAAAAAGTACGAAAACAAGGATGCATTGCGCGACCGGCTGTGGCTGCGCAAGGATTTCAAGCCGATTATCGCCTATGTAGGCCGACTCGACAGCCAGAAGGGCGTTGATCTGATCCATCACGCCATCTTCTACGCCCTGCGTAATAATGCTCAGTTTGTGCTGCTCGGCTCCAGCCCGGAACCGAATATTAACCACCATTTCTGGAATCTGAAGCGGCATCTCAACGACAGTCCCGATTGTCATCTTGAACTTGGATTCAACGAAGAACTGTCGCATTTGATCTACGCTGGGGCGGACATGATTGTGATGCCTAGCCTGTTTGAGCCGTGTGGTCTGACGCAGATGATCGCCTTGAAATACGGCACTGTGCCGATTGTGCGGGCGGTCGGCGGTCTTCAGGATACGGTATTCGACAAGGATTACGATGGCCGGCCCTGGGAGCAGCGTAATGGTTTTGTCTTCCACAATGCTGATCATGCCGGTCTCGAATCCGCCATGCATCGCGCCATCGCTCTGTGGTTCGCTTATCCGGATGATTTCCGGGAATTGATGATTCATGGCATGCAGTGCGACTACTCCTGGTGTCGACCCGGTCAGGATTACCTTAACATTTACGATCTGATCCGTTGCAAGTAACAACTCTAAATGTCTAAACCACTCCAAAGGAGAATCCTACGCATGAGTCAACTTCCGGAATACGTCGATGGTCTGCCCAATATTTGCGGCTCGGAACCCCTGATTGAACAAACCTTGCGCGCCAGCGCCAACCGGCCAGTATTCCTGCCCGAGAGTCGTGTGGATTTCGGTCATATTCGCGCCGCCAGCGCTATTGCTCTGCACATGCATCAACCGTTGATTCCCGCGGGCGGGCATGATTTGCAGACGGCGGGCATGATCAGCAACCTCAAGTATATGATGGATAATCAGGGGATTGGCGACAATTACAACGCTCCGGTTTTCCATTGGTGCTA
>JAGRHQ010000136.1 GCA_020444905.1 Candidatus Competibacteraceae bacterium
TAAAAGGTGACCGCTTTGTCATCTTCGCCATCCAGGTCAACTAACGATAAACTTCCAGGATAAGTACGACCAACCAAGCGGGGAAAACATGATGGATATTCAGGAACAACGCCAAGATAATATCATTGTGCTGGGGCCGGTGGGCCGATTGGATAGCTTGAACTGCCGCGAATTCGAAAGCCGCCTGTTGAGCGCGCTCAATGAGAGCGGCAAGGTGTTGGTGGATTGCGCGGCGCTGGAATACATCAGCAGCGCCGGGTTACGGGTCCTGCTGGTCGCGGCCAAGCAGGCGCGCGCCGCTAATGGTCAACTGGCTCTGGCTGCGCTGCGCGACAACCCGCGCGAGGTGTTCGATATCAGCGGATTTTCAGCGATTTTCTCTATCCACCCGACCGTCGAGACCGCGATCGCCTCTTTCAGCTAATTCTCACACTCCACGGATTGTTTTACGAGGAAGGGCCGCCATGTTGCGAACGGGCCAACATCTGGGCGCTTATCGCATCGAAACCCTGCTCGGTCGTGGCGCTATGGGCGTGGTTTATCGGGGCGTCCGTCTCAGCGATAACCAGCCAGTCGCCATTAAAACGGTGCATACCGATTTGTTAGTGGGACCGGAGCGAGAAGCGATACTGAGTCGGTTTCGCCAGGAGGCCGCAATTGGCATGCGCCTGCGTCATCCCCTGATTGTGCGGATCCACGATTACGGGGAGCAGGACGAGATTCTCTATTTGACCATGCAACTAATCGAAGGTCAGGAACTCGGGCAGTTGCTGGAACAGCAGCCAACGCTGCCGTTGCGCATGAATCTGGCCATCGTGCTCCAGATATTGAGCGCCCTGGCCTATGCCCACGGGCAAGGCGTCATTCACCGCGACATCAAACCGTCAAATATCCTGGTTCGTCGCGACTACACGATCGCCTTGACCGATTTCGGCATCGCCCATATCCATGGTTCCGAATTGACGCATACCGGCGAATTGCTCGGATCGCCATTGTACATGCCGCCGGAGCAATTGCGTGGGGAATCGGTCGATGAGCGCGCTGACCTGTTTTCAGTGGGCGTGGTGTTTTATTACCTGTTGACGCATCGTAAGCCGTTTGTCGCCGATTCATTAGCCGCGCTCATGCATAAGGTTCTACAGGAAGAGCCTGCGCCGCCCTCAACCATCAACCGTGAATTACCCACGGTATTCGACGGCCTGTTGCAGCGAGCGCTGGCCAAGCGCTCGGCCCAGCGCTTTAAGAACGCGCGTGAATTCGCCGCGGCGCTGCGCCAGGCGCGGATCAATGCGCTGGAAGCCACGGTGGCGTTGTCCGCCAAGGGCGAAAAGGCAAAATCAGCTGTCCTGCCTGCCCAGCCTGATCAGGAACAATCCACCATCGTCATTCTGACCACCGAGACACTGGTTGAGCAGATAGCGGCCTTAACGCAACAGTGTTTGATGGAACGGACCACTCGACCGCGACTTCAGCAACTGGCGGAACAGTTTGACCGGTGGTTTACCTTGAAAGCGCGCGTACCGTCGCAAATGAAGAGCAATGTCGCAGGGCAACGTCTGCAGGAATGGTGCGCTGGCGAGACGTTGACAGCCCTGGTTAAACGGATTCACCGCGATGCGCCCCTTCCGGGGCAAGTCCTGGCTGAAGCGCGCGGCGACTGGCTGGAGCTGATCGGGTTGTTTGCGCTACTCCGTGATGCGGCGCATCGACTCGGCCTGGCGTCAACCCTGGATGCGGCGCGCGATCAGATGATCCAGGAACTAACCAGCGCAGTTTTCCACTACTCGAATGCATTGAATCGGTTGCTATTCAGTGAAGATAACCCCCAGCTGATCCGTATTTCTGCGGATTTCACCCGGCTGGAATTATTACAGTTGGCTCTAGAGGAATTGGGAGCTGATGTTGAAATGCGCGCCATGCAGCAGACGCTGTTGCTGTTCGCAAATCAGGTCATGAGCAAAATCAATGCGCTGATCCGTCAGTTTCTCGACAGTCAGGATCCATTGGCGCGTTTCGAGGTAACGAGTCTGCTGGTCGAAGTTGAGGAAATGATTGTATTGGCGGAGCGTCTGCTCGAATGGGGCGCGGGAACCGCCGCCGTGGAAGCGGTCGGGCCAGGCGGAACGACAATGACCGAGTTTCTGGGAAGCACCCAGGCGCTAGGCCGGTTGCTCGCCGATGAATTGATTCAGCAATTCGAACAGGAGCGAAGCCGTGTGATGGAGCCTGGGGAGTCTGCTTTCGTTTTCGGTCAAACCATTTTTGTGGGTCGACTACGCCAACTGGGATTGCTCTACCGATTCGCCGCGCGTCTGGAACCCAGTGTGCAAATCGAGTCCCTGCACCAATTAACCGCTGAAGTCTATCGCTGTTTGGACCAACTGACTGAAAAATTGCTGACGACCCTGGAAATGCTGGATCCTCAGCAATCGGTGGCCACCACGAATCTATTGTGGGTGCGTTTGTCGGTGGTTGCTGAACTGGCCGAGCAGTTTTCCTGGCGGGAATTGCACCAACGCATTCTGGTGGCCATTCGCCACCGGGTCATCGCGGTTTAAGGCCCGCTGGTTTCAAGGATTCCTGAGCGGGTCCTCGATACGCCAGCGCCAGCAGGGTCAAATCATCAGCGGGCGGCGCGCCGTCTGCGAAAGACTGCACTGATTTAGTGACGGTTGTGATGAGCGACTGAGGATTGTCCGACGCCAGCGCTAATGTCGCCTCAAGGCGATGGGTCGTAAATTCTTCGTTGCGCGGGTTAATCGCCTCGGTCACGCCATCCGTGTAAAACAGTAGGCGCTCGCCCGGCTCCAGGACGAGACGCCCCTCGGCGAAAGGCAGGTCGCCGATGATCCCCAACGCCATGCCGCCGGTCAAGGGCAGCGCCGTCACCGTGCGATCAGCGGCGATACGGTAGGGAGGATTGTGCCCGGCGTTGGCATAGCGAAATTCCCCACTGACCGGATCAAGCGTTCCATAACATACAGTGACGAACATCGCCGTCGCATTGTCCTCGCTCAATAAGGCGTTTGCTTGTTCCATGCAGCACCCTGGGCCTGGCACGATTTGCGCAACGGCATGAATGACGGTGCGGGCGACCGCCATGAATAGCGCGGCGGCGACGCCCTTGTCTGATACGTCGGCGATAACCAGTCCTAAACGGCCATCAGGCAGATCGAAGAAATCATAAAAATCGCCGCCTACTTCACCAAACGGGTGCAATTCGGCAAATAAATCAAACTCTGCTCTTTTCGGAAAACTGGCCGGCAGCAACGAACGCTGAATGCTTGCCGCGATGTGCAACTCTTGGCGCAGCTTGGTCAATTGGCTGCGCGCGACCTGGGCCTGATGAAACTGCTCAACGGTGTTGGCCAGACGACCAATTTCATCGTCACGGGAGGGATTGGCGGTCAGCTTCGGCATGTGGGCATCGCCGCGACCTAGGGCGTTGAGAACGCCAATGACCTGATTCAGTGGACGAAACGCCCGGCGCAGCGACCAATGCAATCCTCCCAGAAACAAGGTAAGCGCAACAATGACGCTGCCATGCGAAAGGGCGTCCAGCAGAATATCCCGCCAGTAGGCTGTGGTAATATCCTCGATAGTGAGCAAAATCATTGCTTTTTCGCCAAACAAATCCTGCAAGGGCAATCCAGCAACCGTGTAGACTCGACCCTCATAGGATTCATTACGAACCCGGCGGTCGTGGTGAGGCGTCAATTGACTGGCCAGGCGTTGCCATAATGTCGGATCGGTTCCCTGATCCAGGACGCCGTTGTCGTGCTGGAAAAACGCGGGCGCGTTGACGCTGGCGGCGAAAGCCGGCAGCAGGTGATCGACATGCAGATACAGCGTGCTGATCGCGGTGGGGCCTGTTCGATCCAGCAATGGAAAGGCGACAGCCAGGCTGTAATGACCAGCGCGCAACGGAACGAGTCCCAGAAGAGGTTGACCCGCGCGTAGCGTAGCGTCGATCAGCTGCGGAGACAGTACGCGCGGTTTGGTTGGATCAGATGAGTCATCCTTTATAAAATCGTCGTTTTCAGTACTGAAGAATAGATTGCCATTCAAAATGACGGTTTCAAAGGAAATCGGCGGAGCACTGGTTTGCAAGTTGGCGACGAATTCCACCAGACTCCGCGCGTAACCGGCGTGATCGCGCTGCGTCAGCGTGCGTAATGCCTCTTGATTGCGGGTAATTGTCGGAATCAGGGATGTCAGGCGTTGCAATTCAGCGCTGGCAATGCCGTTCCAGGTGTTTTGGTAACCCGTCAGCAGCATTTCCTGATAGCGGCGTTTGGCCTCCCATTCGCGTAACCGTCCTTCCAGCATCAGGCCACCAGCCACGACGATGAAAGAAAGCGTGACGCTCAGGGTGATGCGGGTGCGCAACTTCATGGCGGGAGGGGACGCGCGTAACGCAGGCGCAGAACGCTCTGTTCCATAGCAACGGCATAACCCCAGTAACCGGCTGCCAGCAGACGCCGTTGCTCAGCCATCGCGGAAACTTCGATGGTCACGACACTGGCGGGATCGAGAAGCGATGAACCACGCAGATCGGCATGGAGCAGATAGCGAAGCTGATCGCCGCTGAGCCACTTGACGCCTTTGATCCGCAGCCCAACCGCCAGCAGATTACGCCAACTGTACGGATTACCGGGCGCGGAAACTGCGGCAACCTGCCAACGATGAACGGCATGAGCCAATTCCAAGCGCCACTCGCACAAACGGCGATGCAAGCCGTTGCCGCGCCACTCGGGCCGCACCGCCACCCCGATCAACTGGGCCATCCGGTTCCATTCGCTGGCCGGCAGACCCAGATCCTCAAGGAACCGGTCATAGCGGTAATCCGGTCCCGCCGGTAAGCCCAGAATCCCATAGGCGATCAACCGATCCCCGGCGAACACGCCCAGGGTGCGTCCTTCGCCGCTGAAGTGGTGGGCAAAAAAAGCCTCGGAGTCCACCCGCACCAGTCCCGGCTCCGGCACTCTGCGCAACGCTTCCTGATGGATGTCCTGCACTTCAGCCAGCGCAGCCGGTTCCAGCAGACGAGCAAAAAAGGGAACCTGCACCGGTTGGCCGTCTCGCCGGGTAAGCAGTCCGATGCGGCAAAAGTCAGTTGGGACTTCAATCCGGTGATCAAGGCTCATTCCAGCACCTCAGCATAATTGAGGATCGCCAGTGGCGGGTAAAGGTCCAGTTGGCGAGCGACCGGCAACTTGACAAAATAGGTGAGTCGATGGAGGGTCTCAATCGGAATATCCCAGGGCTTTTGGTTCTTGAGCAGGATTTGTTCAGCCTTGAAGGCGGTGAAACGACCCAGATGCCAATAGGGCGCCACCAGCCCGAGGGTGATGGGGCTATCGAAGATGGGGCGTTCGGTAGCGGCGAATACCGGCAGGTGGTGACGCAATGCCTCGCGCGTCAGCGTTTGGCGATGTTCGCCAATGAAGGTATCCGGTCCTAGATAAAGGAATTGCGGTTCCCGCACAACCAGGCGGTTGACCAGCTCGGGCAAAGCGTCGGAGTCGGGACGTCCTTCATGATTCAGGGGCACAGACTCGGCGAGCAACTCAAAATCCAGATGCTGGGCGGCGCGCTGCAACTCGCCAATGTTGATCACGGAATTGGGTTCGGTAGGATTGTACAACACGGCCAACCGCTTCATGGAGCGATAGGCGCGCATGGCCTTGATTTGCGCTTCCACGGGAACGGTATGGGTCGTGCCGGTGACATTGCGTTCGGATGAGGCGAAGGCAGGAACGATGCGCGATTCCACTGGGTAAGCGACCATGGTGAAGACCACGGGGATTTGCGTTAAATAGCGGTCTGGATCAATCCGGTCATAGGGACCGACCACGCCCAGAGTCAATGGAGTGCCCCAGGTATAAACCAGGTCCGGTTTGATCTGCCGGGCTTCGGCGATCAGATCAGGAATCCGGGTCGGGTCCTGGCCAGCGTCGCGGATGATCAGATCGAAAGGTAATTGATGTTCCGCAAGGTAGGCTCTGAAACCGGCTTCCACCTGCGTTTCGCCGCGCCAAAGCAGCATCAGGATCCGAAAGCGTTGACCCTCGGCTTCCCGGACGCTTCCTTCCGACGAGCGCGGATTAGGGTGAAGGGACTGGCTGGCAACGACGCTGCCCGTCAACATCAATAGCAGGATCGGCAACAGACAGAGGTAGCGTCGAGGCATGATCAGGCTTCCTGAGGTTCAAGGGGCGGCAGTTCATCGTCCGCTTCGGGTTCGATCCCCAGGATCAGGAAGCTGAAGCTGAATACAGTGGCGGTGAGTACTCCCAGCATCCCGAAGAGGGTAATCGCCCCCGGATAACCGAAGGCCGTGGTAAAACTGGCGGCAACCAGTGGTCCCACCGCGCCGCCCAGGCGTTCGATTAATCGATAACCGCCCAGCACCGGTCCCTGGCCAAACTGTTCAATCGACGCTCGTCCAATATTAGTCACTAGCGCCAACTGCGAAGAAATACTCATGGCCTGACCAATGCCCAAGAGCAGCACCCCGATCAGCACCCCGGTCGTGGTGGGAAAGAAAAATACCGGTATCAGACCAAAGCCGGTCAGCAACCCCCCCGCGCCGACCAGCAGCCCATGCAGGACAAAGCGGTCGGCCAAGCGGGCGAAGACCGGCCCCAGAAACAACGCAGCCAGTCCGTAAATCATGGCAATCCGCCCAATTTCCGAGCGGCTATCGCCAAAATTACTCAGCGTCAGCGGCACGAGAAAGAACAGAAAACCATTGAGCAACAATTTGGCGGGAATGGCGGCGAACAGCATCAGCAGCATAAAACGTCCATTGCCCGCCATAGCCCGAATCATGCCGCGCATCGATTGACGCGGCAGGAGTTTGGGCATCGGCGCAGTTCTGAGTAAACGAAAGGCCATGATTCCAGAACCCGATGCCAGGATAGCTGCGCAACCGAAGGTGGCGGTATAACCAATGTGATCGGCCAAGATGCCGCCAATCGCCGGACCGCAGATGGTGGCGGCCATCAAGCCACTTACAAACAAAGCGCTGCTTCTGGCTTGCTGCCGGGGTAAGGCGTTGGCAACGACATAGCTCTGACAGGCCACATACATGAAGGCGTAACCCATTGCGGTCAATGCTCGCCAACCCAACAAGTCATAAAAGCTGAATGCCAAACCAGTTCCAACAAGTCCAAGGGTCATCAGCAACGCGCCTTCAGCGAAGGTGCGCGAACTGCCGACCCGCTCAAATCGCCAACCGGCCAGTGGCATGGTCAACGCGGCGGTCAAGGTGAAAATAGTTAAAGGTAGACTGATCAATAATGTGGAAGGAGGATTCGCCAAATCCGTGGCGTAGATGCGCGCATACAATGGCAGAAAGGGCTGCGAGAGTTCGGCAGCGAAAATAAACAGGAAGGTAGCGACTCGCGCGCCGAACAAATCAGCCGGCTGATAGGGCGTGAGGCGACCCTCCGGCGCCAGGGTGAAGCCGCGCCAGAGTTGTTCCAGATTGTTGGAGAGTCGGTTCGCCGCCGCTGGCGTCACGGATTGCAGGTAAGCCGCCTGGCGCAAGATTTGTTGATAAGCGGCGTTCAGACGCTCTACCAACTGATTTAACAAACGGGCGAGCCAACCGGTCGCATCACGGGGAACCGGCAGGGTATGGCTCAGATCGCCCTCCGCGACATAGCGGAGAACGACTTCCAGCCGGTTGATGGGCGTGATGAGATAGTGATGAACAATGAGCAGCAACAGCTCAAAGGCAACTAAGATAGCGATGACGAAGACGGTGGCGATATCAAACAGCATTTCCTGAACTTTTTGCACAACGAAGTCGGCGTCAGCGCCGATATGCAAAACCCCAGCCACGGTTTCGCCTGACTTGAGCGGCAGAGCCAGATTATAGAAATCACCCAGGGGGCGGGCGGCTAATGTTTGAACCGGCCAGGATTTCCTGGCGGGATCGACGGAAGCGGCACCTTGGGAAGCAGGCGATTTTTGCAGAATTGCAGCGGTTGCCTGAGCCAGTTGTTCTGGTCGGGGAAGCGATGTTCCGTACTGGTAGAGGATCGCGCCATCCTGGCGGGTCAGCGCCAGATAGGCTAAATCAGCATCGGCAGCAAGCACCGTGCCGAAAAAATCCGCTACGCCGGGTAGACTTTTCAGCGGAATTTCATAACGCAACGCACGCTCCAGCTTGGCGTTGACCGCTGCGCCCACTGTGAGCATTTTTCGGTCCAGTTGCGGCATCAGGCTTTTTTCAAGCGCCACAGCGGCATACAGCGAAATACCCACCAGCGCAACGATGATCAAACCGAGGGTCAAGGCGAATAATTGGGTAAACCGGGAAGAAGCGGTCATTGGATCCCCTCACTCGAATACGCTTTCCCATGACGCGCCTGACCCGCCAACCGCTGTTCAAGACAGAGAATTCGGGCGGCCTGGACCAGGCGTTGCTGGAATTCCCGGCTTTTCAGTTCAGCCGCAGTCTCAAGCGCGGCCAGCACCGAATCACCATTACGCGACAAGGCGGAGGTACGCCGATTTTCCAGAAAATCTTCAAGCGCAACACTGATCTGCCGCAATTCGCGCCGGGTGCCCCGGAACAGCAGCCAGACGCCGAGCAGCGCAATCAGACTGGCTGCGACCAGAATCAGCAGGGCGGCGCGGATCAGGCGAAACAAGGTTTGTTGCAATTCCTGGTCATAGAAAGATCGGTCATAGCGCAGGACCAGACCGCCCACCGTACGGCCAAAGTTGTTGATCAGAGGAATCCCCACCATGAGCGTCTCGAGATCGCTGGCGTGTTGAGGCGTTTTGGAGGTCGTTTGCAACACAGTTTGCAGCCAGATTGACGCGAGGGGCGCGACCGGATCATGGCTCAGGAGTTCGCTTTGGTACTGGTGCAGGATGTCGCCTTGTTCGTTGAAAACACTGATGGAAAGAATGTGCGGATCCTGGGCGGCTTCACGGGTCAGGATCGCGGCGGTATTGGCCATGGCGGCGGGGTCGAGGCCCAGATCGAGACCGAATTCCAGCGTGTCGCGCAGATCCTGAACCAGAAAAGCCAGCCGTGATTCTGTCAGGTTGTTGAAAGTGCGCTCGAATTTGGCGTAATTCATCAACACCGCCAAGCTCAGGACAAAAGCGATCAGGACAGTAATCGTACCGGTGATTTTGAAAGACATAATAGGCAGCGTTCATTCATGGAATTGGGGTTGGTTCGCTCTCTTCCCCAGGCCGCGGTTGCGGTCTAGCTATTTACCATGAATTTCAGTGGAGGTTGTAAATAACCGTTTTATTCTCGCTTTCGTATTATAGCTTTTCGCCAGGGTTGATATTGGCGGACGAATCGCATTCTCTCCATAATCATTGCAGCTTGATCGCTGCGTTGGCGCAAAAGGTTCATAATCCATTATGACTGGAATCTCATAGAAAGAAGTCATACGATTGTGGCTTCCAGTAGGGATGCCCGAATGTCAGGTGGCCCAAATCATGCGAAAAAGTTCTTGCTCCATGCGGTTCTATGAGGAACTCAACGACTTTCTGCCGCAGGAGCGGCGCAAGGTCTGCTTTAGTCATGATTTTCAACGACGAGCATCGATCAAGGATATGATCGAAGCGCAAGGCGTCCCCCACACTGAAATCGAACTGATTTTGGTCAATGGCTGTTCCGTAGATTTTTCCTACATCGTGCAGGATGGCGACCGGATCAGCGTTTATCCGATGTTCGAGGCATTTGACGTACAGTCGATGATTCGGGTGCGGCCTTACCCATTACGGATTAGCCGGTTTGTGCTGGATGTTCATCTGGGCAAGCTGGCGCGCTATCTCCGCTTGTTGGGCTTTGACACGCTGTACCGCAACGATTACGAGGATGCCGAACTGGCGTGTCTGGCCAGTGAGGAACACCGGATTTTGTTGACCCGCGATCGCGACTTGCTCAAGCGGGCGGTCGTGACGCGCGGTTACTACGTTCGAGCGGTTGATCCCCGTCGGCAAATCGAAGAAGTCATCGAACGCTTCGATCTCCAGCGGGCGATTCAGCCTTTTCAACGCTGTGTGCGCTGCAATG
>JAGRHQ010000137.1 GCA_020444905.1 Candidatus Competibacteraceae bacterium
GCTACGTGGGCCTAGAGATACCGGATTAAATTTTTAAAGATCATAAGGCGGAGGTTTATCACCTGCCGATTGGAAATTAAGGCCGGTGCGATATTTTTTGCATCAAATGTCAAAAAATTGTTGAAAATTATTGCGACTTGATGAGGACTTAACAGCCCTGCCCTTTAGCAAAGGGGGGCTAGGGGGGATTCTGGCCCCAGCGACCATGCGAAATCTCCCCCGACCCCCCTTTTTCAAAGGGGGGAGGTGAATGCTTACCCCCGCTGCTTGCGGCGGAGTTCTTTACTTGTCAATCTTCCCGCGTGACCCGCACCAGTTCCGCCAGCGCGGTATCGCCGGCCAGCACCCGGCGGCAGCCATCGTCACGAATGCTGCGGCTGGACAAGCGGGCATGACGCTCCATCTCCTGCTCGCCCTTGCCTTCGTGAATCAAGGTTTGCATCGTTTCATCCACGGTCACCAGCTCGAAAATGCCGGTGCGGCCCCGATAGCCGGATTGATTGCAGCGTTCGCAGCCAGCGGGAAGAGAAAGCGTGGGCGGCGAGGCGGTCGGAGCGATGCCCAGCGTTTGGAGATCGGAGGCCGTAGCGAGATGCGGTTGCTTGCAATGCGGGCAGAGCTTGCGCACCAACCGTTGCGCCAACACCCCGATCAATGAAGAGGACAACAGGAATGGCTCCACGCCCATGTCGCGCAGTCGAGTAATAGCGCCCACTGCGCTGTTCGTGTGCAGGGTCGACAGCACCAGATGACCGGTCAGCGAAGCCTGCACAGCGATTTCAGCCGTTTCCAGATCGCGGATTTCACCGACCATCACCACATCTGGGTCCTGGCGCAGAATGGCGCGCAACCCTCGGGCAAAGGTCATTTCCACTTTCGTATTGACCTGGGTCTGGCTGATCCCGTCCAGGTAATACTCGATGGGATCCTCAACTGTCATGATATTGCGCTTGCGGTCATTCAGTTGAATGAGTCCCGCGTACAGCGTCGTGGTTTTACCGGAACCGGTGGGGCCGGTCACTAGCAGAATGCCGTGCGGACGGTGGATCAGCCGCAACAGGCGGGCCTCGTCGCCCGGCTCCATGCCCAGATGTTGCAGATCCAGCCGTCCTTCCCGCTTGTCTAACAGACGCAATACCACCCGCTCGCCGTGACCGGTCGGCAGGGTCGATACCCGCACATCCACCGGTCGCCCGGCGACTTTCAGGGAAATCCGCCCATCCTGCGGCAAGCGCTTCTCGGCGATGTCCAGATGCGCCATGACCTTGACGCGGGACACCAGCAGCGGTCCCAGGGCGCGCGGTGGTTGCAACGCCTCACGCAACACCCCGTCTACCCGGAACCGCACCAGCAAGCGGTTCTCAAAGGACTCGATATGAATGTCCGAAGCATTCTCCTTGATCGCTTCAGTCAGCAAGGCATTGATTAAACGAATGATCGGCGCGTCATCGGCGCTTTCCAGCAGATCCTCCGGCTCCGGCAAACTCAGCGCGACCTGGTTGAGATCAATATCCTCGCCAAAATCTTCCATCATTCGCGCCGCGCCATTGCTGTCACCCTCGTAGGCGTCCTGCAACAGGCGTTCGAATTGTTCCGCCGGAACCGGGACCGGACGAAGCGGCGCGTTCAAATGACGTCGCAACTCGGCCAGACTGCGGACGCTCACGCCGGGACGGCAGGCAATGCCGACGCCGCCTTCACGCGCATCGAGTACGAGTACGCCATGCCGCTTGGCAAAGGCATAAGGCAGGCGCTGATAGGGAACGCGGGATGACTCGCTGCTCGGGGTAACCGGCACGGGTTCAACACTCATGGTCACTTGTTGCCAAATCCAAATTCCGCTGGCGGCTCCACCGGCGGGGGAGGCGGGGGAGGCGGGGGAGGCGTCTCAGCGGGCGTCATATTGAGAATGGTTCCCTGCTGTTTGACCTCTTCCGGGGGCTTCAGCAGCGGCGGTTGCACATCGGGCAACAGGTAATCGGTTTTCTCTCGGGCGGCCAATTGCTGTTCACGGATATAGCTATACTTGTCACTGGTGTATAAGGTTCCTTGGGCTGGATCCCGTAAAATGATCGGATGCAGGAACACCATCAAATTGCGTTTCAACTTATTCGTATCCCGATAGCGAAACAGATTTCCCAGCAGTGGCACATCGCCGAGCAAGGGCACTTTCTGCGCGCTTTCGGTTAATTGATCGTCGATCAGTCCGCCCAGCACCAGAATCTGGTTGTTCTCGACCATCACAATGGTCTTAATCGATCGCTTGTTGGTCGTCGGCCCCTGAGTCGCGGCATTGGCCGAAGGCACCACGCTGGAAACTTCCTGCGAAATTTCCAGCTTAACCGCATTGCCTTCATTGATCTGCGGTTTCACCTTGAGCTTGATGCCGACATCATCGCGCTGAATGGTCTGAAAGGGATTGCCGACCTGGGTGCTGGTGCTGCTGCCCGAAGAAGTCGTCGTCGTGTAACTGCCGGTCACGAAGGGCACATTCTGACCCACGATAATCTCCGCCTCTTCATTATCCATAGTCACCACCGTGGGAGTGGACAGCACGTTGGTGTCGGCGTCCTTGGCCAAAGCGCTGATCAATGCGCCGAACCGGTTGGTTCCCGTGAAATCGCCAACCCCCAATTGAATGCCCTGTGGAACCTGCGAAGCCTGAATCGACGAAGTACTGCCTTCATCAATCTGCGCAGCCAGACTGACTATATTGGCGAGACTGGAAGCGCCAGCGTCGAAATTGGTAAAACCCACCAAGCCCTGTTCGCTGGAATCGACGGCCCATTGCACGCCCAGTTGCGCGGTCTTTTCCGCGGAAATCTCGGCAATAACCGCCTCGACCAGCACCTGCGCCCGGCGAATATCCAGTTGAGCGATGACCGACCGCAGCGAACGGATGATATCCGGCGGCGCGGTCACGACCAGGGCATTGGTCGCTTCATCGGCCTGGATATCGACCAGATTGCTCCCGCTGCTGCTGCTGACGCTACCGCCGGGGGCACCGCCCGGTTGTCCGGGAATCGGGGCATTACGCGCGACTTCATTGCTTAAATTCTTGCTGACGCCCTGGAGCACAGTCACCAAATCCTTGGCCTTGGCGTAGCGCAGATAAATGACCTGGGTATTGCCGCCGGCATCCACCGGGGTATCCAGATGAGCAATCAGGGTCCGCAGCCGCACCCGCGAGGTCTGATCGCCGCTCAACAGAATGCTGTTAGTGCGTTCATCCGCCACCATGCGCGTGGGCGCCCCCACGCCGGCGGCTGGATCGGTTCGCGCTTTCCCCTGCTCCAGCGCAGTCAGCACCCGCACGATGTCGGTGGCCGACGCATGCTGCAAAGCCACGATTTCGACTTCCTCGTTGCTGGCCAGATCAATACGGCTGATGATGCTGGCGATGCGCTCGACATTGGATGCATTGTCGGAAATGATCAATACATTGGTCGGCGTGTACGCAGCTAAATGGCCCTGTGGAGGAATCAGGGGACGCAGAATCGGCACAATTTGTGCGGCAGACACGTTCTGAACCTGGATTACCCGGGTCACCACTTGATCCGGCTCAGTTCCGCGTGATTGGTCTACCGTGGGTACGCTTTCCTGCTTGGCGCCCGCTGCCGGAACAATTTTAATCACCTTGTCACCCGGCACCGCCGCGAAGCCATGCACGCCCAGCACCGCCAGGAATACTTCGTAAAGTTCCTTCTCGTCCATCGGTTTGGACGAGATAATCGTCACCCGGCCCTTGACGCGGGGATCAACGATGAAATTCTTGCCGGTGAGCACAGACATGCTTTCAACCAGCGCATTGATGTCGGCATCCTTGAGATTCAGGGTCACCGGCGCAGCCAGCGCTGGCAATGCCAGCAGCCCGCCCAGCAATGCCGCCAGGATTTGGCGGCGCAAAGTATAGCGTCGGGAAGTCAGCCGTTTGTTAAGCCAATGAGTCATGGTTATCTTCAAAAAAATCAGTAGACACGGTAGCCAGGGCAACCGTTCCCCAGCGAGGTCCCCGGTTACGAGCCATCCAGGGTAAAGGTCAGAGGAACTTCGGCGCCATTACGCAACACTCGAACGTCAATTTGACTGGCGCTTATCAATTCTTGCAGGAGCGCCAGGCCCTGGGCCGGGCTATTCAGGCGCATCCCGTTGATCTCGGTCAGTACGTCGCCACCGCTTAAACCGAGTTGCTGGAAAATGCGCCGGTCGCGCCCTGGCCGCAACCGGAAACCCATGAACTGGCCATTTTGCACATAAGGACTGGCAAAGGCGATATCCTCCAACGCCTGGGGCCGGCTTGACGCTTCGCCGCGCAATCGTCCAGCAATGTCACTGGCGTCAATCGCCTGGGGCGCATTAAACGTCGTCGGCCCTGGTTCTTCCACTGGCATCGGTGGTTCCGGCGGTTCGGGCGCGACTACCGGACGATTAGGATCATCCAGCTTCGGTAGCTTGATCAGTTCCTCTCGACCATTGCGGGACACCACGACCTGGTCGCGTTCAATCCGTTCCAGCCTTGCGCCTCCGGGCAAGGGATCGCCAATTCGATAGCCCCGCTCCAGACCATTGCCATCGGCAATGAGCGCCAGCGCTGAACCCCGGTTGCGTTCGGTGAAAAAAACGCCTACTAGGCGCAGATTCAGTGGCGTGACCGGCACAACAACCGGCGGCGGAGCTACCGGCCGATGGGTTTCAACCTTGCCGAAGAGATGCCACGCACCGATAGCGGCGACATCCGCCGGCTGCTGGGAAATAGAACCTTCGCCGGTCGCCAATCCCGCTGCTGGCTCTGTTGTCATCTGAATCGGGGATGACAATTGGCCGGTCAGCATCGCCAAAGTCAACCCGGCCAGCGTGTGCGCCAGAGCGATCACCAGTAGTATGTTGACAGCGATCACGGTCACCCGCGATCCGGTTTCGGAATGGGGCAGTATTCGCGGCAGGAATTGCGCGATTGTCCGCGGTATGTGCGGCGTGGCCTTCACAAGAGACAACTTCATGGGAGGATCACAACATCATGCTCCCAGCATAACAAAAAAACGATCTCGATTGGCCCCGACTTTCCATGATCGAACAGTCAACGCTGGCCTCGGGACAATGCCAGGGAAGGCGTAATTGCTGTAACTCCAGCAACTGCGGGTTTAGCGCGCACGCCGATGACCCGGCCTGACTGTAGAGGTCGCGGCAACTGAAGGTGCTGAGTCATCAGGTCGCCCAGCCGGTCGAGTACCGGCAGGGGCATCGCCGCGCTATGCCGTTCAGTCAGGTCTACATGAATCACGATGAGTTCTGTGGTCGCTGACAGGAATCCGCGCGTGGCATGGTAGAGACGGTGAAAATAGTGAATGCGCTTGCTGTCGAAACCCAGCAATTGCGTGGTGACGCGCATGGGATCGCCCGCAACGAGTTCGCGTTGATAGTTGACATGGCTTTCCACCACGAAAGCGGAGCATTGCTGGCTTTCACGGTAGTCCTGACCCATGCCCAAATAATCCATGAGGGCGTCGGTCGCATGGTCAAAGGCCAGAACGTAATAAGCTACGTTCATGTGGCCATTATAATCGATCCATTCGGGAGGTACGATGCCGGTATACAAGCTCAGGGGGGATTCGATCCGCATGTTTATAATCGTCATATTCCGTGAAAGCGCGGTACGCTACCTGCTTTTGCCACATTACGCAATGGCTTGGATTCTTGCAGCCGCCAGCAGATTCTGAAACCAGGATTTCAGCAGCCAATTGGACAGCATCGGCAAGTCGTCGTCAATCGCGTTGGAAAGCGCTCGCGCCCAGAGTAACCCGATGCGGGTCAACTGGCGTAAGACCAATCCGAAAACCAGCCAGATGAGCCAAATCGGAATGACCGTTGGAATGCCAGTGACCAGATACCGTTGCGTGCGCGGTGGCAACTTGTGATGATGTGGGTTATTCGCCATATTGAAAGTCTCGATAAGCCTTTTCAGGAGTATGCCTGTTATGTCCTCTGCAACCTGCTTGCCCGCGTTGATTGAGCCGGAGTCGTTGCAAACCCATCTGGCCGATCCGGCGGTTTTAATCGTTGATCTCTGCGATCCGGCCAGTTACGCCGCCGGCCATATTCCGGGCGCGGTTCACCTGGCGTACTCGGAGCTGATTCGGATCAAACCGCCGGCAATGGGTCTATTGCCCGCGGAGAGTGACTTGAGCCAAGTGTTCTCACGGCTTGGGTTGATTCCGGAGCAGCAGGTGGCTGCTTATGACGAGGAGGGCAACGGCCGCGCGGGCCGGTTGCTGTGGACGCTGGCGGCGCTGGGGCACGAGCGGCTGTCCATGCTCAACGGCGGCATTCATGCCTGGGACGCCGTCGGCGGGGCGCTGGAAGCCCAGTTTCGCCATCCAGAACGCCGCACGTATCAAGCCCAGTTCGTAAACCCAGAGGCCATTGCCGACCGTGATTATATTCTATCGCGACTGGGCCAAGCGGATGTGGCGTTGCTGGATACCCGCACCGCCGCTGAATACGCCGGGGCGGATGTGCGGGCGGTCCGCGGCGGCCACATCCCCGGCGCGGTGAATCTGAACTGGACCGACGCCATGGATTCGCAACGGCAATTACGTTTCCAACCCGATCCGGTTTTGCGTGAAATGCTGGAAATTCGCGGCGTCACTCCGGACAAAGAAGTGATTGTGTATTGTCAAACGCATCACCGTTCGGCGCATACCTACTGGGTGTTGCGTCACCTGGGTTATTCACGGCTGCGCGGCTATCCGGGCGCTTGGTCGGAATGGGGCAACGATCCGGCTTTGCCGATCGAAACCTGAGATTGCTTCAGCTTCCGTCTGGCGCTGCGACAAACAATCGTTCCCGATAAAATCTGAGTTCTTCAATCGAATCGCGAATATCCTGGAGCGCCAAATGGGTCGAGGACTTGTTAAAGCCCTTGATCCGTTCGGGATACCAGCGCCGCCCCAACTCCTTCACCGTGCTCACATCCAGATTGCGGTAATGGAACCAGGCTTCCAGTTCCGGCATCCAGCGCGCCAGAAAGCGCCGGTCCTGACAAATGCTGTTGCCGCACATCGGCGATTTATCGCGGGGAACGAGCGGGCGCAAAAATTCCAGAGTGCGCAATTCAGCCTCGCGCTCGTCAATGCGGCTGGCGCGGACCCGGGCAATCAACCCGGATTCGCCATGCTGTTTCTGATTCCAGTCATCCATTATCGCCAGCGCCTCATCGCTCTGATGGATCGCCAGCACGGGTCCCTCGGCGAGAATATTGAGCTGACTATCGGTCACGATGGTGGCGATTTCGATAATGTAATCCGCCTGGGGCGCCAGGCCGGTCATTTCCAAATCGATCCAGATCAGGTTTTCGGGAGACATGAATTGGGTTCTCTTCACTTTTTTCCAGGTTTGGCCATCAGGTCTCAGGTTCTTATCCCTTGATCCCACCCAGCATGATGCCGGCGATGTAGTAGCGTTGCAGGACGGCGAACAAGAGCATGACCGGCAACACGGTCAGCACCGAACCGGCCATCATCAATTCGGTATCCTGCACATGCTCGCCCAGCAGATTGGCTAACGCAACCGGCAGAGTCTGCATTGCGCTGTCGGTCAGCACGATCAGCGGCCACATAAAATCATTCCACGTCCCCATGAAAGTAAAAATCCCCAGCGTGACCAGGATCGGTCGGCACAGCGGCAGCACCAGCGACCAGTAGATGCGAAATTCGCTGGCGCCATCCATGCGCGCCGCATCCAGCAGGCTATCGGGAATCGCCAGTAAATATTGGCGGATTAAAAAGATACCGAAAATGCTGGCCATGCCGGGAATAATCACACCCCAGTAGGTATTGATCAGCCCAAATTGCTTAAGCAGCAAAAACAGCGGCAGCATCGCGACCTGGGCGGGAATGACCAGCGCCGCCAGCAAACTCTGAAACAACCGGTCGCGGCCCCGGAAGCGGAACTTGGCGAAAGCGTAGCCAGCCATAGAGTTGATGAACAGTGAAATCAGGGTCACTGCGCCGGCCAGGAGCGTACTGTTCAACAGATACCGGGCGAGATCAAGGCGCGTGAACAGCGCTCTGTAATGTTCAAAAGTCATCGCGCTCGGCCACAGGCGCGGCGGATAGCTGGTCGCTTCGCCGGGCGGCATCAGCGACGCCGCGATCATCCACCACAACGGGGTCAGCGTCAGTAACAAGCCCAGCGCTAGCAGGCTGTACCACAAAGCCGGCAGCAAACGATTGATCAATCGATTCACGAGGGTTCTCTCTGCCGCAGCTTCAATTGCAGCAGCGTTCCAGCCAGAATCAGCGCGAACAATACAAACGCCACTGCCGAAGCGTAACCCATGTTCCACCAGCGGAAGCCCTCTTCATACATCAGCAGCACCACGCTCAAGGTGCGATTCGCCGGTCCGCCCTGGGTCATCACATAAGGTTCCGCAAACACCTGAAAATAGCCGATCATGGTCATTAAGGCCACGAACAGAAAGGTCGGTCCTAACAACGGCAGGGTGATGTAGCGAAACTGCCGCCAAGCGCCTGCGCCATCAATGCGCGCCGCCTCGTAAAGTTGCGTCGGAATATTCTGCAAACCGGCGATAAAGATAATCATGTTGAAACCGAAATTCTTCCAGACCGCCATCAGGATGATCGCCGGCATCGCCCAATCCGGGTCACCCAGCCAATCGATGGGATCGACACCTGCCAGACTCAGCAGATAATTCAGCAATCCATAGCGGGGATGGTAGAGATAACGCCAAACCACCGCCACCGCCACCAGCGTAGTGACTACCGGCAGGAAGAACGCGGCGCGGAAGAAGCCGGGAAAGCGGGTTAGCGGCGCATTCACCAGCAGCGCCGCACCCAGGGAAACCGCCACTGACAGTGGTCCGCCAACAATGACAAAATAAAAGGTATTGCCGAGCGCCGTCCAGAACAGCGGACTTTGCAGAAGTTGCAGATAGTTGCTAAAGCCGATAAAGCGCAAGCGGTCGAGATCGCCCAGCGCATAAATGTCGAAATCGGTAAAACTCAACAATAATGCCGCAAATATGGGCAGAAAGAAGAACACGGCAATCAATAACAAGGCCGGCGCTAGAAAAGCCCAGGCGCTGGAAATGCGTAAATGCGGGTGATAAATCATGGCGTTAGACCCTGCTCCAGCAACCACCGGCGCTTCTCAAGAATTTGGTCGACATCTCGATCCAGCGCGGTTAGCGCTTCATCGACCGACATTTCCTGACGCACCGCCAATTCGGCGTAATAGGCAATGCGATTGGCGATGCGCTCCCATTCCGGAATCGGCGGCGTGGGTTGAACCTGCTGCAATTGCTGGCGGAAGGCTTGGGCGTAGCGGTTGCTCGCCAACACCGGAGCGCTCCAAGCCGACTGTCGGGCCGGCAGATCGCCGGTCAATTGGTAAAATCGCGCTTGTTGTTCGGGCTGCGCGAGATACTCCAGCAGTTTCCATGCAGCCTCCTGACGTGGCGACGTTCGGCTCAGCGCCAGGCTGGCGCCGCCGGCCAGCGATGCGCCCGGCAACGCCGCTGTTATCCACTTCCCTTGCATCGCCACGGGCAACCGCCGTCCAAACTCACCGATATTCCACGGCCCGCTGACATAAACGGCGAAAGCGCCATTAGCGAATTCCTGATAGATGTTGGTCATCTGGCTATGGCTGACCGGCGGCGCCAGCCCCTCGTCAAACAGGCTGAGATAAAAGGTAAACGCCTCACGGAAGCGGGGATCTTGAAAATGGCCGTACTGGTTTCGGTCGCGCAGCAAGTCCGCGCCGTGTTGCAGGGCGAGAATGACTGGCAACTGCCATTCATTAATCGGCAGCAGGATCGCGTAGCGTTCGGCGCCACTCAGGGTTTTAAGCCGGGCCATGGCTTGCAGCC
>JAGRHQ010000138.1 GCA_020444905.1 Candidatus Competibacteraceae bacterium
TGGTTTCCCGCATGATATCAAGGGCCAGGGCATCTACGCCTATGTCACTTTGAAGGTCGGCGTCACTCCGACCGAGGAATTGCGCAAGGAACTGGTCGCGCATGTCCGTAAGGAGATTGGTCCCATCGCCTCGCCTGACGCGCTGCAATGGGCGCCCGGTCTGCCCAAGACCCGCTCCGGCAAGATCATGCGCCGCATTCTGCGCAAGATCGCGGCTAATGAAGTGGATGCGCTGGGCGATACCTCTACTCTGGCTGATCCCAATGTGGTCACCGATCTGGTGGATAACCGGGCGGTGAAGTAATGGCTTGGGGTTGGATTGACAGTGTGCAGTCCAATCCATAACCAGTAGTGCGGGTTAGAGGCCTACTCCCACGCTCCAGCGTGGGAGTAGGCCACTCGAGCGGTCCGGGGCGGCGTTCCACGCAGAAGCGTGGGCGTGAGCAATGACGGTTCCAGTGATCACAGAAAATTTACATAACTAATTATTTTGAAAATTTATCTGTAAGGGGGCAACTTCATGGCCTTTTTTAATGGCTTACCACCATCGAAATATTCATTAATCTGTTACATGATATTACTTGCAGGATGTGTTACAACGCCTGTGAAGGATTCTGAAGTAGCTGTCGAATACACCGAACAATCCGATGTCAATTTGACATGCGATGAGCTCACCAATGAGCTTGATAAGCTTGACATGCTTCAAGACAAGGCCGATGCAGATGAGGAGCAATCAGAAACGGTAACTACCCTCGCAACCGCGGCGAGCGCTGGTCTTGCCACTACCAGCGCTGCTACTGCGGGCCTCGCTGTTATTCCAATGGTTGGGCCAGCAGTTCTGGCTGCTACTATGATAGCAGCGGCCAACCAGAATCAATCCGTCGACGATCAAGCAAAGATTACAGAACGTAAGGAAGCGCTAAACGAGCTATATCTTGACAAGGACTGTGACAGTAGCGAGAAAGAAAAGGCCGTCCCCGAAAACTAGACGGGGGCTGACCGTCATTGAAGCGAAAACCTACATAAGCGCTGTGGCTGTCTGAAAAGCCTCACTCCTTCATGTTTGCCTTAACTGCTGAACAGATTATTGCATTGGCCCCGGATGACGCCTCCGTCAAAGCCGCCCGTGGCTTGGCGCGTCCAGGCAAATGGACCGCGCTTGGCCAGAACGACCGCGCCCTGTGGGGCGAATGCAAGGGCAGCGCGCTCTATCAGGTCTGCGTTGATCCGGCTGAACCCGCCTTCAAATGCACCTGCCCCAGTCGTAAATTTCCCTGCAAACACGCCCTGGGTCTGCTGCTCATGGCGTCCGGTCAGCCCGAAACGGTGCAACTGGGCGAACCGCCGGACTGGCTCAATGAATGGCTGGCCAAGCGTGAGCAAAGCGCTAAACGCAAGGCGGCGCGAGCCAGTCCTGACGCTGATTTCGATCCTGAACAACAAGCCAAACGGGCTGCCGCCAAGGATAAACGCATGGCGGAACGGCAGCGCAAAGTGGATGCGGGATTGGAAGAATTGGAGCGCTGGCTGCGTGATCTGGCGCGGCAGGGACTGGCGCATGCTCAACAACAACCAGCGCGCTACTGGGATGGCATGGCGGCGCGACTGGTCGACGCCCAAGCTCCGGGGTTGGCCCGCTGGCTGCGAAACCTGGCCAGCATCCCGGCCAGTGGCGAAGGCTGGGGTGAACGCCTGCTGGCGGAACTCGGCTCGCTGTATCTGCTGCTGGAAGGCTACCGGCGCCTGGAAAGCTTGCCGGAACCCTTGCAGGCGGACATTCGCTCGCGCATCGGCTGGAATTGGCAGGAAGGCGACTTACCCGCGGACGCCTGGGTGCGCGACCGCTGGCTGATGATCGGCCAGCGCAGCTATGAAGAAGAGCAACTGCGTGTGCGGCGCGCCTGGTTATGGGGACAGGAATGCGGACGACTGGCCCTGACGCTGGATTTTGCGTATCAAAGCCAGCCGATGCCGCCGATTGCGGCGCCGGGAACCTGGATTGAAGCGGAACTGGGCTTTTTCCCCAGCCATTACCCGCAACGCGCCTTGTTGCGCAATCCGGTCCTGATCGACGCACAGGGCAGGCCGCCAGCATTGGCCGATGGCGCAGCCTTGCTGGAAGCCTATTCCGCAGCGTTGGCGCTACATCCATGGCTAGGCATTCTGCCAGCGATGTTGGCGGAGGTAACGCCGGTGCGAGGCGATGCCGATCGCTGGTGGCTGCATGATTCGGCGGCGAACCGCTTGCCGGTGAATCCAGGATTCAGCGAGGGCTGGCGTTTGTTGGCTTTGGGCGGCGGAACGCCGCTGACCGTGTTCGGTGAATGGAATGGAGAACAATTCTGGCCGCTGGGCGCTTGGGTCAAAGAACGATTCGCGGCATTCTGAAGGAGGTTCATGCATGGCGTGGCAAGAACTGGTGACGTGCGCGCTGTTGGGCACTGAGCGACAAGCGCCGCAGTTGATCGCGGGCGAGAATGCGCTGGGGGATTTGCTCACCCGATTGAATAGCGAAGATCGGGAAGGCGCATTGTTGCGCGCGGCGGGGACGCTGGCGCTGTGGCGGCGAGCAGGCCAGAAACTCGCGTCTAACCCGCGACCGTTGTCACCGCCCTGCCCACCGGACGAAACGCCAGTCTGCGGCGCTCGGGCCAGCGAACATCTGACGCTGATGTTGCAAGGCCATTACGCAGAACTGCTGCCTGAGTGGTTGACGCTGTTGCGCGCGACCGGGCGGCGCGTTCCCGAGGAATGCCTGCCTGCGTTGCTGGACGCCGGCGCGAAACAGGCGGAACTGCGTCCGGCCCTGTTACCGGCATTGGGGCAACGTGGCCGCTGGCTGGCCCGGCATCAAACCGCCTGGAGCTTTGCCGTCGAAACCGATGATGAGCAGCTCTGGCAAACCGGCCAATTTGAGGAACGCCTGGCGCTGTTGCGGCAATTGCGTGCGATACAGCCGGAGTGCGCTCTGGAATTGCTGACGGCGACCTGGAAAGACGAACCGGTCCGCCACCGCAAGCCGTTTCTCCAGGTTCTGGCCGATGGGTTAAGCATGGCCGACGAGCCGTTTCTGGAAACAGTGTTGGATGATCGCAACGCGGAAATTGCCCGGATCACTGCTGACCTGCTGGCCCGTTTGCCGGAATCGCGACTGGCGCAGCGACTGACCGCACAGGCATTGGCGCTACTGCGATTAGTCCCCGGTAAACGCGACCGCTTGGAGGTTTCGCTACCTGAAGAGGATGCCACGCTGAGCCGCGACGGCATCACCGGTTCACCACCCGCGGCTTCCGTCAAATTGGGCGAAAAGGCATGGCGTTTGAGCCAAATTATCGGCGCGATTCCGCCTGCGGCCTGGCAACAGGAATGGCAACGCACCCCAGCGCAAATCCTAGCCGCCAGCCGCGATAATGAATGGCGCAAGGCGCTGCTGGAAGGCTGGGCGCGGGCGGCGGAACGGCATCGCGATCCCGACTGGGCCGAGGCGCTGTTGCCGATCTATTCCGACCATGCGACCTTGACGGCGGCGCTGGCTGCGGCACTGCCGCCGGAACGTCTTGAAGCCTACTTGCTCAATCTGATGAATGAAACTTCGTCGGGCGGTCGGGCGACCGCGTTGGTGGTGCTCAGTCACGTCGAGCGACCCTGGAGCGTCGCGCTGGCCCGGGCGATGCTGGAGCAGGTGCGTCAGCGTATCCGCGAGGACAAACAACCGGATTGGTGGCTGGCCAGCGCATTGCGCGGTTTCGCCCGCTGGATTCCACCGGAATTGAGCGAGGAAGCAGCGGCCAACTGGCCGAGAGAGGCGAAACAATGGCGCCAATGGGAAAAGGCGGTCGAGGATTGCCTTGATCAGCTACGCTTCCGGCGGAAGATGCGCGAGGCTATTGCAGAATAGAATCTATTCCACCGAGACTTTGAACCATGAGCACCTTACTACGCGAACATGCGGAACAACAATTTGCCGAGGAACTGCATGTTCTGGCGGAAACGGACCGGCGTCCTCGTCCGCCGAACTGGCATCGCTCACCCCAAGCGGTGGCGACCTACCTGCTGGGCGGCGCGCTGGACAACGGCTTCACCATCACCCCCAAATATATCGGCAACCCGCGCTTGATGGAAATCGCTATCGCCACGTTGGCCACCGATCGCGCCCTATTGCTGCTGGGCGTGCCGGGCACGGCTAAAACCTGGGTGTCGGAGCATCTGGCGGCGGCGATTTCCGGCGATTCCACCGCCCTGGTGCAAGGCACCGCCGGCACCAGCGAAGAGGCCATTCGCTACGGCTGGAACTATGCCCGGCTACTGGCCGAAGGTCCCTCGCCAGCGGCGCTAGTCGCCGGCCCCGTGATGCGCGCCATGCAAACCGGCTGCATCGCGCGGGTGGAGGAACTGACGCGCATTCCCGCCGACGTGCAGGATTCGCTGATCACCATCCTGTCCGAGAAGACATTGCCGATTCCGGAGCTGGATACCGAAGTGCAGGCGATCAAGGGCTTCAATATCATTGCCACCGCCAACGACCGCGACCGGGGCGTCAATGAATTGTCCAGCGCGCTGAAACGCCGCTTCAATACGGTCGTGTTGCCGACGCCGGACACGTTGGAAGAAGAAGTCAGAATTGTTCAGCAACGAGTGACCGCTCTGGGCCGGGCGCTGGAGCTGCCTGCTGAACCACCGGCGCTGGAGGAAATTCGCCGCCTGGTGACCATCTTCCGCGAGTTGCGCGCCGGGGTGACGCTGGATGGCAAGGCCAAATTGAAATCGCCCAGCGGGACCTTGAGCGTGGCTGAGGCGATTTCGGTGCTGAATAACGGACTGGCGCTGGCCGCGCATTTCGGCGATGGACGCTTGCAGGCTGGCGATCTAGCCTCCAGTCTGGTCGGCGCGGTGGTGAAGGACCCTGTACAGGACGCCATTGTCTGGCGCGAGTACCTGGAAACCATCGTCAAGGAACGCGACGGCTGGAAGGATCTTTATCGCGCCTGCCGCGATGTCTCGTGAGTCAGCCGGTCATGAGCGATCCCCTGCTGCTCGGCATCCGCCACCACGGTCCCGGCTCGGCGCGCAGTGTGCTAAAAGCGCTGACCGAGCAGCAACCAGACTTGATCCTGATTGAAGGCCCGCCAGACGCCCAGGATTTGTTGTCGTTAGCCGTTGATCCCGGCATGAAACCGCCGGTGGCCTTGCTGATCTACGATCCCGCCGAACCGCGCCGCGCCGTTTATTATCCGTTCGCCGAATTTTCCCCAGAATGGCAGGCCATTCAGTACGGACTGCGCCGCCAGACGCCGGTGCGTTTCATGGATTTGCCGCAAGCGATCCGCATGGCGCTGGACATTGAAGCAGAGACGGCGGCGGAGCCTGCCGGGCCGATGGATGAGGCCATTACTGAAACGGAAGACATTGAGTCGCAACACGTTGAAGACGAGGCGCAGAACGAGGATGGAGATAACCATGAAGATTCCATCCTCCCTGACATCCGCCGCGACCCGTTGCGCTGGGTGGCCGAGACCGCGGGTTATGGCGATAGCGAACGCTGGTGGGAACACTTGGTCGAGCAACGCCAGGACAGCAACGAACTGTTCCAGGCCATTCAGGAACTCATGTCCGCCCTGCGCGTAGAAGCCGACGCGCAATCGCCTTCGAGCGAGCTGGAGCAGCAACGAGAAGCCGCGATGCGCAACCACTTACGGGCTGCGCGCAAGGAAGGCTTTGAACGTATCGCTGTAGTGTGTGGCGCGTGGCATGTTCCCGCCTTGGCCGAACTGCCCTCGGCGCGCGAGGATACCGCTCGCCTCAAGGGGCTGCCCAAGCGCAAGCTGGCTGCGACCTGGGTGCCATGGACCTATGGCCGACTCACCTATGCCAGCGGTTACGGGGCCGGCATCGAAGCACCAGGGTTCTATCAGCATCTCTGGGAAAGCGCCGGCGAACCGACTATTCACTGGTTAACGCGAGTGGCGCAACTCCTGCGTGAACGTGATCTAACGGCTTCCACCGCCAGCGTGATCGAAGCAGCGCGGCTGGCCGATGCCTTGGCTGCACTACGCGAGCGGCCCCGACCGACGCAGGAGGAATTGAACGAAGCCACGCTCTCCGTACTCTGTCATGGCGATGTCACACCCCTCCGTCTGATTGAAGAACAGTTGCTGATTGGAGAACGCCTGGGCGAAGTGCCGGACAGCACGCCAATGCTGCCCTTGCAACAGGATTTGCAGCGCCTACAAAAGCGTTTGCGGCTGCCGCCGGAAGCCGGTCAGCGTGTGCTGGAACTTGATCTGCGCAAACCGAACGATCTGGAGCGCAGTCAGCTTTTGCATCGACTCAATCTGTTGAACATTTCCTGGGGGCAGGTGGAACGGGCCAGCGGCAAGGGCACCTTCAAGGAAAATTGGCGCTTGCAATGGCAGCCCGAGTTGGCGGTGGCGGTCATCGAAGCCAATTTGTGGGGCAGCACCATTCTGGCCGCCGCGACCGCTCGGGCCTGTGATCGCGCGCGGAATACTGATCAATTGAGTCCGTTGACGGAACTGGTTGAGCAAACCCTATTGGCGGAATTGCCGGAAGCGATTGGCGCAGTCATGGCCCGGCTGCAAAACGTCGCTGCTTTGACCAGCGACATCCCGCACTTGATGGACAGCCTGCCGCCTCTGGCGCGCATTCTGCGCTATGGCAATGTGCGCCAGACCGATGCCGGACTGGTTGGACACGTCGTGGACGGCCTGGTGACGCGCATTGCTATTGGCCTGCCGGCGGCGTGCAGTTCGCTGGATGACGAAGCGGCGGAGGAAATGTTTGGCCGGGTACGGGCGATGCATGACGCTATCACGGTGCTGCAGGCGCCTGAACAGACCGAGACCTGGCGAGGGGCGCTGACCAAGCTGCTGGATCAGGCCGACCTGCATGGATTACTGGCGGGATATGCCTGTCGCTTGCTGTTTGAGCAAGAGGTTTTGCCTCCCCCGGAAACCGCGCGCCGGATGGGGCTGGCCCTGTCGCTGGTCGGCGAACCTGCGCGGGCGGCGGCGTGGCTGGAGGGTTTCCTGCACGGCAGCGGCCAACTATTGCTGCATCACGCGGCGCTGTGGGACATTCTGGACGGTTGGGTCAGCGGTTTGTCCGGGGAAGCGTTTACGCCGCTGTTACCGTTACTGCGCCGCACCTTTGCCCACTTCCCGGCCCCCGAACGGCGGCAAATGGGCGAGCGCGTCAAACGCGGCGGTTCCACCCACGCCCCGGTCCCGACCGAAACGGACGTGGACGTGGCGCGGGCGGATCGGGTGTTGCCGATTCTGGCCCAAGTGCTCGGGCTGTCCTAGAGGCGTTTCCACGAGTTTTTCCGCTGTTAGAAAACAGACAGTTTTTCATTTATTAATTCTATATTTATAAAAATTCTGCGGCGCTTCGTTCGCAACATGCAAGGAATTTTTCCATGACCTCACTTGTTCAAAAAGGAGAACCCATGATTCAGAACTTCTCAACAAACAGTATCAAGTTTGGGCAATCAGTTGCCGCAGCTCCGGCACACAGGAGCCGCAGTTGGTGCCTGCTTTCAGTGCAGCGCCAATCGCTTGCGGCGTAGTCAATTGCTGTTCACGGATCGCAGTAGTTAATGTGTTCAGTCCGACTCCAAAACAGGCGCAGACGATGCGGCCCTGGTCGCGCTGACCCTGGCCCGGTCGACCGGCCAGCAGGCTGGCGCGTTGGGCGGAATCGAGGTTCTGAACGGCAAATAGCCCGGCCAGCCAGCCGCGTAGCGGCAGCTCATGGCTGGGGGCGACAAACAGGCAAGCTTGCAACCGTCCATCGACCAGCACCGCGCCTCGATAACGACCAGCGCTGGCGTCGGCGAATTCCAGCCATTCCCAATCCGGGGCATCGCCGAGCAGATCGCGCGCCCAGGTCGGCCAATGCTCCACGGCGGTTTCCCCCGCCAACTCGTAGCGCCAACAACCACGGTCGCGAATACTGACCCGGTATTCAACCTCAGGGGGAGCCATTGCTTGGCGGCAAAGCAGAAACCCATGCCAGCGAGGACGATACGCTTGAACGCGCACCGGCGTATGCTTCGATTCCGGCTGGCCGGATAGCGGGTCGACGACGGGATTCACAGCCGCATTGATCCGCCCACGCGGCGCTAATGGCGAACCCCAATGCATGGGGACAAAAACGCTGCCCGGTTGCTGTTCGGGGCTGGTGCGCACGCGGACGATCATTTCACCCCAGCGGCTATGCACCCGCGCCAGGGTATTTTCGCCGACGCCACAGGCCAGCGCATCCACCGGATGAATTTCCAGATACGGTTCAGGAATATGGCTGGTCAGCCGCGCGGTTTTGCCGGTGCGGGTCATCGTGTGCCACTGATCGCGAATCCGCCCGCTGTTCAGCACCAGCGGGAAGCTGTCGTTCACGACATGCGCCGGTCCGCGTGGACCGACGGCGATGCAGCGGGCTTTACGATCAGCAGTGAAGAATCCGCCCGCGCCGAACAGACGGGCCGCGCCTGCCGTCGTGCTGCGCGGCAACGGCCATTGCACCGGTTGCAGGGCGTCGTAATCCGCATCGGCTAATTCGGCGAGCGCGGAGATATCGAAGTCGCGGCGACCCGCTTCATTCTCAAACCCCGATAAAGCCGCATGTTCACGGAAAATATCCGCCGGCGACTCGAAAGGAAACAGCGCGCCGAATCCCAACCGCCGGGCCACTTGCGTGACCATCCACCAATCGGGTTTTGCGTCGCCGGGCGGCGGCAGAAAGACCCGTTGGCGAGAAATCCGCCGCTCGGAATTGGTCACCGTGCCCTCTTTTTCGCCCCAGGTCAACGCAGGTAGTTTGATGTGCGCCAAACGCACCGTATCGGTATCGACGATGGCGTCGGACACAACAACCAGTGGGCAGCACTGTAAGGCTTCACGCGCGCTGTCGGCGTCAGGCAGGCTCACGACAGGATTGGTGCCCATGATCCAGAGAGCCTTGATACGCCCGTCAGCAACCGCCTGAAACAACTCAACCGCTTTCAAACCAGGACGATGGGCGATGACCGGCGCTTGCCAGAAACGCTGCACCCGCTCCACATCATCCGGCGCAAAGTCCATGTGTGCAGCCAATTGATTGGCCAAACCGCCGACTTCGCGCCCACCCATCGCGTTGGGCTGGCCGGTGACCGAGAATGGCCCCATGCCTGGTTGACCGATGCGGCCCGTAGCCAGATGGCAGTTGAGGATGACGTTAACCTTGTCGCTGCCGTGGGCAGACTGGTTGACGCCTTGTGAGTAAACAGTCACCACCTTTCGGGTGCGTCCCCACAATCCATAGAATTCGGCAATCTCGCTTTCCGGCAAACCGGTTTGGGCAGCCACCGCAGGGACATTCGGCGCAACCTCGCGCGCCGCCTGGTAAGCGGACCAGAAACCGGCGACATGTTGATCCAGAAATTCCGGGTTGAGCCGGTCCTGCTGATGAAGATGCACCAGTAACCCGTTGAACAGCGCCGTATCAGAACCGGGTTTGAGGGGCAAATGCGTCTCAGCCGCGTCGCAGGTCGTAGTGCGGCGCGGGTCGATCACCACCAGCTTGGGCTTGCCGCCGCGCCGCTCGCGTGCGGCGAGAATGCGTTGATACAACACCGGATGGCACCAGGCGAGATTGGAGCCAACCAGGACGATCAGATCCGCTTCCTCCAGGTCTTCGTAGCAACCGGGCACCGTGTCCGAACCGAAGGCGCGTTTGTGTCCCGCCACTGACGAGGACATGCACAATCGCGAATTGGTGTCGATATTGGCGCTGCCGAAACCGCCCTTCATGAGTTTGTTAGCGACGTAGTAATCTTCGGTCAGCAATTGCCCAGAGACGTAGAAGGCTACG
>JAGRHQ010000139.1 GCA_020444905.1 Candidatus Competibacteraceae bacterium
AACCATTGCAACTGTGTTTTATCCAACATTTCCATGAATTCAAAGCCCCGGATTGCGCCTGTCGCATTCTGCTAAGCATTTTGGTAATGATAAACCTGTTCAACCCTTACAGGGCGAACGGAAAACGACACGCCGCCGTTTATACTGAAATCGCCCTCTATTAACAAACACCTTTTGTCATGTTGGCGAAGCACTCTCTCTCAGGGAAGTTGTTACCGCCATCATTAACCCACCCCGGCCAGGCGAACCGCCGCTTCAACATCAACCGCCACCAACCGGGATACGCCCGGTTCCTGCATGGTCACCCCGGCCAGATGATCCGCGATTTCCATGGTGGCCTTGTTGTGGGTGATAAATACGAACTGCACCCGGCTCGCCATGTCCTGCACCAGCGCGCCGAAGCGCCGGACATTCGCCTCGTCCAGTGGCGCGTCCACCTCGTCCAGCAGGCAAAAGGGCGCAGGATTGAGCTGGAAAATGGCGAATACCAGCGCTACCGCCGTCAACGCCTTCTCGCCGCCGGACAGCAGGCTGATGGAGCCAATCCGCTTGCCCGGCGGCTTGGCCATGATCGCCACCCCGGCATCCAGCACATCTTCGCCTGTCAGTTCCAGATGCGCTTCGCCGCCGCCGAATAAACGGGGGAATAAGGTTTGCAGCCCCGTATTGACCTGTTCAAACGTCTCGCGAAACCGGGCGCGGGTCTCACGATCCATCTGCCGGATGGCTGTTTCCAACGTCGCCAGCGCTTCCAGCAAATCAGCGTTTTGCGCATCGAGATAGTCCTTGCGCTCGGACAATTCGGCGAACTCCTGAATCGCCGCCAGATTGATCGCCCCCAGCCGCTGAATACGCCGCTCGATGTGCTCCAATCGGCTGAGCCAGTCGCTTTCAAGCGCCTCGTTGGGCAGCGTAGGCAGCACGGTTTCCGGATCGGTCTCCAACTCGGCTAACTGCTCGCGCAAACTCTGTTGACGCACCCGCCCCTCGCTCGACGCCAGGCGTTGCTCCTCAATCTGTCGACGTTGCGCCTCCGCCTGCCGTTCGCAACGGCTGCGCGCCTGCTCACCTGCCGTCAGTTCAGCATCTTGGGCCTCCAGGCGTTGCCGCGCATCGGTTAATTCCCCTTCCACCGCCAACCGCGTCTCCAGCCAGTCCGCCAGTTCGTCTCCCGCAGTCTGCAAAAGTTCGTCGCTATCCGTCACCCGTTCCGCCGCCAACCGATCCCGCCGCTCCAATAACTGGCGGTGCTGCAAATCCAGGCGTTCGAGCGCCCGGTCAGCCGCCGTGACCCGAACCCGAAACGCCTCCAGGGCTGCGGCCTGACGAGCCGTTTCCTGGCGCGTGGTTTCGGCGCGGGCGCGGCATTGCTGATACGCCTCCTGCAACTGCTCGCGCCGCTCGCTCAATTCCGTCTGTTCCGTTTGCAAGTTCTCCAGGATCAACAGCGCATCCTCCAGCCGCATCCGGGCCAGTTGCACTTGCTCCCGATCCTGTTCGCACTGATAATCGAGTTCCGCCTGTTCTTCAACCAGCGTCTCGCGGCGTGCGCACGCTTGTTCCCAACGAGCCTGGGCGGTTTTGATGTCGCTCTGTGCGTGAGCCTGATCGCGGTGTCCCTGATTGACGGCCTGCTGGGTTTCGCGGCGCTGTTGCTCCAATTCGCGTTGCCGGTCGCGGAGCTGGTCGAGTTGAGTGGTCTCCCGCTCGACGTCTACGGCATCGCCGTCCAGCCGCGTTTCCAGTTGGCGAATTTCCCGTTCCCGAGCCAATACGCCATCCTCTTCGCCGCCGCGCGCCAAACGTAGCCAATGACGACCGCAGAGCACGCCATCCGGCGTCACCAGGATTTCGCCAGGTTGCAAGTGCATACGGCTGGCCAAGGCTTCCGTAATGTTGGCCACCGTGCGCATTCGATCCAGCAACCCGGCCAGTGGCCACGGGGCCTGGATGCGGGCCGACAGAGACCATCGCTCATCTCTCCCAACCCAACTCGCCTCCGTCAATAAGGATGGCGTCTCATTGGGTAGAAGGCCGGGAGCAGAGGAGGCCGGATCGCCGGGGGGTTCAAATAGAGTCAATCGGCCCTGGGAAAGTGACGCTTTGGCCGCCCGCGCCGGATCATCAAGCTGCGCCACGCAAATCGCATCCAACCATCCGGCCAGCGCGGCTTCGACAGCGACCTCCCAGCCCGCTTCCACATCCAACTGCTCGGCCAGGCGCGGCGCATCGGTCAAGCCCTGAGTGTGCAACCAGTCTTGTAAACCGCTTGCCTGGCGTCCCAGCGCCGCTTCCTGCAAAGTCTGCAACGAGGCCCACCGTCCACGACCGGTTTGTAACCGTTCCTGGGCCGAGCGTAACCGCTGTTCGACGTGCTGACGCATCTCCTGCGTGGCGTTCAAGTCTGCTTCAACGCGCGCCAATTGTTCCTGAGCGCTGTGCAGGTCCTCAGTAATGCCCTGTTCGACTTCCCGTCGTTCGGCCAAGTCCTGTTCAAGGTCACTGTTAGCCAGTTGCTCCTGTTCAAAGCGCAAGCGCTCCAACCGCCGTTCGCCTTGCAGCAACTGATGGTCCAGATGTTCAATGCGGGTGCGTTCCACCTCGGCCTGACGCTGCGCTTCGCCACGGCGTCGACTAAAATCCTCCCAGTCCGCCTGACCTTCGCGCAAGGCGTTTTCGGCGGCGGACAACGCCGCGCTGGCCTCGGTTTCAGCGGTCAGCGCGCTTGCCAATTGCGGTTCAGCTTCCATCAAAGCAGTCGCCCACTCATCACGCTGTTCTCCATCCAGCGCCCGTTGCGTTTCGACCTGCTCCAATGCCGCCGAGGTCTGCCGCCAATCCTCCTCACGCCGCCGCCGCAACTCCTGTTGGTGCTGAAGGTATTGCTCCAACCGGCTAATCTCGGCGCCCGCCTGGTAATAGCGCCCCTGGGCCGCGTTAAAAACCTCATTCAGCTCTAGCCGCCGCGTCCGACCGGTTTCCAGAGCAGCCTCTAACCGTCGCTGTTCCGCCAGCGCGGCTTCCAGCGCCGTTTCCTGCTGACGCTGTGCGTGTTCAAATTCAAGGATTTCGTTTTGCAACCCGCGCCAACGCAAAGTCAGCAGTTCCGCGCGCAACTGGCGCTCCTCAGCGCGCAAATCCTGATACTGCTCCGCGGCCCTGGCCTGGCGTTGAAGATGCTGAAGCTGCCGGTTCAATTCCTCGCGCACGTCATTGAGCCGGTCAAGATTCTCCCGGGTATGGCGGATGCGGGTTTCGGTTTCGCGGCGCCGTTCCTTATATTTGGAAATACCGGCGGCTTCCTCCAGAAAGAGACGCAGATCTTCTGGCCGGGCTTCAATCACCCGCGAGATCATGCCCTGTTCGATAATGGCGTAACTGCGTGGTCCCAGGCCCGTGCCCAGGAACAGGTCGGCGATGTCACGGCGCCGGCAACGGCTGCCGTTCAGGAAATAACTCGACTGGCTATCGCGGCCCACCAGACGCTTGACGGCGATTTCAGCGTAGCTCGCCCAGGGACCGCCCAAGCGTCCCTCGCTGTTGTCGAACACCAATTCGATAGACGCCTGGCCGACCGGCTTACGACTAGCCGACCCGTTGAAGATGACGTCGGTCATGCTCTCGCCGCGCAGGCTGCGCGCCGAGCTTTCACCCATGACCCAGCGCACCGCGTCGATAACATTGGATTTGCCGCACCCATTCGGGCCGACGACGCCCACCAGATTACTAGGCAAATGCAATACCGTGGGATCCACGAAGGATTTGAACCCCGCCAGCTTGATCTTGCTCAACCGCATGGAAACGTGGGATAACCGCTCCGGACGGACTCAGGCGCGCCGGGCTAGGGGGCGCAACACAGCTTCAATCGCGTCCATGTCGGGAATCACCACCAACTGATCCTGATAGCTGGCCCAACTCAGGACACCCAGCCGATCACGCTCGGCATCCGGGATTTCCCGGTCAAAGTCGAGGTCCTCGCGTTGCAGATTCAGGGGGCGCGGCGCCGCGGTGCCGAGAAGGCCAAAGTGCGGCAAACGGGAATCCGTACTCAGGGTATTAACGATGATAATCCGGGAATTGAGATCCGCGTCAGGCGTGATCCGAAAGATTAGCCGCCCGAGACTCGCCAGCGGTGTGGTCAGATTATGCCACAACATGGCGCCGACGACCCAGTGCGGCGCGGCCTCGATCTGTAAGGGCGTAGCGAAGGGTAGCACTTCAACGACCAGACTGTTGGGCAGGATAACCTGTCCGCCCTGAACGGTTATCAGCAGGCAACGCAGGCTAGGGGAGGCATCCATTAAGTCATCAACTCCAGGGCGCGTTCGCCCAGAATATTACGGATCGATTCAATCAATTGATCTTCCTGATAAGGCTTGGTCAGGTAATCGTTGACGCCAAGGCGCATCGCCCGTTCGCGATGCTTCTCGCCGCCGCGCGAAGTCACCATGATGATCGGTAAATGTCGTAAATTGCTCTGGTTGCGAACATGGGCCACAACTTCAAAGCCGTCCATGCGCGGCATTTCGATGTCGAGAATGGCGAGATCGGGCACCTGGGTCTGCAACATCGCGACCGCATCCATGCCATCCTTGGCGGTAATCGCATGAATGTTATGGCGCTCCAGAATCCGCGAGGTGACCCGGCGCATGGTGATTGAATCGTCAATCACCATAATGTTGAGCTTCTCCTGGCGGGCTTCCTGACGCGCCATCCGCAGCGCCCGACTTTCGGCCTGCTTCTGGCGCTGGGAACCGATATTACGCACCAGCGCCGCCAACTCCAGCACCACAATCACTCGACCATCGCCCAGCACGGTGGCCCCGGAAATACCGGACACCCCATTAAACTGGGGGCTGATCGGTTTGACAATGATTTCCTGATTGCCGAGCACTGCCTCGACCTGCAGTGCAGCGCTGGCTTCTGCGCTGCGGAACAGCAGCGCCGGCGGTTTCCGGTCCTTGACTTCCTCAAAAGGCAGAATCCGCTCGCTGTTGGCCAGAATGCCCAGATTATGCACGGGATAACGCCGATCACTGTACTGATGCAGGATCTGTTCGCCTGTCAGGTAGGCCTGGAACTCGTGTTCCTTCAGCCGGGTCACCACCTCGATGCTCAACAGGGGAATTGCAAAGATACCTTCGCCGGCCTGCACCAGCAACGCTTGCGTGACCGCCAGCGAGAACGGCAAGCGCACAATAAACCGGGTGCCTTGACCGGGTTCCGTATGCACTAGCAATGCGCCGCGCATGGCTCGAATTGCTTCATTCACGACGTCCATGCCCACGCCACGCCCGGAAACCTGCGTGACCGAAGCCGCCGTGGAGAAACCGGGACGCAGCAACAGGGAAATCAGTTCCTCCTGGGTGGCCGGTTGTCCCGGCTCCAACATACCCTTTTCCTCGCCCTTGACGCGGATGGCTGCAAAATTGAGGCCCGCGCCGTCATCACCCAATTCAAGCACTAGCTCCGCACCTTCCCGGCGCAGGCTCAGGGTGATGGTGCCAATCTCGGGTTTTCCCGCCGCTCGACGTTGATCAGGCGACTCAATGCCATGCGCTAGCGAGTTACGCAACATGTGCTCTAAAGGCGCGACCATGCTATCCAATACGGTGCGGTCAACCTCCGCTTCCTCACCGCCTACCAGCAGTTCAGCCCGTTTGCCCAAATCCTGAACAGCTTGCCGCACCACGCGCCGCAAGCGAGGAATAATGCTGCCAAATCGGACCATCCCGGTGCGCATCAGGCCCTGCTGAATTTCCTTGTTCACCTTGGCCTGCTGATCCAGCAGCGCCGTGACTTCCCGTGAATGCTCGCCCAGCGTGTTGCCGATATTGCCCAAGTCATCAGCAATTTCCATCAGCGACCGGCTGAGTTGCTGCAACTCGGTGAAACGGTCCAGTTCCAGCGGATCGAATTCCTGCTGATGGGCTTTGGTATCCTGATCCTGCCGGGATTGAATGCGCGCTTCGGCCTGAGTGGAAAGATGCGTGACCTGACGACGCAACCGGGTGATCGTCTGCTCCAGTTCGTTCAGGTTGAAACTCATCGCGTTGACGCCCTGGTCGATGCGGGCGCGGAAGATGCTGCTTTCGCCCATTTGATTGACCAGAGTATTCAGCAATGCAGCGCCGACGCGAATTGTGTCGGACGGGGCCGCCGCCGGCTTCCCCGCGGGTTGCGCGACCGGCGCTCTGCTCGGAACTGCCGCCAGCGCCGCCGCCGCCGTAGGCGGAACTCGTTTGACTCGCTCCACCGGCTTGCCGCCCAACACGTCGTGTAATTCATCGATCAGTTCCTGACGCGCCGCCGGTTGCTGGCCGTCATGGATGTCCGTCAACATCTGATGCAAGCTATCCAGCGCTCTCTGGAGTTTGTCCAGCACCGGGGTCGATAACTGCAGAGTTTTCTCTTGCAGAGCGCCTAGCACCGACTCGGTAGCGTGAGCGACTTCGCCGACGGTCATGAAGCCAGACATTCGCGAACTACCTTTAAGGGTATGTATTTCGCGATACAAGTCGCGATACAAATCTCCTAGCAATTCAATATTATCTGATTCCTCTCCCAATCGACGCAGGATAACATCACAGGATTCAAGGACTTCAGAGGCTTCGGCTTGGAAAACCGCGACTAACTCCTGGTCGAGTTCAGTCATGGTCTGGAACGAGGGTGCTTCGGAAATCGTAGAAACAGATTTCGGTATGCCCACCGGATGTGTTTCCACTCGCTCACTGCCAACTGCCGTTTCGGCCAATCGCTGCAGATCCTGGATCAAGTCCGTCGCGGGCGCTAAATCTGCGCCGCTGGCCGCTTCCGTCAACATCCGGTTCAACCGATCCAGGGTGTGCTGCAAGGCATCCAGCACCGCCGGCGTCGCCTGACCCAAACCTTTGCCCAAGGTATCCAGCACCGATTCAGCGGCATGGGCCAGATCACCGACGGTCATGATGCCGATCATTCGCGCGCTACCCTTGAGGGTATGCATACCCCGGCGCAAGTCGTTCAGTAAAATGATATTTTCAGGTTCATCAGCCAGTTGCTGCAGGATAGCATCGCTGGCGTCGAGAATTTCCGTAGCCTCGTATTGGAAAACGCGCGCCAGATCCAGGTCCACGGGCGCAGCGGTTACTGGCTCCGGGGCTGGCGTGGAAACGGCTGCTTCAAGAGGCTGAACTTCCGCAGACGGTATCTTGCTGACGACCAGCGGCGGTGGAATCACCACGGGCGCCGGAGCAGTGATTTCAGGAATGGGTGGTGGAATCACCACGGGCGCCGGCGTCGCCCCCTGATGAGATTGCGTCTCAGTAGGCGGCGCCAGCTCTTCACCAGTAACCGGTTCAGCGGGCGTCTCTGGTTGCTCGATTTCCAAAGGTTCAGCGGCAGGAGCGACAACCGGCAATTCCTTCGCCAACGCCTCGGCGCGCGCGGTCAGTCCTGGCAACAGCGCCAGCGCTTTATCGGCAAGCGCAGCTTCGCCGAGCAGCGCCTCCAGCGCAGAGACGGCTTCTTCAAACAATTCGGCCATCACCGGCGTGGCGATCCGCGTCCCGTTGATCACATGATTCAGCAAATCTTCGAAACACCAGGCAAAATCACCCAATATCGTTGCGCCGACCACGCGCCCACTGCCTTTGAGAGTGTGAAAAGCCCGGCGCAAGGTGGTCAGCGTCTGGCGATCCTCGAAATTCGCGCGCCAAAGCACCAGTTGTTGGCGAATGACCGCCAGTTCGCCGCGCGCTTCTTCAAGAAACACCTCGACAAATTCTGGATCGACTTCCAGCGAGATGACCCGGCTGGAAGGAATTTTCCGGGATTCCGGTTCGGCTGTTGCAGGAGCGGGTTGTAGCTTGGCCGCCACCGCTGCTGTGGGCGTAGCTTCCGGCGCGGTGGAAGACCGACCTTGTAGCAATGCCTTCAATCGCGTCGTCAGCGCTGACAGCGCCTCCAGTTCGCCGCCCCGCAGTGGCGTTTCCCCAACCAGCGGCGCCAATGCTTCAACAGCGGCGGCTGTAGCGTCGACGATCTCCATACCAGGCGGCAGGCTACCATCCAGCACACGGTTCAGCAGATTTTCCAGTTCCCAGGCAAAATCGCCGATCACCATGGCGTTAACCATGCGTCCACTCCCCTTGAGGGTGTGGAAGGCCCGACGGATCGTGGTCAACGCTTGTCGATCCGTCAATTCCACTCGCCAGCGAATCAGTTGCTTGCGAATCACATCCAATTCGCCACAGGCTTCTTCGAGAAAGACTTCCGCAAATTCGGGATCAGTATCCGTCAATCCGATCAGATGGATCAGGCGCTCCATATCGACTTCACCGGCTTCGCCGGCTCCGTCCAATGCGTCCCCGAACCCATTCGTTTCCCGATCCACTTCTATCGCTATTCCATTAGCTGGCTTGGCGTCGATTTCCGGTAATTCCATGTCAATGCTTATTGAATCCAGCAATTCAATATCAAGCATCGATGGGGAGGATTGTGCGGTTTGAGCCGCAGTTACTGGAAATCCCGGCAGATCAGGCAGATGCAAATCGAGTTCTGGCAACGCAGTCAAGGATTCATCGGTTTTTCGCGCTTCCGGCATCTGTAAACGGGATGCCGGCAGAGGGGCATGGAGATCGGCAGGCAGTCCCAGCAGGGTATCCAGTTGCGCCAAATGCTCCTGTGCGCTATCCAGAACCGCCGCCGACATTCGAGCATCCTGACTCATGGATTCCAGGGAGTAACTGAATCCGGCCAGAATCTCTGCGCAGACGCCGCTGACCAGTAATCCATAGTGCTCGGCGTCGCCAGCCGCCAACACATCGACGATCCGGTTCAAACGGTCCAGCACCTCGATAGCGCGGGTCCAGTTTCGTTCGACGAAGCATTGGCGGAGGACGGCCAGATCGTCCCGTAACGCCTCCCAGGACACCGTTTGGTCAGCGGCGGTTTCTAGCTGATCATGCATCGTCCGCTGGAGCCGCGCCAGCACATCGCGCACATCGTACAAGTCCATCGAAGACTCCAGCCAGTCGTCCTCGGAAGTGGCGACCGGCTTGTCATCGTCCGCGAAGCCATGTATGCGGGCTTGACGCAGGGCGGCGGCTGTCTCCACCAGTAAATTCGAATTCGCCTGTCGGCTACCCGGAGACAAGTAGGCTTCCAGATAGTCTGTTAGCCGTTCGGCGGCTTGGCGCAACAGCGTTGGATCCAGCGACGCAGCGGCGTCTTTGGCTCGTTTCAGGACCGTCGCGCGCATTTCCTCGAGCAGCGCCACCGCTTCCCGATGCTCCAGCACTACCAGTGGGCTACGGATCTGGTCGACGGCGTCGACCAGCGTTTCCAGCGGGGTCGATTCGGTCAGATTTTCCTCGTAAGCATCCAGATCAAGGTGGATCCGCCGCAGAGCCAGCAGCAGATCATCCTTGAGAAAGCTCAAAGGATTATCGGCGATGCGATGCGACGTTATCATCGTTACCTCCGCGCAGGAAACTCGCCTGGTCTATTGCCGCTATCCGGAACCCGTCGGGTGAAAATCCAGCGGCGCCGGTTTAATCCAGCCATGGTTCTCGTGAATTCACAGAGGCAACCGGAAGCCCGCCACCGATTGACGAAGTTCCTGGGCCAACTGGTGCAGTTTGCCAATCGCGGAAGCGGTTGCGACACTGCTCTCAGCGGTCTGGCCAGTGATTTCGTTGATCGAAATCATTGCGCTCGATACGCGCGAGGCCATCTCTGACACCTGACCGGCGGATTTGGAGATTTCATCGATCAGTTCAGCCAATTTAGCGGATACCTTTTCGATCTCTTCGAGGGCTTCGCCGGCTTTCTCCGCCAGACCGGCGCCGCCGACCACTTCGCTAGTGCTCTTCTCCATGGAGAT
>JAGRHQ010000013.1 GCA_020444905.1 Candidatus Competibacteraceae bacterium
TACCGGGAGTTGGACCAGGGGTTTGATCTGGTGTTCAGCATTGGCACCACCAGCGTATTTCCCTACATCGCTGGACCTGTGGCGCAAGCCAGCCAGATGGGCGTTCCCACGGTGGAGATTAATCCCACTGATACGAATGTGACCCGGTTTATCGATTACAAACTGGCCTCGGGTGCGGCGGCTAGCTTGCAGGCGATTTATGAGGCGTACCGGTAAGGACTGACTTTCAGGGGGCAGGCGCTAGGTATCGGGCAGGCCCGTTTTTTCCTCACTATCGAAGCCGACGCGGCGGCGGGTTGACATATTGGGGGGATGGACGATCGCGTCGCTCGACTCGCGCCGCGTTATTGTTGTTGTTATAGGTCAGGACCTGCTCGACATCTTTTAGCCCACGCTCGATCTCCACGCCTACCGATGCGCCGGTCCGGCTGACCTGTTTAGTGAATTCTTCCATGCCGCGGCGGATTTGTGTTGCAGCGCGTGCGGCGTCTTTTTGAAATTGCGTAATTGGATTAGCTGTTCGACGCGCCGGTTTTCTCGATGTGGCAGCATGTCGAACGGGCTTTGGCTGGGAACGCGCCGTACTGGCGACAGGGGTTGGTGCGGGGGTGGATCGCGAGCGCTGGACAGACGCCGTTGTTGATTTAGGATCGGTGCGACTGACAAGCTGAATGGGCGGCAACGTGGACGACGTGGATTGCTGGCGAGAGGTCAGCTCAATCGGCGGTAGAGTGGGGCGCGCTGGCTGTGAACGGGCGGTCAGTTCAATAGGCGGCAACGTAGGCGGCGTGGACCGCAAACGGGATTTCAGTTCAATCGGCGGCAATGCTGGCGGTGCTGCCCGTTTCGAGCGTGGTTCGACACGCGCAACGGGCGCAGCCGGTGTAGCGACCGGCGTACGGGGTGTAGCAATAGGCGCGGGCCGGCTTGCGGGCGGAGAAGATGACGGAATCGTTTTAACGGCCTGATCGGTGCGTGCCGCGGGCTTGGCGATGCGCTCCTGACGCGGCTTGGGCGCTGCGACTTTAGCCGTAGTCGGCGACGAACGATGCATGACCGATGGCTCCGATTCGGCAGGCGCGGCAGGCTTCGCTTGCGGTTTGGCAATAACCACCTGCTCCTGTACATGCTCTTCCGCGCGGGGGGGCGGCGAGTCAAGGTTTTCTGCATCAGACAGAGTTTCCATGCCGGCTTCCGGCGGTTCCGGGGCTTCTTCGTCGGTTACAAGGACAGGACGGGGTTCAGCCGCAGGGAGCGGAGCATTCTCTACAGACAAGTCTTCGACAACCGGCTTGGAGGGTTCCGAAGTTTCCTGGGTGGCGATGGTGACGGCGGGTTCAGGCGTTACCGGGAGCGAGGGGCTATCGGATGGACGAAGAGCGATGGCCCAGGCCAGAGCGCCCGCCAGGGCCAGAATGCCAACCAGGGTTTTGGTTGAGCGTGAATAACCCGGGCGGTTTACCGCTGTCAGGCGGCGCGAACGCGGATTCGGCGGCAGGGTCAGCGGCGAAATATCCCAGTTGGGTTCATCGGCTGCAAGAACCGGTTTTGGCTCGTGGTTACAGGCAATCAGCTGACCGGCGCGCACCGCGTCCAGCACGGCGCGAATCTCCGTGGCGTTTTCAGGCCGGTCATCCGGGTTCCGGGCCAGTAACCGTGTGATCAGATCGGCGAGCAGGGTCGCCGTCCCACCCCCTGGTTGGGTCGAAACCGGAATCGTCCAGAACTCGATGGAGCGTTGTAACAGTTTGCGCTCCTGATCATTCAATTCCCCGAGTTCTTCGCAGCGCTGAGCCGCGCCTTCCTGACCGTGTTGCGCCAGCAGTTGACCCAAACGCCGCTGGGCGGCAGTAGCCGGTTGATCGGTGAGAAGCGTGAACAGCAGCAGTCCCAGCGCGTAATAGTCAGCGCGCGGACCGACCGCGTATTCGTAACCTTCCGCACCGGTCGAGGCCGGCAGCGCCTGCTCCGGGGCCATGGTGGCGGGCGTACCGATGAAGGAGCGGGTGCTGTCGCCATCGTGGCGTTTAAGCGAACCGAAATCCGCCAGCTTGAGCAACGCGCCATCCTGATCAACCAAAATGTTGCTGAATTTTAGGTCGCGGTACACAAAACCGGCGTCATGAATGACTTCCAAACCGCTCAGGATTTGCCCGGCCCAGTCGAGAATGCGCTCCAATGCCAGCGGCGGGGCGCTGTCCTGGCGTTTTTGCGCCAGCCATTGGCCAAGATTGGCGGACAACTGCTCCATCACCAGCACGGGTTGTCCATCGAGCTGGCCATGATCGAGCAGCGTGACGATATGGCGGGATTGTTCACTGCTCAGCCGGGACAGAAAGGCGATTTCGCGTTCCAGGTGAGCGCGCCAATGACCTTGCAGGCTGGGATCAGCCTGCTCCATGGCCAGGGTATTGATCAGCTTGAGGGCAACAGGATATCCAACGGCGTCAGTCGCCGCCCACACTTGACCGTAGCTCCCGGCTCCAGTCGAGAGCACATTATCCAGTCGGTAATCTCGTCCATTGATGACAATACGTTCGCCGCTCTGCATGAAAAGGGTGGACTGGTCTCACAAGTAATAAGTTTTCAGCGGTGGGAAACCGTTAAATTCGATGGAGCTATAAGAGGCAGTATACGCGCCGGTGGACAGCCAGTAAATCCGGTCGCCAATTTCCAGGGAGAGCGGCAGTTGGTATTTAAAATGTTCATAAATGATGTCCAGGCTGTCGCAGGTGGGTCCCGCGAGGATGACATCCCCGGTTTCGCCGCCTTTTTCCGTATAGGCCGGATATTTGATGGATTCATCAATCGTTTCCATCAGGCCATTGAAAATGCCGACATCCGTGTAGACCCAGCGCTTCAGATCGGTTTTGGATTTTTTGGAAATCAGCACGACCTCGCTGACCAGGATGCCTGCTTCACCGGTCAGTCCGCGGCCTGGCTCCAGATAGATTTCCGGGATGGCGTCGCCAAAATGCAAATTCAGATAACGATTGATCTCTTCGGCGTAAACCGAAAGCGGATTGCTCTTTATCAGGTAATTTGCCGGGAAGCCGCCGCCCATATTGATGGCCTTCAGCGGAATTTGCTCTTTCCCTACCCATTCAAACAGGCGGCGCACTTGGGCGATCGCTGCATCCCAGGCGGGAATTTCCCGTTGTTGCGAGCCGACGTGAAAGGAAACGCCATAGGGGTCCAGTCCCAAATCAGCGGCCAGGGAGATAAGTTCCATTAACATGCGCGGTTGACAGCCAAATTTCCGCGACAGGGGCCAGTCGGAGTCGGAAGTCACCGCATCCATCAGCAGGCGAAAAAACAGACGCGAACCGGGCGCTTCCCTGGCCAGGATACGGACATCCGCCTCGCTGTCCGTAGCGAAGAGTCTCACGCCTTTGTCGTAGGCTGCGCGGACATGTTTGGCCTTTTTGATAGTGTTGCCGAAACTGACGCGGTCAGGCGATACGCCAAGCTGGAGGACACGGTCCAGTTCGTAGATCGAAGCAATATCGAAATAGGACCCCAAGTCTCTCAACAAAGTTAGAATTTCCTCGCCGGGACTGGCTTTAACGGCGTAATAAATTTTTGCTGAGGGGAAATCCCGCCGAAATTCCTGAAATTTCCGCGCAACCCGGTCAAGGAGCACGACAAGGAAAGGCGTCTCTTTGGTTGCAGAAAAATCGACGATTTTTTCCCATTCAACAGGCGAGTAGTAACCACGATACATGCTATTCTCCCAGCTTGGAAAACAGAGGGATTCAGGATGATAGAAAGGCTGTCCAGTTTCGAGCAACCGGACAGCCTTTCATGGTTATTCCGTAAAGGGGTTACTTCTTCTTTTTATCCGATTTCCCCGACTTGTCCGATTTCTCCTTATCCTTTGATTTCTTGGGTTCGACAGGAGGTTCGACAGGAGGTTGGGGCCTTACTGCGATCATCGGGTTGGCTGCGGAAACCGTGACGGTTGCTGTCGATTCCGCTAACTCTTCTTCCAATGACCTGACCGCACCATCGAACGACTCCTTGCCGCCCGGCTTGATTTCCTTGATATCCGTCGGCAGGCCAATTTTGTCCAGAATGGCAATGAACGGCTCCGGATCGAGTTCCTCGACATTGACCATCGTACTTGCATCCCAGACACCCTGGGCAACCAGCATAGCGGCAGCCACCGGGGGCACGCCAGCCGTGTAGCTGATGCCTTGCGATTCGACTTCTTCAAAGCATTGCTTGTGATCGGAAACCTGATAAATAAACACTTCCCGCGCCTTGCCGTCCTTCCAGCCCTTGACAAAGTTTCCGATGCAGGTCTTACCGGTATAACCAGCAGCCAGGGTCTGTGGATCGGGGAGGAGGGCCTTGACCACTTTCAGCGGCACCACGTCCTGACCCGTAGTCAGAGTCACCGGCAAATGGGAGAGAAAGCCTAAGGTGCGCAGCACGGTGAAGACATTAATATAGTGATCGCCAAAACCCATCCAGAACCGGATGCTGTTGGCGTCGATATTTTTCGATAACGAATGCAATTCATCGTGACCATTCAGGTAGATCGGACTGGGACCCACCACCGGCAAATCGTAAACGCGCTTGACCGAGTGCGTCGGGTATTCCTTCCATTGCCGGTCAATCCAAGTCCAAACTTTGATGAATTCACGGAAATTGATTTCTGGATCGAAATTCGTGGCGAAATACTTACCGTGACTACCCGCATTGACGTCGATGATATCGATGGTGTCAATTTTGTCGAAGTAACGTTTGACCGCTAATGCGCAGTAGGCGTTGACCACGCCCGGATCAAATCCTGCGCCGAGAATCGCCGTCAAGCCCTTTTCAGTGCAGCGATCCTTGCGCTTCCATTCATAGTTGGCGTACCAGGGGGGATTTTCACAGACCTTGTCGGGTTCCTCGTGAATTGCGGTGTCGATGTAAGCGGCGCCGGTTGCCAGACAGGCTTCCAGGATCGACATATTCAGGAATGCGTTGCCCAGATTAATGACGATTTGGGAACCGGTTTCCTCAATCAATTTTACGGTTGCTGGAATGTCGAGCGCATCAATTTGCCGTGAATACAATTTGTTTGCGGGATTCTGGATATGCCCTTTCCCTTTGACGCTTTCGATAATGCCATCGCATTTGGCCAGCGTTCGCGAAGCAAGACAGATATCGCCCAACAGGTCGTTATTCATTGCAGCCTTGTGCGCGGCTACATGAGCGACGCCGCCTGCTCCAATAATCAGCACATTCTTCTTCATGGACATTTTTCCTGGCTCAGGAAAGGTTGTGTTTGAAATCCGGGTACCCGAAGGTGCGGACGACTTCCGTGGTTCCGTCCAGGCGCTGGACGACAATAGCAGGCATGGGAACGCCGTTAAACCAGTTCTTTTTGACCATCGTATATCCAGCCGCGTCGGCGATGCGGACTTCATCGCCGATGTTCAATGGCGCCTTCAGACGATATTCGCCAAAGACATCGCCGGCCAGACAGGTTCGCCCAGCGATCATAACCCGGTGAGTTCCTGCTTCGGGAAAAGCGATTTTTGCGGTGGTGCGATAGACCAAATGGTCGAGCGTATGCGCTTCAACGGATGCGTCGACAATCGCAATATCCATTTCGTTCTGGAGGACATCCAGCACGGTGGTGACCAGTTCCGCGCATTCGGTGATCGCGGCTTCCCCAGGTTCGAGGTAAACCTGAACGCCGAATTTTTCGCTGAAATTTTTGAGTTTTTCGCAGAACCGGTCGACGGGATAGCCTGCCTTGGTGAAGTAAAGACCGCCGCCTAAGCTGACCCACTCCATCTTTTCCAGTAACGATCCATAGTCCTGGCCGATCTGGTCGATAGCTGTGGAAATATTCTCGAAGTCGTCATTTTCACAGTTGAAATGAAACATCACTCCACTTAACAACGGTGCTACCTTCATCACTGCACTTTGATCGGAAACGCCGAGTCTGGAATATTGTCTCGCCGGGTCGGCAAGATCGAAATGCGAGTAGCTGATGCCGGGATTGACTCTCAACCCTAGTTTCACGCCAGGGACATCATCGCGATACGCCATCAACTGGGAAACTGAATTAAAGATAATTTTGTCGGCATATTGCCTGACTTCTTCAATATCGCTTTTGGAAAAAGCTACGCTATAGGCATGAACTTCTTTACCAAATTCCTCGTATCCCAATCGCGCCTCATACAGCGAGCTGCTGGTGGTTCCATCCAGATAGCGCCGCATCAGACCAAACACGCACCATGTGGAAAAACACTTCAGGGCTAGCACCGATTTCGCGCCGGAAGCCTCACGGATCTGTTGAATGATTTTCAGATTTTTTTCAAGTTTGCTTTCGTCAATCAAATAGTAGGGCGTGGTTAATTTTTTCATCGACTCGCGGCTCACTCTTCCTCCAGCGCATCCTGGGCCAAGTCTTCCACTCGGATATGCCGCACATCCTTGCCTTTGACCAGATAGATCAGATATTCCGCGATATTTTTGGCGTGATCGCCGATCCGCTCCAATGCCTTGATGATGAAAAGGACGTTAATAGCGTGACCGATGGTGCGCGGATCTTCCATCATGTAAGTGATCAGTCGCCGCAGCGCCGACTGAAACTCCTGATCCAGTTCGTCATCGCCCCTGGCGACTTCAACGGCCTTTTCTACATCCAGCCGCGCCAGGGCGTCGAGACAACCGTGCAACATGTCAATGGCCTGCTTCGCCATGGGCGTCACATCACGCAACAGCTTGGCGCTGGGCGGGCTACTGACGGCATCGTAGGTCTTGACGGTCATCCGGGCGATTTTCTCGGCTTCATCCCCGATGCGCTCGAGATCGGTGACAATTTTGGAGAGCGACATGATCAGTCGCAGGTCGCTGCCCAAGGGTTGACGCAGGGCGACCAGACTCACGCTGTCTTCATCGGTTTTAACCTGCATGCCGTTGATAATCTGGTCGCGGGCGATTACTTCGCGGGCCGCTGAGACATCCTCATTATTCAATGCATTGATCGCATTGTGAATTTGATCCTCGACCAGCCCGCCCATTTCCAGCACCAGGTTGCGCAGGTTGGCGAGCTGCACGTCGAACTGCTTGACGGTATGGGCATCGTGGCTGATAGGCATCGTAAAATTCTCTGTAGGTCAGCGAAAAGGGGATAGACTCGGTGCTTAACCAAAGCGGCCAGTAATATAGTCTTCAGTCAGCTTGTGGCGGGGATTGGTGAAAATTTGATCCGTTTCGCCGATTTCAATCAGATTGCCTAAATGGAAATAGGCGGTGCGCTGAGAGACGCGGGCGGCTTGCTGCATGGAGTGAGTCACGATGACGATCGTATAATTCTCACGCAATTCGTCGATCAATTCCTCAATTTTGGCGGTAGCAATCGGATCGAGCGCTGAACAGGGTTCGTCCATCAGAATCACCTCGGGATTCACTGCGATCGCCCGGGCGATGCACAACCGTTGCTGTTGGCCCCCGGACAGGCTGGTGCCCGGCTCGTCCATGCGACTCTCGACTTCTTTGAGCAGGCCCGCCCGTTCCAGACTGTCCTGCACCAACTCGTCCATTTCCGCCTTACTATTGACCATGCCATGAATGCGCGGCCCGTAGGCGACGTTTTCGTAAATGGATTTGGGGAAGGGGTTAGGCTTCTGGAACACCATGCCGACCCGCGCCCGCAACTGCACGACATCAATGCTTTTGTCGTAAATATCGTCCTGATCCAGCTTGATTTCGCCCAGCACCCGACAGGCTGCGATTGTGTCATTCATCCGGTTCAGGCAGCGCAGAAAGGTCGATTTGCCACAGCCAGACGGGCCGATGAAGGCGATAACTTCATTAGCGCCGATGTCCAGGCTAACCTGCTTAATTGCCTGCTTTTCGCCGTAGTAAACATCGACATTGCGGCAGGTGATTTTGGGATTGCTAACGGTGATCTTGCCAACCGTCTGGCGGTGATCGTAATTAATGATCTGGGCGCTCGACAGTGGAGTCTCCCGGACTTCGGCGTTCAATCCGCCATTCAGAGCGGCCTTGACCTCAATCGTTGTGGTACTCATGCAATGGTTCTCGAAGGTTGGAGGCAGATTACCAGCGCCGTTCAAAGCGTTTGCGGAGAATGATCGCCAGGCCATTCATCACGAGCATGAAGGCCAGCAAGACCATAATCGCCGCCGAGGTGCGTTCGACAAACGCCCGTTCCGGCAGGTCGGCCCAAAGATAGATTTGCACCGGCAGCACCGTCGCCGGGTCGGTGAAGCCCTGCGGCACGTCAACGATAAAGGCCACCATACCGATCATCAGCAGTGGGGCCGATTCGCCCAGGGCGCGGGCCATGCCAATGATTGAACCGGTCAGCATACCCGGCATGGCCAGCGGCAGAACGTGATGACCCACCATTTGTAATTTGGATGCGCCCATGCCCAGCGCTGCTTCACGAATCGAAGGCGGGACCGAGGTCAGGGCGGCGCGTCCGGCGATAATAATTACTGGTAGCGTCATCAGACTCAAGACCAGACCGCCGACCAGCGGCGCGGAACGCGGCAGGCCGAAGAAGTTAATGAACACCGCCAGCCCCAGTAGACCGAAGACGATAGAGGGCACTGCCGCCAGGTTATTAATGTTGACTTCGATCAGATCGGTCCAACGGTTCTTGGGGGCAAATTCCTCTAGATAAACCGCAGTAGCCACGCCAATCGGAAAGGAGAGCAGAAAAGTCACCAGCAGGGTGTAGAACGACCCCATCAGCGCCCCACGAATACCCGCCTGTTCCGGCTCGCGGGAATCACCTTGGGTGAACAGAATCGTATTGAAACGTTTTTCCAATTTGCCGGATGCGCGTAATTGATCGATCCAAGCGATTTCCTGATCCTTGATGGGGCGCAACGATTCGTCAATATTGCGGTCGATATTGCCCTTGATGAAGGTATCCACATTAGCCGAGGCCAACACCCAGACGGACTGGCGGGTTCCGATTAACTCAGGATTGTTCAGTACTTCATTGCGCAGGCGATATGGCGCATTAGAACTGACGAGACCATACAGGGCGCGCAAGTTGCGGCGACCCTCGACCTCAGGAAACATCTCGCGAAGACTGGCGCGAATCAAGGCCGCGTAATCTGCATTCTCCAAAACTTGCGGGCCACGGCGGCCATCCGGGTCAATGACCGCCGGATCGAACTGGATCGGCAACTCAACATAGGTCTGCCAGAAGGCCGGATAACCTTTGCCGATGATGTTGGCGAACATGAGCGCCACAAACGCCAACCCCAAGCTAATGGCGATCAGTCCATACCAGCGGAAGCGGCTCTCGGCGGCGTGCCGGCGCGCAAGACTGGCGTTGACAATGGTTTTGATGTCCCGTGGCGGTTTTGCCAGCTTGGGGGGCGATGAGGTCGATGGATTATTCATATTGTTCCCGGTACTTGCGCACGACCGTCAGGGCGATGATGTTGAGAATCAGCGTAACAATGAACAACACCAGACCCAGCGCGAACGCCGCCAGGGTTTTGGCGCTGTCGAATTCCTGATCGCCGGTGAGCAAAGTCACGATTTGCACGGTGACGGTGGTGACCGCCTGCAAGGGATTAGCGGTCAAATTCGCCGACAGACCGGCGGCCATGACCACGATCATCGTTTCGCCAATGGCGCGAGAGACCGCCAACAGAATACTGCCAACAATGCCTGGCAAAGCAGCGGGCAACAGCACTCGTTTGATGGTTTCCGATTTGGTCGCGCCCAAAGCGTAAGAACCATCGCGCATTGATTGCGGCACGGCGTTAATGACATCGTCGGACAGCGAGGACACAAAAGGAATGATCATGATGCCCATCACCAGACCGGCAGCCAAGGCGCTTTCCGAAGCGACTTGCAAACCCAGCGCCTGACCTGCATCCCGGATGAGCGGCGCAACGGTCAAGGCCGCGAAGAAACCGTAAACCACGGTGGGAATGCCGGCCAGTACTTCCAACGCGGGTTTAGCCGAAGCGCGGAATTTTGGACCGGCGTACTCGGACAGATAAAGCGCCGACATCAGGCCAATCGGCACCGCGACCAACATGCCGATACCCGAAATTAACAGGGTGCCGGTAAACAATGGGATCATGCCGAATGCGCCAGAAGAACCGGTCTGGTCGGCGCGGATGGCAGTCTGCGGACTCCAGTGCAGGCCGAACAAAAATTCAGTGACCGGCACTTTGTGAAAAAACAGCACCGATTCAAAAAGCACCGACAATACAATGCCAATGGTGGTAAAAATCGCTACGGTTGAGCTGACGATAAGCAGCACATTGACCACCTGCTCCACCCGGTTACGGGCGCGCAGTTTGGGCGATATAGCCCGCCAAGCATAAGCGACGCCTGCGGTCGCCATCGTCAGAACCACCACCCACAGCGCCACATTGCCCATCATTTGCAGGTGGCGATAATGTGCAGCGGCGGCCAGGATCGTTGCATCCGGACGGCTGGAAACGATGTTGCCGCTGACCAGGTTCTTGATGTCGTTGACCACCAGATTCAGTCGCCCTGCCGGTAATTGCTGCAACTCGGGCGGCAAGCCGGCCACCACCAGTTCAATAATGACACTGGGTTGTAATGCGGCCCAGACGGCAAACACAATCAACGCCGGCAATCCGCACCACAGCGCCGTGTAGGAACCGTAGTAACTCGGCAGGGAATGCAGGTTACGAATCTGCTTGCCAGCAACGGCCAAAGCGCGTTTGCGGCCCAGGTAGTAACCGCTCAAGCTCAATAATACAAGGGTCAGGAACAGGTAAAACAGCATAGTGGGGTCATCAAGATGCGAAAAGCCGCCCGCAACAGGGGGTGTGGGCGGCGTATGTTACCTGGATTCCGCTATTGGATCACAGGGGCTTCAGGTTTTTTGCGTCCATCGCAGACTGCTTGCGCTGGTCAGCAGGCAGTGGGATCAAACCCTTGTTGGCCAGATAACCTTCATCGCCCATGGCCTTGTCGCTGACATACTCATCAACAAATTCCTTGATGCCGGGGATGACGCCGACATGCGCTTTCTTGACATAGACAAACAGTGGCCGCGAGACTGGATATTTGCCACTGGCGATGTTGTCGAATTCCGGCTCGACGCCATTGATGGGTTCGCCCTGAATTTTGTCCAGATTTTCTTCCAGGAAGCTGTAGCCGAAGATACCCAGCGCATTGGGGTTGGCCACCAGTTTGTTGACGATCAGGTTGTCATTCTCGCCCGCTTCGATGTACGCGCCGTCTTCACGGATCGTCTGGCAAACGGCTTTCGCTTCCTTCTTGTCCAGCGCCTTGACCGCAGCGAACTCTTCGCAGCCGATATCCATGACTAATTCAACAAAGGCGTCACGGGTGCCAGAGGTCGGCGGAGGACCCAGCACTTCGATTTTCTTCGCTGGTAATTCCGGGTTGACTTCCTTCCAGGTCTTGAACGGATTGGCAACCAGTTTGCCTGTGCCCGGCTCTGGAACCTGCTTGGCTAACGCCAACCACAGGTCTTTGGTGGTCAACGGCATTGGCTCATTTTTCTTGGAGGAGGCGACGACGATGCCATCGAAACCGATCTTGATCTCGACAACTTCCTTGACGCCGTTCTTGGCGCAGGTTTCGATTTCGGACTTCTTGATAGCGCGTGAAGCATTGGAAAGATCCGGGAATTCGACGCCAACGCCGCCACAGAACAGCTTGAAGCCGCCGCCGGTGCCGGTGGATTCGACTTTGGGCGTCTTGAAGTCGGCGTTCGCTTTACCGAACTGCTCGGCCACGGCGGTCGTAAAAGGATAAACGGTGGACGAACCCACAATGCTGATGTAATCGCGGGCCGATTGGGCATGGGCGGCGCCGGCCAGCGTGAACGTGGCCGCCACGGCGAATGCGAGCTTGTGCCTGATCACAGAAAACCTCCGATAAGCAATTGTTATACAGATGATTAAACAGAAAAAACCCTCATCCTCAAGGGCTGTGGTAAAAATATAACCTGTGATTACTACGAGATGACGGTCTTTATATTGCATTTATATTGCAGTTTTATGGCAATGAACCCTGAAAGAGGATGCCGGAGAAGAGAGTGCAACGTAATCAACAGACAAATAGCGAGAGGGTCATCCTGATTACGGGTTGTTCTTCGGGCATTGGGTATTGTGTCGCTCATGGTCTGAAGACGCGCGGTTGGCGGGTATTCGCCACAGCCCGACAGGCAGCGGATGTCGAACGCTTGCAAGCGGAAGGGTTGGAAAGTGTATGTCTGGATGTGCGAGACGCCTTATCTATTCAGTCCGCGGTGACGGAAATCCTGGCGAGGACCGATGGCCGGTTGGACGCGCTGTTTAACAATGCTGGCTACGGTCAACCCGGCGCGGTGGAGGATGTGAGTCGTGATGCGTTGCGTGAGCAGTTTGAGACCAATCTGTTCGGTGCGCTGGAAGTGACTAATCAGGTGATCCCGGTGATGCGCCGGCAGGGCGCAGGACAGATTCTGTACAATAGTTCAGTGTTGGGTTTAGTCGCATTTCCCTACCGGGGCGCTTACGTGGCCAGCAAGTTTGCGCTGGAGGGACTGGCGGATACCTTGCGTTTAGAGCTTGCGGGTACGGGCATTCATGTTTGCCTGATCGAGCCGGGACCGATTCTCAGCCGGTTTCGCGACAACGCCCATACGGCCTATCAGCGGCATATTCGCGCTGCGAATAGTCTACATCGTGAGAAATATGCCGCGATGGAGGCGCGCTTGCTCAAAGAAGGCCCCGCTGCGCCGTTCACGCTGCCACCGGAAGCGGTATTGAAGCGGGTGATTCATGCGCTGGAAAGTCCCCGACCTCGCGCCCGCTATCCGGTGACGACGCCAACATACCTGTTTGCCATCCTAAAGCGATGGTTGCCCACTGCAATGTTGGATGCGATTCTGCGGCGGGCGGGCGGCGAAGGACGGCGGTAGGGAGCCGTAGCTGCTTGGACTAAGGTTGCGCCAGAGCCTCCAGCACGGAACGCAATTCCAGCCACCACTGTTCCAGCGGCCGCCGGTTGGCGATATCGACCATATCCGGCATCTGCTTGATCGGGAATGTGGTCAGCTTGCCCTCGGCCAGACCGACGAAAGCGCCCGCCGCCCCGCCGCGCCCCAGTTCCCCGGTCAGGAAGTCGATGCAGTGGGCGGCCAGCCGGGTCGCCAGAATGCGATCGAACGGTGAGGGATTGCCGCCTTGTTGAACGTGGCCTAACACCGCCTGGCGCACGTCAAACAGGTGACTGCCTTCCTCTTCAAACAGCCGGGCCAGAAAATCGGTGGTGTATTGATCGTTGGCGTACTCGTTGCGAATCGTCAGGTAGAAGCGCCGCCCCTTGCCGAAGCTGTCGACCATGCGCTCCACATCGGCCTGCAAGTCCTTGAGCGTGATGCCCTCTTCAGGCAAATAAATCCGTTCCGCCCCGCTGGCCATCCCGCTCATCAACGCCAAATAACCACAATGCCGCCCCATGACCTCGACCACAAAACAACGCCGCGCCGCCATCGCCGATTGCTTGATGCGGTCGAGCGCCTCGACAATCACATTGAGCGCCGTATCAGCGCCGACGCTTAAATCCGATCCCGGCAGGTTGTTGTCGATGGTCGCCGGCAAACAAATCATCGGCATCTTGAAGGCGGGATAACGCTCCCGCTCGCTGTGTAGCCAGTGTAGGACCTGATAGGCTTTCCAGCCGCCGATGACCAGCAGACCATCGACGCCGTGCGTCTCCAAAGCGCGCGCAACGGTGTAGAGTTGTTCCGTGGTCGGGGTTTGCCGACTGGCGCCCAGCTCCGCGCCGCCCAGCGCGGTCCAGCCTTCGACATCGCCCCAGGTGAGTTCTTCAATCCGTCCGTCGATCAAACCGCCAAAGCTGCCGCGCACCCCCAGCATGGTATGGCCGCGATCCCGGCCCAGGCGCACGGCGGCACGGGCGGCGGTGTTCATGCCCGGCGCCAGTCCGCCGCCATGCAATACCGCGATGCGGCGCGGGCGGTCCACGGGCGTCACGCTGGGCAACGCCTCGGCCATCGCCCGAAAGGTTTTGGTCATTTCGTTGAAACTACCGCCGCGTAGCTCCACGGCTTTGACGTAATCCTTTTCGGCAATAGTCCGGGCTACTGCGCGGGTTTGCTCGACGCATTGCATCAAGGGTAATCGCCTCACCCGGTTATAGCGTACCCCGATGAGTTGCGGTTCACTATCTGGAGTCGCGGCCAGAACTTCCTGAACCGCGGCGTGGCCAACCAGGGTGCTCATCCAGCGGTCATAAGCGCTGGGCGTGCCGCCGCGCTGGACATGCCCGAGGATCGTCACGCGGGTATCTTCGCCCAGCCGCTCTTCCAGAACCTGGCGGATATAGTCGGCGCTGATCCGGTTGCCGGTCCGATCGGTGGCGCCTTCGGCTACCACCACAATACTGTCGCGCCGACCCGCCGCCCGGCCATGACGCAACATCTCGCACATACGGTTTTCCCAGCCTTCCGCCGGCGGATATTCAGGGATAAGAACATAGTCAGCGCCGCCAGCAATAGCGCTGGTCAGCGCCAGGTAGCCGCAATGCCGGCCCATCACCTCGACCACGAAACTGCGCTGGTGGCTGGCGGCGGTGCTGGTCAGCGCGTCAATCGCTTCGATGATCCGGTGCAGGGCGGAATCGGCGCCGATGGTCATGTCGGTGCCGACCATATCGTTATCGATGGAGCCGACCAACCCGGCAATCATCAGCGCGGGATGGGCGCGGGCCGTCGCTTCGTCGATTTCGCCGGCTTGCACCAGTTCCGCCAACAGTTCCGGCCATTCCTGGCGAAACAGATTCGCGCCGGTCAGGCTGCCGTCGCCACCGATGATCACCAGGCGGTCAATACCGCATTGGAGCAGATTGCGGGCGGCGCGTCGGCGGCCGTCCCGTTCCCGGAACGCGGGACAGCGGGCAGTGCCGATGATCGTACCGCCCCGGTGCAGGATGCTGCCAACATCATCCCAGGCGAGTTGACGGACGCGATCGCCGCCGTCCACCATGCCTTGATAGCCTTCGTAGATGGCGTAAACGGCTGCGCCTTCGTGAATGGCGGCGCGAACCACCGCGCGAACGGCGGCGTTCATGCCCTGGGCGTCGCCACCGCTGGTCAGAACGCCAATGCTGATCTGAGAATGAGACATAGAACAGGGTTTCCCTTGGCTGCTGAATGGATGGAAGATGGATGGAGGTAAGCTTAGCAGCAGTTTTTAAACGGGGGATTAAGGCTATTCAAGCTCGAATCCTTCTGCCCTTTGGCAAAGAGGGCAGAAAATGCCTTTGCCGCTATCCCCTTCTTTGAAAAAGAGGGGCCGGGGGATCAAGGTTACAACGATCTGGCAAGACGGAAACCTAGGAAGCTGTTACGAAGCGACGGCCAGTTCCAGTTGCGGTACGCCGAACGCACCCAAGCGGGAGAGTAGAACCAGGAGCCACCCCGAATCACCTGGACGCCAGTTGCATAATTTACATTACATATCTGCTCTTGTCCCGCATAAGGATTTTGCCAGAGTGAGCAAGTCCATTCCCAGACATTGCCCAGCATGTCATACAAATCCCACCGGTTGGCTGTAAACAAACCGACCGGAGCCGTATAGGTATAACCATCATTACATTCATGGATCGTCCAGTCTGGATAGGTCTGCTGGAACGTCCAATCCGCCACATTGGCGTAGCTACAGGCTAAATCCGGATTCTCTCCCCAATAGCGCGCGGTCGTCGTTCCCGCTCGCGCCGCGTATTCCCATTCCGCCTCGGTCGGCAACCGATACGCCAAGCCCGTCTGCTGACTCAGCCACCGCGCGTAGGCCGTCGCATCGAACCAGTCCACATTGATCACCGGTCGCCGCCCCCGGCCCCAACCTTCGTCATCGGGCTTGGTCCGGCCCGTCGCCTCGGCAAACCGGTCATATTCGTCAAAGGTCACTTCGTATTTGCCGATGGCGAAACGCGCCACCGTCACTGTGTGTTGCTGTTCATTGTCCCACCGGCCCACTTCGCTAGTCGGACTGCCCATCAGGAAGGTTTCCCCTGACAGGACGACCATATCGGGTTCGATGAAGAAATCCGAGGAGGAGGAATGCGCCGTAATCCAGTCCGCCAGGTACGGCAGAATCTCGTGGCTGCTGTCCTCGACACTCACTTCGGCCTTCAGGGCGCGGACACCATTAAAGGTTTCATCATCCAGAAACTTGGGGGTGTGACTGAATCCGGGAAACACCGACTCATCGACTTCATCCCCTTCAAGATTCGCCTCGGTGGTGTCCAGCGCAATGACGTACTCACTCACCTTCGCGCCCAAGCCGCCAAGCGACTGATCCCGGCGTAACGCCTGCTGCTTACGATCACTGGGTAGAAAACGCTGGCTCTCGAACGAGATCAGTCCATCGCCATCCGTTAGCGTAATCCTCTTATGGCGAGTGAAATTCTCCCAGTACGCCTTCACCGACGTCCGCAAGCCGATCAGCACTTGCACCGGCAGGTTCGGCGCCAAAAACAGATGGTCAGTATTTTTCAGGTCGCGGAGGATCGAGCCGGCGCTCAGTGACCACTGTGGCAGATCTTCCACAAGATCATTCGCTCGTCCCGCTTGCACACAGGAAACCTGCTTACAATATCTGATAAGGTCTCCCCCAACCCCATCCACGCCCTCCGGGTAGTCAGAACTGTTACTGGCAAAGACGCCGCTATGCGGGGCGCCAACCGTGGTCAGGGAGGCGACGGGCAAACGCTGATTTGAATAGTCGCTCCCAAAATCCGCTAGCCCTTGCAGATAAGTGCGCGCCAGCAGACCGCCAAAGGAATGCGCCACCAGATGCACATGCTTGCCGGTCTCGGTTTTAATTAACGCGACCGCATGAAACAGGTCCACGGCCACATCCTCAAAGCGGGCATTGGTGCGCCAGCGGAATTCAAACGGCAGAATTTTCGGTTGGCTGACGCCACCGCCCATCCGGGTTTGTAAGGCTGTGAACATCTGATTCCAGGTGGTATCGTCCGATCCAGAGCCACCCCCCAGACTATCCCCCAGGTTAAAGCCGTGTATGAACAGCACCGGCTGGGCATCGTGCGCCAGCTCCGCACTCCCCAGGGCGTAGGCCGCACACAACACCGAGGCCGCTTGATAAATCAGGGTGATGGACTCTTCTCCAACCGGGATTTTCAGTGTTTCTTCCGCCAGCAAACGACTCGGTACGCGCGCACCGTTGTAAAAAAATCCCTTGATAAAAAAGCCCTTGGTCGATTGCCAAAGGCGCGGCGCATCTCCTGAACAATCCCGATCCGCACTGGCCAGCATCGCATAAGGTTCCGCTTCGGCCACAGACGCCGCCGTCGAGAGTGCGGTCAACGCGCTGGTATTCAGACGCACCGTGCGGCCTTCCGCCAAGGGTGCAGACAGCGTCAACGTGATCATCGGATCGCCGTCCGCCGTCGTCCCGGTGCGCAAGACTGCATCGGCTCCCACCGGCAATGCATCCCCGTCAATCTCCACCAGATCGCCCAGCGTAATCAGGCTCACTCCATTGGAGGTTGCCGTCTCCACCTGTTGCGCCGCGACCAATTCCAGGCTACCCGTCACATCGAATGTCGCAGCCCCAGACGTGACGCGCATCTGGAAGGGCTTCGATCCGGCCAGTACCCCATCCGGCGGCTGGTAACGGAGCGCGCCGGTGTCGCTGTTGACTGTCAATCCTGTTGGGCCGGACCGTAGCGTAAATCTCAGGGTCATCTGCGACCCTTCGGAAAACACCACCTGCGCCGGGCCGGTGGTCAGCGCCTGACCCACGAACAGATTGTAGCGGTTCTCGCCATCCGCGCCGTCCAACTGCACCGTGCGAATCTCCGCAAGACTCACCCCGCCATCCACCACCGCCCCATCCAGGCCCGGATTCGCTGCCAGCCATGCTACCGCCTTGGTCGGTGTGATCGCGCCATTCGCATCCGCCGCAATGAAGGCGATAAACGCCTGGAGCGCGGCTTTACGAATCGGGTTACTGTCCTGGTTTTCCAGCGTATTGGCAAAGTTCGCCAGCACCGTCCCCCGCGAATCGCCTACATCCAGGCGACTCACCCAGTAATCCAAGCCTCCCAGATCTGGCGACCGGCCCAGCATGTTTTCATACAAGGCCGTCACGAATTGTTCATTCGTCAATGACGCCGGATATTTCGCCTGAAACTCGTCCGACGCGACGAAGAAATCAGCGATGGCATTGACATTGCCTTGAAATGGCTCGAAACCTACGCCGCTTTCCAGATAAACATCAGTCCAGAAGGTCAGTCCGGTAATGTCGCCATAATCGGGCAAGGTCGAGTTCGGCAAGGGCGAACGGCCAAACGCGGCGGCGTAGAACCAGGCAATTGTCGAAGCTGCCGGCGCACTGAACGCCGCTTGAGCTGGCCTTGGCGCAACAAACGCCAGCAACCCTAGCAGCGTCAACAGAATGAATAAGAAACGAATTGAGCGCGTCATGATGTGCATTCCTCCATATCTAGGATGGACAAAATATAGGGGAAGGGTTGACGGCTAAAACATCCAATTTTCCCCCGCCCCCCTGTTTTTTCAAAGGGGGGAGAAATCTTCTATCTTTATTCAAGAGGGGAGTTTATTGCTCTGGCGGTTCAATTGTGATGCGGAATGTGCGGATGGTATCGCCTTCTACTACCGTGCATTGCGTGGTGACCGGCGCGGTGAAAGGCGGAGCGATATGGATTAAAGGAGATTCTGACGCCGGTTCCGGTTCCGGTTCCGGTTCCGGTTCCGGTTCCGGTTCCGGTTCCGGTTCCGGAGCCAGGTCAGGCGCAATGACCGGGAGCGTTGTGACTTCCGTGACCTCCGGTTTTTTCCCTGCAACCGGGGGTGTTCCGGTTTCCCCGGTCAACCCGCGCACACCAGCATTCGCTTCCATGCGCATACCGGGCGTAATCGTCGCAGCCACCAGAAAGAGATGTTCCTCAGTGACCGGCAATTCACGTTCGCGCAATGCTTCTTCCGCGATAGCCAGGCTGTCAGGCGCCTGTTCCAGTGGACTGCCAACGCAAGGCTCCAACTGCAATTGTTCAGTGGCGATTTTGACTACAGCGGGATCGGGTTGGTGCGGCGCGTGGCCGAAATAACCCAGGATAGAGCGCCCATAACCCGGATCGATCCGCGCCCAGCGCCCGTGCAATACATTACTCAGGGCCTGCGCCCAATAATGTTGGGCGCCGGGCATCGCGCTGGTCCAAGCGCCGCCGGTTTGCGCCACAATCGGAAATTCGGCCAGTACGTCAGCATAACGATCCAGAAGACCGGCGCTGGCCACACCCTCAAGCATGGCGGCGACTGCATCCCCCGGCAGAGGGAATTGAACCACCCGAGCGTCAGGCGCGGCGGCGACCGGATTCAAGGCATAGTCCCGAAGTCCGTCGATCAAGCCCTGTTCCAGGTCGTCGACCTTGCCAGGATCGATCTCCAACAAATAGCCGGTGTCCTTGAGCGCCTGCGTCATCGAACGCACATCCGGTTGCGCAGCGCCGGAAGCGAGTGGCCGCACGGACAGGTCAATGCCATCCACGCCGCCGGCAATGCCCGCCATGTAACAAGCGACCGCCAGCGACGCCGTGTCGCAGGTGTGCATGGACAACGGAATCTCGGGGGGCAGGATTTTCTTCAAGCCCTTCGCTGTTTCATAGCAGGTGTGTGGAGTCGTTGTGCCGGTCGCGTCATGCATGCAAACAGAGTCAAAATGCAGGCCGGATTCCAGCAGCTTCTGCGCCAGACGCACATAGAATTCCGGGGTGTGCGCCTCATTGGAAGGGTAGGGTGTTCCCATCATCGCCAAGCACACTTGATGATGCAGTCCGGCATCGACGATCAGCTTGCCAGTCTTGACCAGATTGTCGACGTTATTCATGAAATCGACATTGCGGACCATCGCAACGCCATGCTTTTTCAGCAACCGGGCCTGTATTTCCAACAGAGTAAGTCGCTGCGGAATCAGGGTCAGGCCACAGATTGAGCGGGTCAGAATTTGTATGCCAATATCTGGACCTGTCGCTTTGCGCACCTGCTGCATGTTGACGAACGGGTCCTCGCCTGCCTGGACATAGGGCGCCTGGTAATGACCGCCGTCAAACTCGATATGACGCACTCCCATTGCAACAGCGGCTTGCAAGGAGGAGAGCAGGTTTTTAACAGGAACCTGACCGCCGAACAGGCTTCGCAAGCCGTCGCTGAAAGCGGTCAATGTGACGTGAATATTTTTCGGAGTAGGGGCAAAGATCATGGTGACTCCCTCTGATTTAGAGTTTTTCTTCGATTTGGGTAACCCGCGCGCCGGGAGTAATAGCGTTGACAGCGGAAGCGATGGCGACCGCGACCGCCGCGTCGATGGTCGGTGGTTGCGCTGGCGCAGCGGCAGCTCTGCCCGCCAGGGGTGGCTCTTCCGGCACAGGCGGTTTCACTAACTCGCGCCAAGCGCTGGTTCGCCTGACGAACGGAACAATAACTGCTGCCAGGATGCCGAAACAGATCAACAGAACAAGCAAATTTTCCATACAGGATTCCTTGTGACGCCGGGATATCGCATTCAAAAGCGCATCTCGAAGGAAATTGTAGGAAAATTATAACTGAGTATCCAGGTCATTTAACATCAATAACTTATCAACATAGCACCCTCATGCCCGCCATCCTGCTTGCAACCCTGAATGCCCGTTACTTTCACTCTTCGCTGGGTTTGCGTTATCTGTACGCTAACCTCGGGGAGTTGCAGGAAGCGGCGGCCATCCGCGAGTTCATCATCAGCCAGCGACCGCTGGACATCGTCGAGACGTTGCTGACCGAACAGCCGCGCATCATCGGTTTGGGCGTGTATGTCTGGAATGTGATGGAGATCACGCAGGTTGTCGGGTTACTCAAACAGGTGCGGCCCGAGGTGTGGATTGTGCTAGGCGGCCCGGAGGTCAGTCATGCGTGGGAACAACAGCCTGTGGCGGCGCTGGCCGATTATGTGATGGCCGGTCAGGCTGATCTGGCCTTTGCCCAACTGTGCCGGCGGTTGCTGGCCCACGATCCGCCGGCTGAAAAGGTCACGGTCGTTGAACCGCCGCCCCTGGAAGCGCTGGCGTCGCCTTACCCGTTTTATCGGGATGAGGACATTGCACATCGGTTGATTTACGTGGAAGCCTCGCGGGGTTGTCCTTTCAAGTGTGAGTTCTGTCTGTCGGCGTTGGATCGCAAGGTCTGGCCGTTTCCGCTCGAACCCTTCCTGGCGGAACTGGGGCAGCTTTATCAGCGCGGGGTGCGTCATTTTAAATTCGTTGATCGCACCTTTAATCTGGATGCCAAAACGGGAGCGCGCATTCTGGATTTTTTTCTGGAGCGACTGGATAAGGGATTGTTTCTGCATTTTGAACTGATCCCCGACCATCTGCCGGATGCGCTAAAGAGCCGGATCGTGCGCTTTCCAGTAGGTTCGTTGCAGTTCGAGATCGGTATTCAGACTTTTAATCCCGCCGTTCAAGCGTGCATTAGCCGCAAGCAGAATGATCGGAAGACCGAAGAAAATTTGACCTGGTTGCGTCAACAAACCGGTGTCTATCTGCATACCGATTTGATCGCGGGTCTGCCCGGCGAAGACTTGGCCAGCTTTGCCGCCAGCTTCGACCGGTTGGCGGCGCTGGACCCGCATGAAATTCAGGTCGGCATTCTCAAGCGCTTGCGCGGCGCGCCGATTGACCGGCATACCTTGGCCTTTGATTGCCGCTACAACCCGTATCCGCCCTATAACCTGTTGTCTTCAAACGTGCTGGATTTTGCGACCCTGCGGCGTCTGGAACGGTTTGCGCGTTATTGGGATTTAATCGGCAATTCCGGGCGTTTCGCGCAAACCCGACCGCTGTTGTTAGCTGATGCGCCGTTTCAACGCTTCATGGCGTTAAGCGACTGGTTGTTCGCCACGACCGGCCAAACGCATGAGTTGGCCTTGGGGCGATTGTTCGATTTGCTATACCAGGGACTGACGGAGGCGCTAGAGATTGATGCAGCGAGGGCGCGTCAGGCGTTGGCTGCGGATTACCAGGTCAGTGGTGCGAAAGGCTGTCCGGCGTTTCTGCGGGCGGACTCGTCCGCCCCAGTTAAACCCGTTACATCGCCCCGAACTGCTGGCGGCGGCGCTGCGCCTGATCGCCAAGCCCGGCGGTTGCCGCCCTCTTGAATCACTCGAATGGATTGGTTATTTCGGTGGTTCGACGCCCATTTCCCGCAGTCGCGCCATGAGTTGTGCGACTTGCTGTTCCGCCTGGTTGGCGCGTTGACGCTCCTGCTCGGCGCGTTGACGCTCCTGCTCGGCGCGTTGACGCTCCTGCTCGGCTTGGCTCTCAGCATTCAGGGCGCGCTGGCGTTCCTGCTCAGTGTGCTGCTCGGCGGTCAGGATGCGTTGACGCTCCTGCTCGGCGTGCTCGGTCCGGGTCGGAATCAGCCGTCCAGTTGTGTCAGTCCAACGCAACCATAACGCTTCCATTTCCTCATATTCTCCCTGCCATAAGCGCAGACCCAAACCAGCTCCCTGCAACACCCCCCCTGCCTGTTCCAAATAGCCCTGACCCGTCAGTTGATAGATACGCAACACCCGGTTGGACAGTTGCCGCCAGGGATCGAAAATCACGTAATACTCCACCCGGGCGGTGGCGTACTTGCGCAATTTTTCGCTGTCTTCGCCACCCTCGCGGTTCGAAACCACTTCGATAGCCACGACCGGTGGTTTGCCGCCCTGCTTCCAGATGAAGTAGGAGCGATTGGCTTTCAGGCTGAGGTCGGCGCCGGGACCGGGCACATCCAGGGCCAGCATCATGTCGGGAACCAGAGGCGGTTCGCGCAGCGCGTAAAACAGGCCGACATTGGCCAGCGCCAGAAAACGGCGATGTCCCGGCGTACACTGGGCAGGTCCCGGCCAAGCGCCGTAGAGGGGTTCAGTCAGCAGACGTTGCTGTTTTTCCGACAGGATATTGTCCACGGGCGTGTCGTCCTCGGTGACCAGATTTTCCATTTCGCGCTCGATATCCGCACCGATTTCCGCCAGTTCCTGTTCCCAGTTCGGCGCCTGCCCGGTTTCGCGGGGATTGATGGTTGCGTTCATGGTCGGGAAGCCCCTCTATGACAGAGTAACTTGTTCAAACTTACACCCGTGCCCGATTCAATTCCAGCAACCGGCGCAGGATTTCCGCGTCACTCAGGTCGGCAGGCCAGCCGTAGGCCATCGCCACGGCTTCATCCAGCGCCCGGTGGACGTGATCGAGCCAGGCCGGACGCTGGTTGTAGAGGTTCGTCAAGGTGCGCTTTTTGAGTTCAGCGGCGTGTTCGGGTTTGGGGATGATGCGGTCGGGATAGCCGGGGACGACTTCGGGAATCCGGTCAACCCATTGCGGAGGATTCAGCCAGTTCTCGCGCAGTTCATTCAGTTTGCGGGCGGCTTCAGCAATGGCCTGGGCGCGAGGATCGCTGGCGTAGTCTGTCGCTGAAATGTTCGGAGTCAGGCCCTCGGGGAATGGGAAGGTCTCGAAACAGCGTGTCGAGTTATAAACCGGGTCGTTACCAACTCCCAATCTGCCACCCAGTGCTGTTGCCCATACGACATGAAAACGCGATGACAAAATGCCAAAAATTTCATCGTCATCACAGGCAATCACAACCAGTTTATGTTCCGGTGCGACACTGACCGGCAACCAGATGAAAATCCGGTGCTTGGCCGTTTCTGATGTAGCGATATAGCGCGTTAATCCGGCCAGCTTTCGACGCAACTCTGGGCGTGGGCGACCATGCCGCCACCAGTAAGCCACTCGCGATTTCTCACGATTGCTCATCCGCACCGGCTTGATCTTATCCACCACATGCGTAAATGGCGCTTCGTAAAAGGCTGCTTCACGCTCGCCCAGATCGGTTCCAAAGTCGATCACCCACCGGCCTTTCCAACCCTGGGTCACATCGACGCCGTTCCAGATCGGGCGCAGAACGTCGCTGTTGGGGCGGCCATGCGGATTGGGTTGCTGGAGCCAGTGGCGCGCGGTGTGACTGTCCACGGCAAACGCCCCGGCCAGACACAGGCCAAAGAACGAATAACCGGCGTTTTCGGGCAACGGACGGGCTTGCGTCAAATCCAGCGCGCCGTCGATCTCGCTTGCTCCGGTCAGGTCGGCATGAATCATGGTGACCGGTTGACCATTCAAAATCCCCCCGGCTTCGCCACCCCTTCCAAAACACACCAGCGACACCCGAACGGCAGCCCCTTCGTTGATCCATTCCAGATCAGACCAGGCGTGGAAAATGACGCCACTCGCTCGAATACGCTCCAGAACCGGCCGGTTGCGTTTCTGACGAATCGAATTCGTCGCCACCAGTCCCGCTCGCTGCGATGGTCCCGTTTCAATCTGCGCTCGCGCCTTCTCGAACCAGTAGCACACCAAATCAGCGCCGCCCGGCACTCGTCCCGCATAAACCTGGCGCAGCCGGGTCATGTAGTCTTCGCCCAGGATCGCTAACTGGCGCTTATCGCCCAGAAACGGCGGATTGCCGACAATGGCATTGGCTTCAGGCCAGGTTGCCTCGTGGTCGCCCTCCAGCAATGCATCCCGGCACTCAATATGCTGCAACGGTTTCAGAATCGGCTGATCATTCAGGCTGTAGCCATGCCCCAGCATCCATTGAATCTCGCCGATCCACACCGTCAATCGCGCCAGTTCCGCTGCATACGGATTGATTTCGATGCCCAGCACCGTTTCCGGGCCGACGCTGGGAAAGCCGCGTTGCAGGCCCAGCGTCTCCGCCTCCAGCATCACCTGATGTTCGATATCCTTGAGCGTGCGCAGCGCCAGATAAAGGAAATTGCCCGACCCACAAGCCGGATCGAGAACCCGGAAGATGCGCAACCGCTCCAGGAACCTCTGGAGCGCCTGTTCCGCTAACGTCCGTTTGGGCTTCTTCGCGCTCAGCCACCGTTCCATCTCCCCCTTGACCGTGGCCCATTCCGCCAGCAGCGGGTCGCGGATCACCGGCTCGATCAGCCGGCGGATCGAGGCGGCGTCGGTGTAATGCGCGCCCAGTTGACTGCGCTTGTTCGGGTCCAGACCGCGCTCAAACAGCGTCCCGAAGATGGCCGGTTCAATCGCTGACCAGTCCAGCGCCGCCGCCGAATGCAGGGTGTCCAGGTCGGCCCGTTCCAGCGGCAGACAATGATCGTCGTCGAACAAGCCGCCATTGAACCAGGCGATCCGCGCCAGACCAAATCGCCCGCCCTGATGCATGGCGCGGAACAGTTCACGAGCCAGACCGGGAAACTCGTCGGGAGTGCGCCTTGCTTCCTCCAGCACCTGGCTGAACAACCGCTCGGGCAACAGGCCAATATCTTCAGCAAACAGGCAGAACAGCAGGCGGGTCATGAAATGGGCGACGGGTTGCGGATCATGCCCCCGCTGGCGCAGAGCCTGAGCCAGACCGCCCAGCAGGCGGGCGGCGTCCTGCGTGACCCCTTCCCGCGTCCGGGTTGGCTGGAGACGCTGCGGTTCCGTGAACGCCCATTTCAGCTTCTGAAATCGGGCCGGGTCGGCCAGATCAGGCAGGCTCAGCCGATGAACGACGTTGACCGTATTGGAAAAATTGGTGTGAATTTCAATCGTCGCCATGTCGGAGACGATCAGGAGTTGCGGATTGTCCAGAGCCAGGGCGTATTGCTGCAACTGCCGCAACGCCGCGTCCAGGTCTTTGTGCTTGCCCTTGTACTCCCAGGCGAAACAACCGCGTCGCCAGACATCGGCCCAGCCCTTGCCGCCGCCGGTTTTGGTGACCCCCTTCTCGAAGGTGAACCACTCGCCTCTGGGATCGGCGACGGACGGACGCGCTATGTCCAACAGGTCGCACAACTCATTGAAATGGGACTGCGCCCCGCTGCGTTCCGACAGGGTGCTGTCTTGCCAGCGTTGAATGAACGAGGTCAGGGCGGCGGGCGTAGTCATGGGGCGGCGTTCCAAGAAAAAACCCGCCGGAGCGGGTTGGTTGGGTGCTTCAATTGGTGGAGGCGGGGGGAATAGAACCCCCGTCCGCAGATCCTCTGCCTTTGGCCCTACATGCTTAGCCTGATCTTTAATTTAACCTTTCGCAACCCGACCGGCAGGGCGGCGAACGGCGGTTCCGGTGAGTTTTAGCCCCTCCCCCCCGGACAGGTTCGGTAGCGATCTTGTGTTAGTCGACCCCTGAAGCGCCCCGAAAGGCTCCGAACCTCACAAGCAAGTTTCGGTCAGGGGCTGGCGGGCTTTAAGCCGCCAGAGCGTAGCTGTCGTCGTTGGCAACTATATTTTACAGCCAGTTTAACGAGGCGAGCTGCATCCTCGACATGCGCCTTGGGTTTTGCAATCCACGTCGAAACCCGGAATCGCCCCCATTGGGTAAAAAAGTAGGATCACTGGCGAGTGGGAAAGTTCCAGCCATGATCAGGGTCATTGCAAACGACTGCGCACCAGGAGGGTGGCGATACTCAGCGTCACCAGAGCGGTCAACGCCATCGGCCAGGCTTGGGCGGCAACCTCGGCAGCCGGCAATGTTTTCACGAACGTACCCTGAACGATGATCAGGAAGTGCTTGAGCGGGATGGCTTCAGCGACCCACTGCAAGACCGTCGGCATATTTTCCACCGGGGTAGCGAATCCAGACATCAGAATCATCGGTACCCCGGTTGCAAAAGCGCCCAGAATAGCCTGTTGCTGGGTGGCGCAGATCGAGGAAATCATCAACCCTAACCCGACGATGGACAGAATGAACAGCAGCATGGTCAGGAACAGCAACCCCAGAGAGCCGGTGAAGGGAACGCCAAAGGCAAATACGCCCGCCCCCACCATTAACATCCCCAGCGTCGTGCCAATGACCAGCGCCGGCGCGGCTTTGGCCACGATGATTTCCGTCGGCGTGGTAGGCGAAACCAGCAACTGGTCGAAGGTGCCGAGTTCACGTTCGCGCGCAATGGACAATGCCGTGACGATGAGGGAGGTGAACATCGCCAGGGTACCGGCGAGGCTGGGTACAATGAACCATTGATAAATGAGGTTTGGGTTAAACCAGTGCCGAACGGCTACGCGGTCGTTATTCCCGGAACTTTCAGCCTGTATCGTTGCGCCCAGATTGCCAGCAATGCTTTCTACATAGCGGAGCGCGACCTGCCCGGAGTTGGCCCGGCGACCATCGACGATGACTTGCAGCGGCGCGGGACGACCTGCCGCCACATCGCGCGAAAAGGTTTCCGGTATGTCAATGGCCAGCAGCACTTGACGCTGCTCGATCGCTGCTTGTAATTGCTCCGGGCTTTGCATCGTCGTCACGCTGCCGACGAACGCGGCGGCGCTGACTTGGGCAACCAGTTCCTGCGACCAGCGTCCGCCATCGCGGTCGTAGACGGCGATGGCAGCGTGGCGCACTTCCAGCGTGGCGGCAAAGGAAAAGATCAGCAACTGCATCAGCGGCGGCCCAATAAGCAAAGCGCGCGCCCGCCGGTCGCGCAGGATGCTGAGCAATTCCTTGATAATCTGCGCGCGCAGTCGTGGTGAAAGCAGCGTCATGATTCAGGCGTCCAGGCTCTTGCGGGTTTTGGCTTTCGCCAGAGCAAAAAACACGACGCCAATGGCCAGCATCGCCGCCATGTTCGGCAACATCACTGCCCATACGTCGCCAGCCAGGAAGACGGTCTGCAAAGAGGCCACAAAGTGACGAGCGGGAACGATAAAGGTGAGGAGACGGATAGGCGTTGGCATCGAGTCAATCTCGAACAGGAAGCCCGAAAGCAGGAAGGCCGGTAGAAAGCCCGAGAAGAGCGCAGCTTGTGCGGCAATGAACTGGTTTTTCGCCAATGCCGAAATCATTAGACCCTGTCCCAGTGCCGGTACAAGAAAAACGGCGGAGAGCAACAATAAGGTGAACCAGGAACCCCGTAACGGCACATCAAAAACGAAAACGGCTAGCAGAGCAGAACCCAGCGTGGCCAGCAGGCCCAGCACAAAGTACGGCAACAGTTTGCCGATCAAAATTTCAACGACCCGCGCTGGTGTGGACAACAAGGCTTCCATCGTCCCGCGCTCCCACTCCCGGGCGACGACCAACGCCGTGAGCAGCGTACCGATCATTGTCATGATGATGGCAATAGCGCCGGGCACCAGAAACCGGCGGCTTTCAATCTCCGGGTTGAACCAGAAGCGCGAACGCACATCGATCACAGGCGGTGTGCTTTGCCCAACCTGGCCAGCCAGCCACTGAGCAATCACGCCTTGCGCATACCCGGCGACAAAGCCGGCAGTGTTCGGTTGCGAGCCATCGGTGATGACTTGTACCAGGGCACTCGCTGTGTTCGTCGCCAGCCGGCGCTCGAAATCCTGGGGGATGACGACGTAACCCTTGAGCCGGCTGGCAATGACTTCACCGGCGACTTCCCGCCGATCCCGCGCCGGCGTGACCTGAAAGTAGCGCGTTCCGCTGAACGCTGCGGCAAGCGACTGAGCGGCTGCGCCATCGGACTCCAACACGACGCCAATCGCCACCTTGCGGATATCCAGCGAAACGGCGTAGGCGAACAGGAACAGCAGAATGACCGGCAGCACGAAGGCAATCAGAAAGGTCGAGGGATCGCGGATGACCTGAAGACTTTCCTTGCGCACCAGCGCAATGAGTCGCCGCAGGTTCATGCAGCTTCCCGCATTGATGAAGCCGCATCCTGAGCGTCCACCTCCTGGATAAGATGGATAAAAGCGTCTTCCATGGTCGGTTCCTGGTCGCCGATAATGGTAACCCGCGCCTTGAGCACATCCGGCGTATCGAGCGCGATGAGCTTGGCCCGATACATCAACGCCACCCGGTCGCAGTACTCGGCTTCGTCCATGAAATGTGTGGTGACCATGATGGTGACGCCCTTATGCGCCAAGCCGTTAATGTGCGTCCAGAATTCACGCCGGGTGATGGGATCGACGCCGGAAGTGGGTTCGTCGAGGAACAGCACCAGCGGACGGTGCATCAGCGCGCAGGCCAGCGCCAGGCGCTGTTTGAAACCGAGCGGCAGTTCATCCGGCGCGCTCCCAAGGTATTTCCCAAGCTGAAAAGTTTGGACCATTTCCTTGATGCGTTCGCGTTTCAATGCCCCCTCCAGGCCGTAAACCCCGGCGGAGAACTCCAGGTTTTGCTGAACCGATAACAAGCCATAGAGCGAGAACTTCTGCGCCATGTAACCCAGTTGCCGCTTGGCTTGGCTGCCGGCAACGCGCAGATCCAGGCCGACCACTCGCGCCTCACCAGCGGTCGGACGCAGCAGCCCGCACAGCATCTTGAACGTGGTGGATTTGCCCGCGCCGTTGGGACCGAGCAGTCCGAAAATTTCGCCCTTGCGCACCTGGAAACTGACGTGATCGGTCGCCGTGAACGCGCCGAAGCAGCGGGTCAGGTTACGACACTCCACGACGTTGTCACCATCCAGCGTGACGGGCGCCATTTTCTGCGCAAGAGCGGATATTCCACCTGGGCCGCCGCCCAGGAGATCGACGAAAGCGTCCTCGAAACGCGGCGTGACCGGTTGCAGCTCCGCCCCGGCCTGTGCGGCAAAGGCGGCGACCGCCTCATGCTGACTATCCAGGCGCAAGACGACGCGAATCGCGTTGCCCTGAATAACGCCATCGCTCACCGAAGTCAATTCCAGAACTTCCGACAGCAGTTCGCGCCGGTCGCGCCGGTAATTCAAAAGGCGAAAACTACGTTCTTTCAAGCGGTTTGTGAGTTCGCTAGGCGCGCCGGCAAATTTGAGCTGGCCTTCATTGAGCAGGAACACGGCAGCACAGCGCTCCGCTTCGTCGAGATAAGCGGTGGCCCACACGACCGCCATGCCGTCATCAGTCAGGGCTTGCACCATGCGCCACAAATCCTGCCGGCTGACCGGGTCGACGCCTACGCCCGGTTCATCCAGCAACAACACTTTAGGCGTGGCCATCAGCGCACAGGCCAGACCTAGTTTTTGCTTCATTCCACCGGAGAGCTTTCCCGCCAACCGCGTTGTGAAAGGGCCAAGCCGGGTGAACTCCAGCAGCCGTTCGAAGGTATCACGGTGGGTTCGTCGCTCAAGTCCGCGCAATTCCGCGTAGAGCCGCAGGTTCTCCAGCACCGACAGGTCTTCGTAGAGGCCAAAACGCTGCGGCATATAGCCGATGTTGTCCGACAGCGCGGTGCTGTCGCGCACCGAGTCCAGACCCGCCACCGTGATGTGGCCTGCGGTGGGCGCCATCAGACCGGCCATGAGCCGCATGAGCGTAGTCTTGCCCGCGCCATCCGGCCCGACCAGCCCGGTCAAGCAGCCAGGCAGGATACGTCCGTGGATACCGCGCAGGGCTTCGAGTGCGCCAAAGCGCTTGACCACGCCATCAAGTTCAACCGCGATTGACGGCGCGGCGTCCACAGGATGCATGACTCAATCCTGCCCGGTGGATGCGGTGGCAACCGTGACCGTCACCGGCATACCCTGATGAAGCCATTGATCGGCGTTGGTGATGACAATGCGCAAGCGATAGACCAAATCGGTGCGTAGATCCGTCGTTTCAACCGACTTTGGCGTAAATTCCGCGCGCGGCGAAATGAAACCAATATGCCCTAGATAAACCTTCTTGGAAGAATCGGTGCGCACGCTCACCGGGGTTCCCGACGCGATGCGACCCAGTTCGGGTTCGCTGACATAAGCGCGAACGTATACCGGGTCGCGCAACGACAACGTGTAAACGGCGGCGTGACTGTCCACCATGCTACCGGGTTCACGCACCCGACTCAGCACGACCGCATCCGCCGGGGCGATGAGTTGCGTATCATCCAGCGCCGTCTGCGCTTGGGCGCGAGCCGCCTCAGCGCTGGCCAGCCGCGCTTGCGCCGCGGCAATATCTTCCTGTCGAAAACCTTCCTGTTGCAGGGACAGGGCTTGTTGCGCGGAAGCCAGGGCGGCGATCGCTTCATCACGGGCAGCGCGCGCGGCGTCCAAAATTTGTTGACTGGCGGCCCCGGTGCTGGCGAGTTCGCTTTGCCGGCGAAACTCGCTGTCCACCTTGCGGAAGACCGCTTCCGCCTGACGGACGGACTCCTCGGCGCGTTTGATTTCCTGGGGACGGTTGCCGTGTTGGAGTTTATCGAGTTCTGCCTGAGCGCGCTGGACCTCAGCCTCCGCTGCAGCCAGCGCATCTCGATACGGCTGTGCATCCAGTTCCGCGACGACATCGCCCGCCTTGACGGTTGCGCCTTCGTCGACCGCCATCCTTAGCAGACGGCCCGGTTGGCGAAAAGCCAGTTCGACTTCGCGAATGTCAACATTGCCATAGAGCGTCAGCGCGCCCTCCGTTGGATGATCCTGACCCTGCCGCCAGTAGGCCGTTCCCACACCAAGAATCAGCAACACGAGGACAACAACACGAAGTTTGTTTTTCATTCGTCAGTATCCGTTTCGTGGATGACGCCTGCATCTGCGAGAAAACCGGGTTTATCGTTCCCGCATCAGCCGCTGTTTGTCACGCTCCCAGTCACGATCCTTTTCAGTCGCCCGCTTGTCGTAATCCTTCTTGCCTTTCGCCAGACCGATGTCCAGCTTGGCCCGGTTGTTCTTCCAGTACAGCTTCAGCGGGATCAACGTATAGCCCTTGCGCTCGACCGAGCCGATCAGCCGACTAATCTCTTCCCGATGCAGCAGCAATCTGCGGGTACGGGTCGGGTCCGCGTCGACGTGGGTCGAAGCCGAGGTCAACGGCGAAATATGGCAACCGAACAGAAACGCCTCGCCATCGCGCAACAGCACATAGCTTTCCTTGAGGTGGGCGCGACCGGCCCGCATGCTTTTAACCTCCCAGCCCTGGAGAGATAACCCAGCCTCGAAATGTTCCTCGATGAAATAATCGTGATACGCCTTCTTATTGCCCGCGATCTGGTTGTTCGGGGCCGATTTTTTCTTACTCATAGCGCACTCCTAGCTCCTTTATGGTTGTAGTGCGAAATACGCCAAATGACTCCTATAAAACCGAAGTCATTAAAATCAATAATGTATATGATTATAAATTGAACCTGCACCGATTATTCCCATCTCGCCAAATCGGCCCGCGCAATCCGAATTCGCTGCAAAATCGCCTCGCGTTTGAGATTGAACAGCACCATCCCCATAGTAATCGACGCACCCAACCCAAGCAGAATCAGCGCCCGACTCATGCCTTGTTCCGGATAAAAGCGCAGCAGTTGCCCACTGATATTCAGCACCAGAAACGCCACGCCCGCATAGAGAAAAGCGCGGATACGCAGCGCGATGCCGATCAACACTCCGACCAGCGCCAATGCCAGCGCCAGCGCGAACACCCACAATTGCGGTTGCAGGAACACATCCAGTCCCGCCCCGGCATACAACACACTCAACGCCGCCAGCCGCGCTCCATTCAACACCTGGGGCCGCAACTCCCGCCGATGCAGATGCAGCAAGGCCAGCACCGACACCGCCGCCGGGATGAGATAGAACTGCCACAATCCATACCGTTGCGCCCAGAGCGGCGCCCAGAGGTAAATCGCGCCGTTCAAAGCTAACACGCCCAGATAAAAGGGCAATGGATTACGCATGGCCCCGGCCAGCGACAAGTAGAGCAGACCTCCGGTCAACAACGTCCCACCCGTCCACGGCGAGGCGAGTTGCCAGGGTGCGGTTGCCAAAGCCAGCAACGGCAACCCCAAGACCAGATGATAAAAGGGCCGTAACCCGGTCCACTGGTACAATAGGAAAGCCGCGCCCGCTCCGGCTAGCAATCCAGTCGTATCCCAGGGCGTCCAGGGCGTCAGGCCAAATACAATCAGTCGCCCGTAACCCGCCAGCACTCCAAGCAATAGTACGGTCGCGTAGATTCGATTCGGTTCATCCCGACTCCGCCAAGCCTTTAACCCAGTTAAAATTAGCAACAGGGTTAACGTCGCACCCGCCGCCAAGGCATCGGTGAAGAGACCGAAATACCACGGCCAGACTCCAAGTCCCAGTCGCCAGGCCGCCACAGCGGCGATATGTAGTCCCAAACTCAGCAAAGTCGCCAGCCATAGCCAGGGCGTCGTTTCGCTAATCGCTTCCTCGACATCCAGCCAACGCTGAAACCGTTTGGCATTGGGTTGAAGGTCGTGGGCGTCAAGCCAGACGGTCAACGAGCGTTGACTCCGTATAAATAACAGCCACAGCAGGCCACTTTGCAAGGCCAACCAGGGCAATACCGCGATCACCGCCGGCCAGGCCAGAAGTTGATTCCACAACCACAGCGTATAACTGCTGGCCAGCGCTAGCCGTAGTCCAACCTTAAACCAGAACCGTTCCTGTCGTTGCCAGCCCATCAGGAAGGCGTAAAGCGTTAGTCCCGCCAGTAATACGGCTAGCGCAAGCTCCCCAGTGACGAACCCGGTCCATGCGCCGAATAAAACGGCTATCAGTCCCAGCCAGGGCCAGGGATTGACTGCGACCTTCCAGTCGGGAAAGCGCGCGTTCCAGGACGGCAACAGAAAATTGCCGATGCTCCATAGCGCATAGCCCCAACCTAGACTGAACCAGGCTTCGTCCCAGACTGCAAATCCAACCAGATCAGCAACGCGCCACGCCAGTGCGCTGATCAAGATCACCAGTCCCAGACCACGCCACAGAGCAGCCTTCGCGAGCGGATGAGTCACCGGGAACAACGCGATACAGAGCAACGTCAATAGCAGCGGCAGACCAGGCGCTTTGACCAGAACGCCCAGCGTAGCTCCGGCCAACGCCAGTCCATAGAGCAATCCGCCCATCATCCACAAGGGGCGACGCCAATACGTGAAGGGCGCGGTGTGCGCCGATTGCAACCTGGCTGCCGCCAATGTCATAAGCAGACTCAAACCGACATTGACCAGCGGTTGACCTAGAATGAATAATTGGGGCGGATTCAGCCGGGCGCTCACCAGCCAGACGCCGAGCGTCAATGTCATCAATGCCGCGCCAACATGCATTGCAGTCCGGTAACGATTACCTGCCAGCGCGAATAACGTCAGACTAATGCCCACGGCGGGCCACAATTGTGGCGCAACGCTGCCAAGCATTCCCAGCGCCAGACTGACCGCCACGGGTACGGTAGCGACCAGCATCGCGCAAGCGTGCAAACTCGCCTCGACGCGCTGGCGACCGCCTGCGCCGCCCGGTACGGTGAAACGCAGCCGCTGCGCCCATCGCCAGGTCAATGGCTGATCCAGCGCGGCAACGCTCAACCGCCAGATGACCAGGACGTACAAAACTCCCGCCGCGGCTATTCCGGGCAGCGATAGCTCCAGATACGCTAATCCCGTCAGCCATCCCGCCAAACCCAGCAGCATGGGTAGCGCGACCCCATGAAACCAGCGCAGGCGTCCGATGAGTAACAAACTGCTGAGCGCCGCCAGCCCGGCGATCCACGGCCATGTCGGCGACAGATGGCCCTCCAGCAAGCGAGCGCCCAGATGCACCAGCCCGATGGTCCATAACAAGGCCATCGCCTGTTCCAGCGGTCCGCGAATGATCGAAGTTACACTGACTTCCAGTTGGTTTTCACCGGCTCTGACCTCAGCGCGCAAAATTTCACGTATCTCTGCGCGCCAATCCAGCCACAACAGAAACGACCACAACGCAAGGACCAGCAGGAACTCGATGAGTCCGGTGCTGGGAGCAGGAAAATAGCCGCGTTTCAGCAAAACCCCGATTGCAGCGATTAGCGCCAACACACCATAGAACAACGATTGCTGGCGCAAACCCAGGCTCATCCATAATAAAATTCCACTGGCCAACGCCAGCAAGAAGACGGGTTCCAACCGGCCCAGCCAGAATGGCCAAAGATTGACGCCTGCTAACGTCAGCGCCGCGACGATGGCCAACAGGGCGCTATTGATCCAAACCCGCCGGCTGATCGGTGACTGTCGTTGATCATGCAAGCCCAACCCCGTCCATAACGCCGCCAGCGCTAGCCAACCCAGCGCGGTTTGCAGGACCCAACCGAACAACAATCCGTCTGGCGTGTAAGCGACTGCGGTTGCCGCCAGCGCCGCAATGCTGGCATTGGCATACGCCCATTGCGGATCAGCGTCCGGCCATCCCAGCGCCCAGCGGGTTGCGCCATAACCCAGTAGCGCGGCGGCGGCGGCAGTGGCAAGTCCAAGCCAGCCTGGCGCACTCCAAACCAGACTCCAGATGGTTAAGCCGATCAGCAGCGCCCCAAATACCAGCAGGCATTGCCAGGCGATGGTTAGGAAACCGGAATTCTGCGAAGAGCGTATTTTCAGGCGCGCCCCGCAACTCAGCGCCAGCAAGGCGAACAGGCCCGGCAGGCTCGCCAGTAAATGCCAGCCCGGAGGCAACCACTGCAAAATTCCATATCCGTACAGTCCTACGACGCAGCCCAACAGCAGATAGAGCGGCAACAGGGTCAAATAGCGCCAGGTCATCCAGCCATACAACGCACTCCCCAGCGCCAGGGTTAACAGCGCTGTCGGGGTCGCCGGAATGGCCATAACGATGGCAACCACCGACAAGCCGTACAGGGCAAAGCTGAATCGGGACAGGAAGGCGTATTGGCGCATCCATTCCTTGAGCGCAGCGTCCACCGGGAACAGCAGCAGGCATAACACCATCAGAAATGGCCCTGAATAGCCCACCGGTAATGAATCCGGCCAAATCCAGGTCAAATGGACGAAAGAGACCGTCCCCGCATACACCAGCATCCCGGCAGCGAAATAGCCCGTCCATTGACGATCCAGAAAAATTTGCCGCAACCATTCGCTGACGAAG
>JAGRHQ010000140.1 GCA_020444905.1 Candidatus Competibacteraceae bacterium
CAGTTCACGCCCCAGCCAGGCCCGCGCGGTATGCGCGTTGGTCATGGTTTCCTGGGTGGTGAAGGTCTTGGAGGCGACGATGAACAGGGTGCTTTCCGGATCGCAATCGGCCAGCACATGACTGATGTGCGCGCCGTCCACATTGGAAACAAAGTGCATCCGCAAAGTCGGGTCGCCATAAGGCTCCAGCGCCTGACACACCATTTTCGGCCCCAGATCGGAACCGCCGATACCGATGTTGACCACATCGCGAATGCGCTTGCCAGTATGGCCGCGCCATTTGCCCCGGCGAATCTGCTCGGAGAACTTGCGCATGTGCTCCAGAACTTCATTGACGCCCGGCATGACGTCCTGGCCCTTGACCAGAATGGGTCGATTACTGCGATTGCGTAGCGCGACATGCAGCACCGCACGCTTTTCGGTGTGATTGATGATCTCACCGCTGAACATCCGCTCGATCCAGACCGGCAACTGCGCTTGACGGGCCAGTTCAGTCAACAAACCAAGCGTCTCCCCCGTTATGCGGTGCTTGGAGAAATCGACCAGCAAGTCGCCGAATCGTCGGGAGAAAGTGGTGAAACGTCCGGGATCGGCAGCGAATAGATCGCGTAGATGCAGGTTGGCGATCGCATCATGATGGGCTTGCAGTTCTTGCCAAACCGGCAGGTTGCTGGGAACAGACATGGACAGCTTCCTTATTCAATGTGTTTAAATGCGGGCAAAACCGGATGGAGCAAACCGCCCCGCTGCAGTCGATTAACGACATTGCGTGATCGATTTTCCGATGCGGGGTTCCCGATTACTATAGTTTCTCCTGAAATTCCTGTCGAATGCTGACAGCTCTTTCCCCATCATGGAGAGCGGATTTATCCTGAGTATAAATTTTCAGGGCGATCTGCAATATAATGCGGCCCTTGCGCAAAATCAGCGCTTAACGCCCGCTACTCAGACCACAAGATCACTGCCCTCATGGCGGATATAGCCCCCCCAGAAATTGACGTGGACCTGCTCATGCGCCGGGTGCGCGAGGACGCTGAACGCTTTCGGCGAGGGTTGCCTCTGCAAAACGGCCTCCCGATGGCTTTCGCAACTCTATCAAACGCCACCTTCAACCTGCCTCGCCTGTCTGAGACCGCCAGCGAATTGGCGCTCAAGACTCGCTACACGCTCAATGAATTGCTTGACCGTCACGATGAGGATTTTCTCCGTACAGCTTACCGGGTTCTGCTGGGCCGTATGCCCGACGCCAGCGGCCTGCAAAGTTTTCTGGGAGGCTTGCGCGCCGGTCGTCTTTCCAAGATTGACATTCTCGGACGATTGCGTTTTTCCCAGGAAGGCCGACAACGCAGTGTTCCCGTGCAGGGATTACTGCTGCCCTGGCTGGCGCAAACGGCTTACCGTCTGCCGGTGCTGGGTTATATTTTGGCGTGGTTGAATTACCTGGCGCGTCTGCCTCGTCTCGTGGGTCACTGGAGCCGCTTCGAAACGTTTGTCATGTTCCGCCAGCAGGAACAAACGGCCCGACTCAACGACCTGCTGGCGCAATTGGAAACCGAATTGCGGACTACGCGGCAACGGTTGGCCGTCTGTGAAATGCGACTACAACAGTGGGAGCAATCCAGCCGTGATCCTCGATCCAAAGATAAAGGGTGACTATGTCTTCCAAGCGGCGCACGCTCGCGCTGGTGATCCCCTGGTTTGGCCATGACCTCAAGGGCGGCGCCGAGCAACAAGCCTGGCAGATCGCCACCCGGCTCGCGGCTCGCGGTCACCGGGTCGAGGCGTTGACGACTCGTTGTCGCTCGTTTCTCGACGACTGGGCGGAAAACCACCTGCCGGCTGGCGAAACGATTGAGGATGGCGTCACCATTCGTCGTTTTCCAGTAGATCAGCGCGATCAGACTCGCTTCGAACGTCTGAATGCGGAGCTGCTGGCCTTGCCGCGTGACCGTCTCAAACCCGGCGCGCCGCCAACCGAACCGGAATGGGGCGCTATCTGGACACACGAGAACATTCACTCCCAGGCGCTCTACCGTTACCTGGACCAGCAGCGCGCCACCGACACCGTTTTTCTGTTCATCCCGTATCTGTACGGCCCGACGCTGACCGGCTTACCCCAGGTCGCTGACCGGGCCTGGCTGCAACCCTGTTTGCATGATGAAGCGTATGCCTATTTACCCGAAGTAAGTCACGTTTTTCATCAGGCGCGTGGTCTGCTATTTAACTCGGCGGGAGAACAGCAACTGGCGGCGCGGTTATATGGACCCCACGTCTGGGCCAGGAGTCTGGTGACGGGCGAAGGCATTGAATTCACCGGCATCGCCGATGATTATCGCGCGTCGCTGCCGGAATCCTTGCGCAGCCAGCCCTTTCTGCTGTGCCTGGGGCGGCGCGATCCCGAGAAGGGCGTCGAACGCCTGATAGACGCTTTTCATCGTTTCCGGGCGGCGCAACCGGCAAGTCCCCTCGCTTTAGCGCTGGCCGGTCCCGGAGTCCGTGATTATGGCGATCCGGCGGCTGGCGTCATTGATCTCGGTCTGGTCGACGAATCAACCAAGGCCGCGCTACTGCAAGGTTGCCGTCTGCTGTGTCAGCCCAGCACGAACGAAAGTTTTTCCCGGGTGCTGTTCGAGGCTTGGTACTGCGGCAAGCCGGTCATCGTGCACCGCGATTGCCTGGCGACCGCGTTGGCCGTGCGCGATGCCGATGGAGGTTGGCTGGCGGGTCCCGTCGCCGAGTGGACGGAACGTCTGGCTGAACTGACCACATTGCCGGCAACCGAACTGGCCGAGCGTGGCGAGCGCGGGAAGCAATATGCCCTGACGCACTGCGACTGGGAACAGGTGATCGACCGCTATGAACAGGCGCTGGGCCTGATTGCGAGCGATGCCCAGTCAGCGGTTTCTCTTGCGTCTGGCGCGTTGTCCCGGCAACCCGCAATTCATCAGCTCTTGCCTAATCTGTCCTACGGCGACGCCATTTCCAACCAGGCCCTGCAGTTACGCGACCAATTGCGCATTCAGGGCTACCGTTCGAATATTCTGGTTCGCTTCATCGATCCCCGTGTGGCTGGAGAATGTCAGCGTTACACAGAGGGCGATCTCGCTCCAGAGGATGGCTTGTTCTATCACCATTCCATTGGTAGTGAGCTAACTCCCGTCGCTGTGGCGCATTCCGGCCCAAAGTGTCTGATCTACCATAATATTACACCTGCCGAATTTCTTACCCCCTATCGTCCTGATCTCGCCAGATTGCTGCGCGAGGGACGCGAAGCGCTTTGGCGACTGGCTCCGGCGTTTCCTTATTCAGTGGGCGATTCCTATTACAATGCCGAAGAACTGGCTTTATTCGGCTTTTCCGAACCGGGGGTATTGCCGCTGATAATCGATCCGGGCCACTGGCGAGTTCCTGCCGACCTGGCGCTCATGCGCCAACTTCAGGATGGCCAGCGCAATCTGCTGTTCGTTGGCCGTTACGCGCCTAACAAATGCCAACACCAATTGATTGAAGCCTTTACCCATTACCTCAGGATGGACCCCCAGGCCCGGTTGATTCTGATCGGCGGCGGTGAACCGGAAGATCCTTATGCGCGCTATCTGCAATCGATGATCAATGCCATGGGCTTACGCGAACAGGTCGTGTTACCGGGTCAGATCAATGATGCCGAACTCCAAGCCTATTATCGGACTGCGCACCTCTTCTGGAGTATGAGCGAGCATGAGGGTTTTTGTGTGCCGCTGATTGAAGCGATGTGGTTCGATGCGCCCATTCTTGCCTTCCACAGCTCTGCAGTTCCTGAAACGCTGGCGGGATCAGGCGTTCTGTTTACCGATAAAGGCGATTTAGCGGCGGTCGCAATGCTGGCCCAACAACTGGCTGGCGACGACGCGCTCAGATCGACGGTGCTGGAAAAACAGCGCCAGCGCCGCTGGGCTTTCGCGCCCGAAGCGATCCGTCCTCGTCTGATTGAATTGCTGGCGGGTTTAGCGCCTGCCGATACAGGATGCGCCCATGCCTAGAGTCGCCTTCGTTGTGCAGCGCTGTGGGCGCGAGGTCAATGGCGGCGCCGAGGCGCACGCCCTGGCTATCGCCCAGCGGATGGCGGATTATTGGGATACCGAGGTTCTAACCACCTGTGCATTGGATTATATCGATTGGAAAAACCATTATCCGGAAGGCGTTGAAGCTATAGATGGCGCGCTAATTCGTCGTTTTCCGGTCGCCGCGCCACGCGATATCGAATCGTTCAACCGCCTGTCTGATCAATTGCGCACCCGTTGCCGGGATGCTGACTTGGAGGAACAGGAACATTGGATGCGCGCTCAGGGGCCTTGGTCGCCAGCCCTGTTCAATTATATTGAACAGCAGGTCAACGCCTATGATGCTTTCATCTTCTTTGGCTACCTTTATGCGCAAACCTGGTTTGCGTTGCCCAAGGTCGCTCATAAAGCGATTCTCGCCCCATTGGCCCATGACGAGTGGGCCATTTATCTGAACTTCTGGGACCGCTTGTTCAAACTCCCACGAACTTTCATCTTTAATACGGTAGAAGAGCGTGAATTTCTGCATCAGCGCTTTCCTGACGCTCGTCTGGAGGGAGCGGTAGCCGGGGTGGCGGTCGACCGTCCAGCGAGCATCGACCCAGGCCGTTTTCGTAATGAATATGGCATCGATGAGGATTTTTTGCTGTATGTGGGAAGGATCGATCCCTCGAAAGGCTGCGATGAATTATTTGACTTTTTTATTCGCCATCGCAAACAGGGCGGAATACCCGGCAAGCTGGCGCTGCTTGGCAAACCGGTGATGACCATTCCCGATCATCCCGATATTCTTCCGTTAGGCTTTGTCACCGAACAGACCAAGTGGGACGCCCTGGCGGCCTGTGCAGCGCTGATTATGCCGTCGCCGCATGAGAGCTTGTCCATGGTATTGCTGGAAGCCTGGTCGGTGGGCAAGCCGGTGTTAGTGAATGGACGCTGCGCAGTGCTAGTCGGTCAGTGCCGACGCGCCCATGGCGGTCTCTGGTATGAAGATTTTGCCGAGTTCACGCGAGGACTGGCGACCCTGCTGGAAGGACGAGTTCCCGGCGTGTTGGGCCGCCAGGGCTGGCGCTTTGTCAGGGAGAATTATTCCTGGCCGGTGATCGAGAAAATCTATCTGGATACCGTCGATGCGATGATAGCCGTAAATGATTTGCGAAGCGGAGAATGAAATCCATGGAACTTTCCTTCTGGCATGAACGCTGGGAACGCAGCGAGATCGGTTTCCACCAGCAGGACATCAATGTTCATCTTCAGCAGTTCTGGACTCTGTTGGGCCTGCAACCCGGCCAGCAAGTCTTTGTTCCCTTGTGCGGTAAAAGCCGGGATCTGCTGTGGCTGGCGGGTGAAGGTCATCCTGTGACGGGGGTGGAAATCAGTCCGATTGCCGTCGCGGCCTTTTTTCAGGAAAACGGCTTGCAACCACGCCGCTGGCGGGAAGGAGCGTTTGAGATTTGGCAGCAGGACGAACTGCGGATCATGCTCGGTGATTTCTTTGCTCTAGAACCGCGGCATTTGGCCGATATCGCCGGAGTCTATGATCGCGCCTCGTTGATCGCGCTGCCACCAGCGATGCGTGAACGCTATGTTCGTCATCTCGACGCCATCCTGCCGACAGGCATTCGGACCTTGCTGATGGCGCTGGACTACGATCAAATGGTGCTGAGCGGCCCTCCCTTCGCTGTTAGCGAAGCGGAAGTGCGCACACGCTACGAAGCCACACATGAGATCGAGTTGCTCCATATCCGCGATGCGCTGTCCGAGGAATCGCGCTGGCGGGATCGCGGCCTGACCTGGCTGTTGGAGCGGGTTTATCGACTCACTCATCGTTTGGATGGTCCGCACACCGCGCCATGAGCGTTGCAACGCCGCGTTCACCCGCTGCCGTCGTGTTGCGGGTGTTTCTGCCTTTCGCCGCGGGTTACTTTCTTTCCTACCTGTATCGCACCATTAATGCCGTGTTGTCGCCTTACTTGGTGGCGGAACTGCATTTAGATGCAACTGATCTGGGACTGCTGACCAGCGTTTATTTTCTGACCTTTGCGGCGTTTCAACTCCCGCTGGGAATGCTGCTGGATCGCTTCGGGCCGCGCTGGGTGGAAGCCATTTTGTTGCTGTTCGCCGCGAGCGGGGCGGGTTTGTTCGCGGTGGGCGATAGCGCGACGGAGTTGGTTATAGGCCGGGGCCTGATTGGTCTGGGCGTGTCCGCCTGCCTGATGGCCAGTTTCAAGGCGTTCGTCCTCTGGTTTCCACACGAGCGCCTGCCGGTGGTCAACGGTTGGGTGCTGGCGGCGGGCGGGATGGGTGCGCTGGTCGCCACGGCGCCGATTGAAGCAGCGCTGAAACTGACCGACTGGCGCGGCTTGTTTATGTTGTTGGCCGGTCTAAGTCTCGCGGTGGCTGTTGCCCTGCTGGCGATCGTGCCTAAGCGCAGTAGCGGCGCGGCGGCGCACGGTTGGCGGGAACAGTGGCGCGAAATGCGGGGTATTTTTCGCCATCGCCGATTTTGGCGCATCGCACCGGGCGCGGTGCTGTCGCAGGCGTCCTTTCTAGCGATTCAAGGGTTGTGGGCCGGGCCGTGGTTGCGCGATGTGGCGGGTCTGGATAAAGCGACAGCGGCGAGTTATCTATTTTGGATTGCAGCGGCCATGGTCGGCGGTTTTCTCGGCATGGGGCAGTTGACCTACAGGCTGTCGCGCCTGGGCGTTCCGCCACTGGGCGTTGCCAGCGGCGGCATGGCGTTATTCATACTGACCCAGTTGGCGATTCTGTACAGCGGCGGGTCGTTGCTACTGTTGTGGGCATTGTTTGGTTTTTTCGGCACCAGCGGCGTGTTGAACTACGCGATCTTGTCGCAATCTTTCCCATCAGCGCTGGCGGGGCGAGTGAACACTGCCTTGAATTTACTGGTCTTCGTCGCTGCGTTCGCTGGCCAGTGGAGCATGGGCGCTATTATCAATCACTGGCCGGTCGCTGGTGGCGGTTATGCAGATGTCGGCTATCGCTGGGCGTTTGGGTTAGTGCTGGCGTTGCAGGCGATGACCTGGGGTTGGCTCCAAGGTGAACTCAGGATTGATAAATACTCATTAGCAAATCGTCCATAGAATACGCAGGCAATGCGCCAATCAACCTGCGTAACTTGTGGTTATCGCCAATCAACCGATGTACCTCGTTGGTGCGAACGAAAGTGGGATTGACTCGAACCTCAATTGGGTAACCCGCGATCCGGTTCATACTCTCTATGATTTCACTAAGCGCCACGCCCACGCCGGAGCAAATGTTGACCGTTTCCCCGGTGACCGCACTATCCAGCAACCGCCGATAGGCTTCCACGATGAACCGCACATCGGAGAAATCGCGGATCACCTCCAGATTACCCAGTTCAATGGTCGGTTGCTGCTGACGGTAATGGCTGACGATCTTGGGAATCAGGAAGCGCTCGTCCTGACCCGGCCCCGTGTAGTTGAATGGACGAGTGATCAGAATCGGCAGCCGGTCGTGATAAGTGCGAACGATATGCTCCATCGCCAACTTACTGTTGGCGTAATGATTGACCGGCGCTGGGCAGATGGTTTCGTCGATCACCTCTACGGGGGGATTGCCATACACATTAGCGCTGCTGGTGATCAACACCTTGTGGGGTTGCCCGCCGATTGCCAGAATGGCGTCGAGCAGGTTGAGCGTACCCAACAGGTTGGTCTGATAAATCTCCAGAGGATCGCCGTGAGGGACGAAAGTGATGGCGGCCAGGTGGACGATGTAGTCTGGTTGAACCGTCTCCAGGGCGGCGCGCAGTTGCTCAGGATACATCAGGTCGGCGCAGATATCGTCCGCGTCATGCGCTGATTCACGGACCAAACCCACCACTCGCCAACCGGCGGTTTGCAAGTGTGTGCGCAGGCTGCGCCCGGTGAAGCCGCGCGCGCCAGTGATCAAAACGGTTTTAGAAGGAGAACCCACGCCGGTTTCTCCGCAGATCAGCTTCGACCATCAAACGACACAACTCGGCTAGATCGGTGTGTGGCTCCCAACCCAGCTGCTCCCGGGCCTTGACCGGACTGCCTTGCAGGATGTCCACTTCGCAGGGTCGATAGTAGCGGGGGTTGACCCGGACCCGGATCTGGTGGGTTCGCGCGTCGCGCCCGACCTCGTTTTCCGCCTGCCCTTCCCAGGTCAGTTCGATGCCGACCGCCTGAAAGGCCAACTCCACGAAATGACGCACGGTCCAGGTCTGATTCGTGGCCAGAACGTAGGTGTCCGGCTCGGAATGCTGCAACATTCGGTACATGCCCTCCACATACTCCGGCGCATAACCCCAATCGCGCTGGGCGTCGAGATTGCCCAGTTCCAGCACCTCCTGTTGCCCCAGGTGGATGCGGGCGGCGGCGTCGGTGATCTTGCGGGTGACGAACTCCTTGCCGCGCAAGGGAGATTCATGATTGAACAAGATGCCGCTGCAAGCGAATAGTCCGTAGGATTCACGGTAATTGACGGTGGCCCAGTGGGCAAACAGTTTAGCTACGCCGTAGGGACTGCGCGGATGGAAAAACGTGGTCTCGGTTTGCGGCAGTTCGTGGATTTTGCCGTACATTTCCGAGGTCGATGCCTGATAAAAGCGAATGTCCGGGTTGACAGTGCGGATCGCTTCCAACAGGTGCAATGGACCGATACCCGTGATTTGGGCGGTGGTGACCGGCTGTTCGAAAGAGACGCCGACGAAACTCTGGGCGGCCAGGTTGTACACTTCTTCAGGTTCCGCCTGTTGCAACAAACGGATGCTGGCGCCTGGATCAGTCAAATCGTATTCGACCAATTGCAGTTCCGGGTGATCGAGCAGCCCCAGCTCTTCCATTCGCCAGAAATTGACGGAACTGGTGCGGCGATACGTTCCATAAACTCGATATCCCTGGTCAAGCAGAAGTTGGGTCAAATACGCGCCGTCCTGACCAGTGACGCCCGTGATAATTGCACGTTTCATCGGTTCCTCGATTGGATGAATCTGGTAAAGTTTAAAATTTAAACGGGTCGACTTCCCGAAATCCGGCGCAGCCGGTCCCCAATCCTCAACTCCTAATCCCGGTTCCCCGTTGTAGTAGCCATAGACTGTAGCCAAACAGGGTGGCGATGAACAATAGGATGAGGGTAAACGCTACCTGGATATCGATATCGGAAACGCCCAGGATACCGAAGCGGAAGGCATTGATCATATACAGGATGGGATTGAACAGCGAGACCTGCTGCCAGAAATCCGGCAGCATCTTGATAGAATAGAAAATCCCGCCCAGATAGATCAGCGGTGTCAACACAAAGGTCGGGATGACGGAAATATCGTCGAAGCTCTTGGCGTAAATGCCGTTGATCAATCCCGCGAGCGCGAACAGCACCGAGGTCAATACGATCACGGCGAAGGTCAGCACGGGATGTTGCCAATGCAGGTCGGCGAAGAACAGCGAGATTGCGGTGACCGCGATGCCCACCGCCAGACCCCGCGCCAATCCGCCACCCACGAAGCCGAGTACAATAATCGCGTTCGGCAGCGGCGAGACCAGCATTTCCTCAATATGGCGCTGGAACTTGGCACTGTAGAACGAGGACACCACGTTGGCGTAGGAATTGGTGATCACCGCCATCATGATCAGACCCGGCGCAATGTACTGGGTATAGTTCAGCCCTTCCATCGGGCCGATTTGCGCGCCGATCAATTTGCCGAAAATGATGAAATACAGGGCGGTTGTCACTGCTGGCGGCAGAATGGTCTGAATCCAGATGCGCAGAAAACGCAGAGTTTCCTTGTTCAGGA
>JAGRHQ010000141.1 GCA_020444905.1 Candidatus Competibacteraceae bacterium
CATTCCCAGTCCTTTGTCCTGGTGAGACCTGCAAGACATCAATCGATGGGAAACCGCTTTTTTTTGATGGCGATCATATCAGTGGGTATGGAAATATGTTTCTTTACGATGATTTCAAAAAATTTATCATCAGCCTGCTCGAAAATTCCACTGCGCTGATGGTCCCGCCGGTGATTAATGCGAATTTGACCTTTGATCAGACTGACAGGAATAGCCGGTTAGTTGATCCTGTGGACATCAATGAGGAAGTCTCCAGGAAATGGATATGAAATCAGCTTATGTGCACTTGATGCATACTCTCCGTCGCCATGCCGAGTCGAGTGGCGTGTTGTCGGCGCTAGAACGCCGGAAGGATCAGCGCTGGGCGTTGTGGCTGCGTTCGCTCTTGGCGATTTATGATGTTGAAGATTTGATCCGGCTGGAGCAACCCTGGTGGACGTTTGCGAGTGCCCGGCTGGTAGAGCGGTTTCTGGCGCTCCATCCTGGCGCTAAAGTATTTGAATACGGTGCCGGGGCCAGCACCTTGTGGTTGGCGCAACGTGCGGCTCAGGTGCAGTTTGTCGAGCATGATCCGGACTGGATACAGACTTTCCAGCCACATCTGGCCGGTTTTTCCCAAATCGAGGGTCAACTGATCACCTCACAACCTAGCGCGACTCCACAGTGCCCCTCCGGGAGAAAAGGCTATGTGAATCTGGATTTTCAGGAGTATGTCGCGGCAATTGCAGCAACGCCCGACCGCTATGAGGTGATCGTCATTGATGGCCGAGCGCGGGTCGCGTGCTTGCACCAGGCATTGAGCCAATTGAATACGCCGGGACTGATCGTCTTTGATAATGCTGGACGGCGACGCTATCAGGCAGCATTACGACAAATCATCCAACCAACTGTACACACTTGGGGCCTGACGCCCTGCCTGCCTTATCCGGAATCGACGCTGCTGATTTTCAGCGATCACGTTACTCGTCAACAGGTAGCTGGCAAGTAAATCGCTGATTGAAAATATAAATCAGATATTATTAGAAATAATCGCCTTAACTTCATGAGGACTCTTCAAGCGTGATCGAATCAACCCGTTCCGCGCTGGACATTGACCAGTTAATCCAACGGATTCACGACGAAGCAACGCGGCGTCAACAAGAAACCCCGCCGGCGGCTGTCACTGCGCCGACTTCCCGTTGCTGGCTGTATGCATTGGAAGATTTGCTGCGCCACGACCATGTTGAATTTGTGACCCGGATCTATCGTGGCGTACTGCATCGGGAACCGGATCCTGCGGGTCTGCAAGATCACTTAAGCCGTTTACGTAATGGAGAATGTAGCAAGATTGATCTTTTACGGTATCTACGCTTTTCACCTGAAGGGGAAGCTGTTGGGGTTGAGATACAGGGTCTGCTGCCGCCTTCCACATGGTCGTCCCAAGCTCCGCCCCCCCTGGAACCGCCGGCGGAACTGTCAATCCGGGATTGTTATACGCTTGATGAATTGTTGCAATATCGTGATGAAGCGTTCGTGCGCAATGCTTATCGGGCATTGCTGCATCGCGAGCCGGATGCAGGAGGTTTAGAGCATCATCTGGAAAAATTGCGCAGCGGCGTCTGGACCCGAATGGATATCATTCAGGGGCTGTGGAAGGGCGTAGAAGGACGGGCTGTCGCGGTAAAATTGACGGGTTGGCTGGATTTGGATAAACCCGTTCTTCCTGATATACGTCCCTTTTCACCGGAAAAGAAAGAATCCTTTACCTTGTCCGAGCTGCTGGAGCCGCCTGATGAGGCTTTCGTGGACCATGCCTATCGCGCGTTGCTGCGCCGAGAGCCAGATACCGCAGGCAAACGCCATCATCTGGAGCAGCTGCGAAGCGGAAGATCCACAAAGACCGAAATTCTGGGACAGTTGCGGTACAGCCCCGAAGGTCGCCAGGTTAGCGTGACTGTGCGTGGTCTGCGGTTGCCGTTCATGCTGCAAACCGCCTATCGCCTGCCAGTGATTGGAAGTGTCTTGGCGCTGGCTACCCTGATTTTGCGTCCCCGCCATTTGATTACCCGCTTGCGCTGGCTGGAGGCGCGCGATGACCGAAATCGAGTGCGAGAAGCTGAAAATCAAATCCACAAACAATATCTTGCTCAGGAATTAGCTCAACTCCAGCGGATGACTGACCTCCAAGTTGTGAATCTGGAGCTAGCGCAGGTCAAACAGGGGATCCGGGAACTGGCAAACGAGCTGACCCAAATCAAGTGGCTGGCTGACGCCAAGGCGAATGGCAGCGAGTGGCTGGACTTGCAACATAGTTTGCGTGGCTTGGAACGAGACAAGGCGAGCGTTGCTGATTTAGTCGGAATGCACCAGGCGCTAGCCGGTAAAGCCGAGGCCGCGCATCTGGACGAAGCCTGGCAGGCGCTGGTGGGCAAAGCCGAGGCGGCGCATCTGGACGAAGCCTGGCAGGCGCTGGCGGGTAAGGCCGAGGCGGCGCATCTGGACGAAGCCTGGCGGGCGCTGGCCAATAAAGCTGAAGCCACCCATCTTGATGAAGCCTGGCAGGTGTTGGCGGGCAAAGCCGAGGCGGCGCATTTGGATGAAGCCTGGCGGGTGCTGGCGGGCAAGGCCGAGGCGGCGCATCTGGATGAGGCTTGGCAGGTTTTAGCGGGCAAAGCGGATGCCGTCGATCTGACACAGATGCATCAGGCATTTCAGGATCGGACCCGGCAGGAACTGAACCAGATGCATCAACGGCTGTTGACCTATCAGCGCAACCTGGCCGATCAACAACGTCGATTGAGTTTGTTACTGGAAGAAGCGCGCAAGCGTTTGCCGGCACCTCTGGATGAACAGCAGCTCGCCACTCTGGCGCGAGAGCAGGATCATCTTATGGATGCCCTTTATGTCAGCTTCGAGGATCATTTCCGTGGTGCGCGAGCTGACATCCAGCAACGATTACAGATTTACCTGCCCTATCTGCGTCAGACCGGAGCCGGGCTGGAAGGTCATCCCATTCTGGATCTCGGCTGCGGGCGCGGCGAGTGGCTGGAATTGTTGACGCAGGAGGGTTTTGTCGCGCGTGGCGTCGATCTCAATCGGACCATGGTGGCGGAATGCCGCGAACGTGGGTTGGTAGTAGATGAGGCCGAAGCCCTAGCCTGTCTGCGCGCCTTGCCCGACGGCAGTCTAGGGGCTGTGACCGGCCTGCATATCATTGAGCATCTGCCGCTGGCGGTTTTGGTCGGAGTATTGGATGAGGCGCTGCGCGCGGTGCGTCCAGGCGGAGTGGTCATTTTCGAGACTCCCAACCCGGAAAACCTGATGGTCAGCGCCTACAACTTCTATTTCGATCCCACTCACCGCAATCCACTGCCACCGCTGCTATCCAGCTTTTTGCTGGAAGGACGAGGATGGATGCCGGTAGATATTGTGCGTTTGAATCCTTATCCCGAACATCAGCGATTTAGCGTCGAAGGCGGGCAGTCCCAGGTGACAAGTTGGTTGAATGAAGTGTTTTGCGGTCCGCAGGATTATGCGGTGATTGGGCATAAACCGTGAAAATCGCTATTGCCACAGTCCAGGCACCCTTCATTCGCGGTGGCGCCGAATTGCTCGCCGAGGGCCTGCTCGCCGCCTGTCGCGCGGCGGATCACCAGGCGGAGATCGTGTCAATGCCATTCCGTTTCGCTCCCGACCATGAAGTGGCCCGAGCAATGACGGCCTGGGAAACCGAAGATTTTACCCGGCTCAACGGTCATTCACCGGATGTAGTGATCGATCTGAAATTTCCCGCTTACTATCTCCAGCACCCCAATCAACGGCTGTGGCTGTTGCATCAACACCGGGTCGCCTACGATCTGTGGCGGGACGATGGCCCACTGTCAGTAGTTTTGCGCGATGAGATTCGGCAACGAGACAGCGCGTATTTGGGGCGCATTTCCCAGCGTTTTACGATCGCCGAGAATGTTTGCGCCCGTTTGCGGCGGTTCAATGGCCTGGAATCGCGTGCGCTGTATCCACCGCCATTGCATCCGGAACGATTCTACCGGGCGGAAGCCCTGCCCTATATCTTTTTTCCCAGCCGGCTGGAAAAACTCAAGCGGCAGTCGCTGTTGATCGAAGCGATGGCCCAGGTTCATTCACCGGTAGCGGCGCTGATCGCCGGCGCCGGGGGGGAGATGACTCGTTACGCCGAGCTGATCGAGCGACATGGGCTAGGCGATCGAGTGCGATTGCTGGGGGCGATTACCGAGCAGGAATTGCAATCCTTGTACGCCCATTGCCTCGGCGTGTTTTATGGTCCTTATGATGAAGATTATGGCTATGTGACCCTGGAAGCCATGTTGTCCGGGAAGCCTGTGATTACCTGCACTGATTCGGGCGGCCCCCTGGAGTTTGTCACTGATCAGCAGACTGGGTTAATCGTCGATCCAAATCCGGCGGCCATCGCCCAGGCCATTGAATTCCTGGCCAGCCGCCCGCGCGTTGCGGCGTCGCTGGGTGCAGCCGGTTATGAAAAATACCAGTCCTTGAACATGAATTGGGATTGGGTGCTGGAGCAACTCTTAGGAAGTCAGCCATGAGTACCCCTTACATCTATCAACCCGCGACTGGTTCCCTATCTCATGCGGAAGCCGTGCAATGGTTTCGGGAGCAAGGCTTTGATCTCGTTGAAGGCGGTATTGATAATACCTCGCCGGCGCAGGTCGGGCGCATTCTAGCTGCCGGCGAGCAGTGCGGTTGGTCATGGACGCCTCTGAACGTGAACGGCGCGGATTATGAGAACTATTACCAGCAAGCTGAATACGATGGGCGATATCCTGACTACTATGTTGGCAACCGTCCCGAGAAAACCCTGGAACATTTTTTGTGCGTTCAGTTGCTGCAAATCCAACGGCAGGATGTGTTCGTCGATTTGGCCAGCGAACATTCGCCCTTGCCGGAGATCGTGGGGCGGTTGATGGGCTGTTCCAGCTATAGTCAGGACATCATGTATCCCGAGGGCATCCACGGTTACCAGATTGGCGGCGATGCCTGCGCGATGCCAGTCCCCGCCGGTTTCGCCACCAAAGCGGCGCTGACCTGTAGTCTGGAGCATTTCGAGAGCGACGCCGACTGCCGGTTGTTCGTCGAATTGGCTAGGGTGTTGGCGCCGGGCGGCAAGGTATGTGTGATTCCCTTCTATTTATACCATGAACCGGCGGTTCAGACCGATCCAATCTACAGCGCTGTTCACGCCGTGCCGTTCGATCCGGGGGCGCGCCTGTTTGCCGCCGAGGGCTGGGGTAACCGGCATGGCCGGTTTTACAGCCCGCGTTCTTTTATAGAGCGCATTGCCGAGCCGGTCGCCGAAGCGTTTACCTTCGATTATTTCTGGATTCGCAATGCGTCCGAGCTGCATCCGAGCAACTACGTCCGTTTCGCCTTGGTCGCCACTCGCCGATGAATATTGCGATCATTGCGCCCAGTCCAGCGCCGTTTGCCATCGGCGGAGCGGAAAAGCTGTTCTGGGGATTGCTGGATTATTTGAATCAGCGCACTTCCCACCGGGCCGAATTGATTAAATTGCCTTGTCGGGAGGGCGATTTTGCAGAGGTTCTGGCCAGCTATCAGGCGTTTTCCCAGCTTGATCTGAACCATTTTGATCTGATCATCAGCACCAAGTACCCGTCCTGGATGGTCCAGCACGAGCAGCACGTCTGTTATATGCTGCATCCCCTGCGTGGCTTGTATGACACCTATCCGGAAGGTTGGCTGCTGGCTGTGCCGGGGCCGCATGATGGGGAACTGGGGCGATTGCTGGCGGTGCTGGAGCGTTACCCTGGGGAGCGGGCGGCGCTGACCGAGGTATTCGAGCGGGCTGAGCGATTGATCGAGCAGCGCGATCAGTATCCGCCGGAATTGCTGGCCTTTCCCGGTCCGCTGGCGCGGACGGTAGTGCATTTTCTGGATGGAGTCGGATTAGCGCCTGGCGCAGTTTGCCGTTATGCCGCGATTTCGCGCACGGTGGCGGGCCGGACCGGTTACTTTCCCTCAGATGTCGAGGTGGCGGTCGCTTATCCGCCATCGTTGCTGAAAATTCCCCCTAACCCCCCTTTGTCAAAGAGGGGGGCCAGAATCCTCCCTAGCGCTGCTCTCCCCTTCCACTCTGACCCTCTCCCACGGGAGCCGTATTTGTTTACCGTGAGTCGGCTGGATCGGCCCAAGCGCCTTGATTTGTTGGTCGAGGCCATGCGCCGAGTCGAGGTTCCGATTAAGCTGAAAATTGCTGGAACCGGTCCTGATGAGGCGCGGTTGAGGGCTTTGGCGAGGGATGATCCACGCATTGAGTTTCCTGGTTTCGTCAATGATGACGAGGTGGTGCGTTATTACGCTCAGGCACTGGCCGTGCCGTATGTGCCAGACCGGGAAGATTTTGGCCTGGTGACTCTGGAAGCCATGCTTAGCGGCAAGCCGGTGTTGACCGCCTTAGATGCCGGTGGGCCGAATGAATTGGTTGTGGATGGCGAAACTGGCTACTCGGTGGCGCCTGAACCGGAAGCACTGGCGGAGCGCATCACTTTTCTGGCGACTCATCAGGATGAGGCCCAGCGGCTGGGCGAACAGGGTTGGCGTCGGGTTCAGGCGATTTGCTGGGAGCAGGTGGCGGCGACTTTGCTGGGAGAAATCCCCCCTGGCCTCCCTTTGTCAAAGGAGGAAACAAAAATTCCTCCTGCCCCCTTTCTGGTAAAAGAAAATGGACATCGCCACAAGCTGACTGTCGCCACCACCTTTCCCGTATTCCCGCCCCGTGGCGGCGGGCAAAGCCGGGTCTATCATCTCTATCGTCATTTGGCCAAAGTCTGTGATGTGGATTTGGTGACGTTCACTGAGTACGGCGAACCGCCGCTGGATCGGGAAATCGCCCCAGGATTGCGGGAAATCCGTGTGCCCAAGAGCCGGACGCACCGGGACGCAGAGGGGCAAATGGCTGGCGAAGTCGGCAATATTCCCGTGGGCGATGTGACCATGCCCGAACTCTATCAGCGAACTCCGGCCTACGGTCGGGCGCTGGCGCGCTCGGTAGCGGGAGCCGATGTCGTGGTGGCCTGTCATCCCTACCTGTTGCCAGCCCTGCGGGAAGCCGGCGAGCGGCCATTGTGGTACGAAGCGCAGGATGTGGAATGGCAGCTCAAGCGCGAGATTTTGCCCGACAACACCCAGGGTCGGGCGCTATTGGAACGGGTTCGTGAACTGGAAGCCCAGTGTTGCGCCGAAAGCCAGTTGATCCTGGTCTGCGCTGAGCGGGACGGGGAGACCTTGCAACGTCTGTATGGCGCTGATCCAGCACGATTGATCGAGGTAGCCAATGGCGTCGACTTGGCATCGGTCAGTTATACGCCATTGGCGCAGCGGCGGTTGGCGCAGCGGCGACTGAGGTTGACGGACGCATCCACTGCGCTGTTCATGGGCAGTTGGCATGGTCCCAATCTGGAGGCGGTGGAATCTCTGCTGGAATTGGCGACAGCGCGGCCAGAGTGGCGATTCCTGGTTGTCGGTAGCGCGGGTCTGGCCTTCCAGGGGCGATCTGCGCCGCCTAATCTGGCCTTGCTGGGCGTTGTGGACGATACAATGAAAGATACGCTGCTTAGCGTGGTCGATGTCGCCCTGAATCCAATAACTTCAGGTTCCGGGACCAATTTAAAGATGTTGGATTATCTGGCGGCTGGAGTACCGGTGATCACGACCGGATTTGGGGCGCGCGGGCTGGATTTGACGCCGGAGCAGGTAACGTTCGCGGAACCGGCGGACTTGGCTGCCGCCCTGGACGCCTTGCGCACCGAGCCAGAGGCCGATCAGGAGCAGCGCATTGAAGCGGCACGGCAATATATGGTTGCGCGCTTCGACTGGCAGGTGATTGCCGAGGGATTTATTGCCCAGGCCGGATTGTCTTAATTGTTTCCGCAGCCTTCAGGTCCTTCTTAAACCTCTGGAGTATTCCACGCCAATGCAAATCACTATCCATCGATCAGCGACTGCCGGATTGACGCCTAAAATTCCTGACGCTCCCGTTGACGACCGTCCGGTGCGCCGAACTGGTTATCTGATTCTGATTCTGGCTTTTGGCGTATTCGGTGGCTGGGCAGCCCTGGCCGGACTGGACAGCGCCGTGGTGGCTCCCGGAGTAGTCACCGTGGACAGCTACCGCAAAACCGTGCAACACCTAGAGGGTGGCATCGTCAAGGAAATTCTAGTGCGCGACGGCGATGAGGTCAAAACTGGCGATGTGTTGTTGCGCCTGGACGATACGCAAGTGCGCGCACAACTGGAAATGGCTCGCAACCAGTATCTGACTTATCTGGCCCTGTATGCCCGGTTGCAGGCTGAACGGGAGCAGCATAAAGAAATTGTTTTTCCCCAGGAACTGCAAGATGCTGGCAATGATCCCCGAGTGAAAGAGATCCTAACGACCCAGCAACGCGAGTTTGAAGCGCGTCACGCGACCCTTCAGGGTGAAATTGCGGTGCTGGAGCAGCGCATCGACCAGTTGGAGGAACAGACGCGCGGGCTGAGCGCCTTGCAGGCGATCAAGCAAAAGCGCATTGATTCCTACGGTGAGGAAGTGCGGGACATGAAAAAGCTGTTCGAACGCGGGCTAGGCGACAAGTTGCGGCTGCGCGAGATGGAACGGCTGGCTTTGGAACTGGAGGGCGAGCGAACAGAACATCTGTCGGACATCAGCCGCGTCAAGCTTCAGGTCAATGAGACCCGCCTGCAAATTATCCAGCGACAGAAAGCCTTTCAGGAGGACGTCGCCAGCCAGTTGCGCGATACTCAAGCGAAATACTTCGATCTGCAAGAGCGGCTGCGGGCGTTGCGCGATACGCTGGACCGCACGGAAATCCGCGCGACGACCGATGGCGTGGTGGTTGGGATGGGAATCCATACTATCGGTGGCGTGATTAGTCCCGGTAGCCGGATTCTCGATATTGTGCCTCGCGGCGAACGGTTGGTGGTGGAGGCGCAGGTTTCACCCGTCGACATCGACAAAGTGCATCCAAATCTAGTGGCGGATATTCGCTTCAGCGCCTTCAGCACGCGCACGACGCCAGTGGTGGATGGCGTCGTGGAAACCGTATCCGCGGATCGGCTCACTGACCAGGCCACTCATCAAGCCTACTATCTGGCGCGGATATCCGTCGCTGCGACCGGCAAGGAAACGCTCAGTAAACTGGGTTTGACGGTGTTACCGGGGATGCCGGCTGAGGTCATGATCAAGACCGGCGAACGCACCTTCCTCAATTATCTGTTTCGGCCAATCCAGGACAGACTGGCCCAGGCGTTTCGTGAGGATTAGTCTCAGACCGGCTCCAGGCATCCGTTATCAGGCTCATTCCGGATGAAAGGGGATGGCGTGTCGGAACTGATTAGCTTCCAAAATTTTACTTACCATTATCCCTCTCTTCAAACGCCTGTTCTGCGACATCTGGAGTTTACCGTCAAAGCCGGTGAATTTGTGGTGTTGGCTGGCGCTAGCGGTTCCGGTAAATCCACCCTGTGCCGGTTGTTGAATGGCCTGATTCCGCACCTGCACGGCGGCGCGTGGCAGGGTGATCTCCAGGTGATTGGAGTCGATCCGCTCACTGCATCGCCGCATGAGTTGTATCGGGAAGTAGGCTTGTTGTTGCAAAGACCCGAGGCCCAGTGTCTGGCGGCCACAGTCGCGCGTGATCTGGCGTTCGGTCCAGCCTGCCAGGGACTGGATCGGCTCGCCATCGCTCAGCGGGTGCGTGAGGTAGTGGGACGGCTGGATATCGCCCA
>JAGRHQ010000142.1 GCA_020444905.1 Candidatus Competibacteraceae bacterium
TCGCCCCGGAGTTTGAAACAGTCGGGCTGGAGCTGACCAATCTGCTGGTCGAAAACATCTCGTTGCCGAAAGAGGTCGAGGCGGTGCTGGATAAACGCACCAGCATGGGCATTGTCGGCAATCTCGACCAGTACACCCAGTTCCAGGCAGCGGAGGCTCTGCGCGACGCCGCAAGCAATCCCGGTGGCGGTTCCGAAGCGCTGAATATGGGATTGGGACTGGCGATGGCGCAACGGATGAGCGATGCGTTGGGACGCTCGGCGCAACAACCGACGGCTCCAGCGCCCGCGCCCCAACCTGCGCCGCAAGCGGCTCCGCCCCCCCTGGCGCCGCCACCCTTACCCGTCGCGAATCCCTACTACATGGCAGTGAACAACCAGCAAGCCGGGCCGTTCCCGATGGATGAATTGCAGCAGAAGGCGCAAACCGGTCAATTAACCCGCGAGACGCTGGTGTGGACGCAGGGCATGGCGAGATGGACCCCAGCGGGTGAAGTAGCGGAACTGGCGACCTTGTTTGCTCACCTGCCGCCGCCGTTGCCGGGGGGTTGAGTGACTAGCGGCTAGCGAAGAGTCATGATGAGCGCTGTGGCGGAAAAATCCGGATGAGCGAGGCCGAGCACCTGGAATGGGAGCGCCGCGCTAAAGACACGCATGAGTGCGTCGATGGCGAAATTTTCGCTATGGCTGGCGTTACCGAGCATCATAACGAGGATTTTAGATCATGTCTGACCCAATGCGAATGCTGGTTTGTTTGCTGCTGTGCTGGGTATTAATGAGCAGTACGGCCATGGTTCAAGCCGCGCCATCGACTCCCGACGCGCCAGCGCCAGGACTCTCCCATCGCCTGTTACAGGATGTCGAGCATGAAATCGCTAAGGTCGAGCCGGTGCTGGATCGTTATGGCTATGGCGCAGTGTTCGCAGCGATTAGCGTCGAGGGCTTTGGCATTCCCGCACCGGGGCAAACCCTGCTGATCGCCGGCGCAGTGACCGCGGCCAACCAACAACAATTGCGTATCGAGTGGTTGCTGCTGACAGCCTTTCTAGCAGCCTTGCTAGGCAATAGTTTGGGGTATTTGATCGGGCGCCGGGGCGGACAGGCGCTACTGCGTCGCTTCCGGGTCAGCGCCCACCATCTGCAACGCATCGAGCAGGGTTTTACCCGTTACGGCGGTGGATTGATCATTATAGCTCGATTCTTTGACGGACTACGGCAACTGAACGGCATCGCCGCCGGTCTCCTTGAAATGCCGTGGTGGCGGTTTACCTTGTACAATGCGCTCGGTGCGGCGTTATGGGTCAGTTGCTGGGGATTGGGAATTTACACCCTAGACGAAAATTTGCGTATCGTTCTGATCACGTTCCACCACATCAATCCCTGGGTGGCCATGCTCACGCTGGCGGGCGTTGGCGCGCTAATTCTGATACTCTGGCGTTACCACCGTTTGCCACGCAAAGAGCGGAACGGTTGACTGGCCATTTTCACACTGAAACGGAACAGGAAGCGATGCAGGATCCTATTCTATGGGCGGTTTTGATCGGCGTCGTGCTGGGCGCCGGGGGCATGGCGCTGCTAAGCGTTCGTTTTCACCATCGGCGCCTGGCGGCGCTTCGCAAGAACTACTTGCGAGAGTGCCGCGCCATGCTGGATCTGCTGCCGCAGCGCTTATACCGCGTGGATCGCGAAGGCCGTCTGACGTTCCTGAATCGCCCCTTGCTCCAGGATCTGGGCCTGCCGCTATCTGCCTGCCTGGGTAAAACCGCCAACGATCTCCATCCCCCCGAACTCGCCGAAAAATACCATACCGACGACCAACAGGTGCTGAGTGGAAAAACCCTTGTTCTGACTGAGGAAAACATTGTTCCAGCGACCGGCGAAAAGCGTTACGTCGAAGTTACCAAGATGCCTGTCCGCGATGAAACCGGCGCCATCGTGGGCATCCAGGGCATTTACTGGGATATCACCCCCCGCAAACAGGCGGAAGAACAACTGCGGCAAGCGGCGCGCGTTTTCGACAACACCATGGAGGGCGTAATGATCACCGATGCATCCGAAAAAATTACTGCGGTCAACCGCGCTTTTACCAAAATCACTGGTTATGAAGAGGCCGAGGTCGTGGGAAAAACGCCACGCATCTTCAAATCCGGCCGTCAGGACGCTCAATTTTATGAGGCGATGTGGTCTTCAATCCAAACCACTGGCCACTGGCAGGGCGAGGTTTGGAACCGACGCAAGGATGGCGAGATCTATCCGCAATGGTCAACCATCAGCACCGTGGCGGATGAAAATAACCAGATCACCCATTATGTCGGGGTGTTCAGCGATATCAGTTCGCTAAAGCGTTCCGAGGAGAAACTGAATTTTCTCGCCCATCATGACTTGCTCACCCGGCTGCCTAACCGATTACTGTTCAACGCTCGTCTGGAACACAGCATCGAACGCGCCCGGCGCAATCAGAAATCGTTGGCGGTGCTGTTCTTTGATCTGGACCACTTCAAGAATGTCAATGATACACTCGGCCATGCCGCCGGTGATGAGCTGTTGCGCTGGGTCGCCAGGCAACTGGCCGAGATGGTCCGCGCCGAGGATACCGTGGCTCGGATGGGCGGCGACGAATTCATCATGCTCATTGAAGAGGTCGATGAACCCAGCAACGCAGGAACGGTCGCCCGCAAGGTGCTGGAGCTGTTCAAGCAACCAGTCCACATCAGCCGGCACGAATTCTTTATCTCCACAAGTATTGGCATCAGCTTGTATTCCGCGGATGGCAATGATGCTGATACCCTGATCAAGAATGCCGATGCTGCGATGTATCAAGCCAAGGCCCAGGGCCGTAGCAATTACCAGTTCTACAAGCCGGAGATGACAGCTCGGGCGCTCGAACGCCTGCAGCTGGAAACCGCATTGCGGCGAGCGGTCGAGCATGGAGAACTGATGGTGTATTACCAGCCGCAGGTAGACATTATCTCGGAACGATTGACCGGCATTGAGGCGCTGGTGCGCTGGCAGCATCAGCAATACGGTATGATCCCGCCGGCCCGCTTCATTCCGGTTGCAGAAGAAACCGGCTTTATCAGCACCCTGGATACCTGGGTCATGCGCACGGCCTGCCGACAGATGCAAGCCTGGCGAGGGCAAGGTCTAAGATTACCGCGCCTGTCGATCAACTTGTCGATCAGGCAAATCGAACAGACCGATCTTACGACCCTGGTCGCGGAATTGCTGGACGAAACCGGACTCGAACCAAGCTTTTTGGAATTGGAAATCACGGAATCGTTGATCATACGTCAGACTGCGCAGGCGATCCGCGCCATGCACGGGCTGCGTTCGCTCGGAGTCTGGTTGGCGGTGGATGATTTCGGCACTGGTTATTCCTCGCTGGGTTATCTCAAACAACTCCCGTTGCATCGATTGAAGATCGACCAGTCCTTCGTGCGCGATATTACCCGCGATCCGAATGGCGAAGCGATTGTGTGCGCTATCATCGCCCTGGCGCATAGCCTCGGGTTGGGCGTCATCGCCGAGGGCGTTGAAACGCGGGAACAGGTCGACTTTCTGCAAAAACAGGGTTGCGATGAGGTACAGGGTTATCTATATGGTCATCCGATGCCAGCGGATGATTTTATCCGGACCTATCGCCATTTGTTGGAGTGATCGTTATCGAGCCAAACGACAACAGCCGCCAGCGCAATTGCGCGGCTCGTTCACCGTCGCGGTCAGCCGAAAATAGTAGTCATCGCCATCCCGATCCTGTACAGCCTGGTCTTCCGACAGATGGATTTCCAGTAGATGCAAGCCGGCGGGCCAGTATGTAGCGATTGCCTCGCCTACAGACTACACAATTTTGTGGCATTAAGCACCTTCTGTGTCGGATGTCCTCTAAGCTGAACAGAGAGTCTAACTCAAAGACTGAGAGGCGTTAAACAGCCCCTTGTGTTGTCTGTCCCTATACCTTATAGTGAATAACGCAAGAGCTTCAAGTGAGGTTATCTGTTCGTTTACTGTAAGCCCTTTCAATGGTTTTCGGTCCATCAGTTCCTCCATTTCGGTTCTTGTAACGGGGCGATTGCTCTATCTTTTTAATCTTCTCGAGATCTAAATTAATGTCAGTTGGTACGGTTAAATGGTTTAATGAAGCTAAGGGTTTTGGTTTTATCTCTCCGGATGGCGGTGGCGAAGACTTGTTCGCACACTTTTCGGCCATTCAGGGGCAAGGTTTCAAAACGCTTAGGGAAAATCAGAAGGTTTCGTTTGATGTCACTACTGGACCTAAAGGCAAGCAAGCAGCGAATATTCGTTCTATTGACTAGACGTCCAAGATTTTAGTGCGAGAAAAGCCCGGCCCCGCCGGGCTTTTTTGTTGATTCTCGTTCGGGATACATACCCCGCAGCTTGCTGCAGGGTCGTTCATTGACTATTGCGAAACTGTGCGCGTTTGGGGACGATATCCTCTGAACTGGGTGGCTGAGCATGAATTGAATAGCATATTTCATACCATTCACCGGTAGATTTTGAATCTTTGTCCAGTGATCAGCTCGCTGAACGACGTCGGTTTGCCACCTGAGCCACGCCTTATCGAGAAATTTCCTCGAAAAACGGTTTTTCACTCCGCGTTCGCTGTGGAGCGGTTACGCTGGGGATCTTCAGGTAGAGACTGAGGGTCTGCAGATCATTCTCCATGGAGCGGGGACGCGATTGCGCCCAAGGTTATCTGTTCAGTCCCCCGTTGCCCGCTGAAGAGTTTATAAAGTGGCGATGGAGTCATGTTAAATATTAAAAACTCATCATTTGGCCTTCCTATTAAGGCAATAGACAAAATTTATTTCCGTTGTTGACGGTGACCTCCCATACTGTGAACTATCGAAGGGTCCGCGGACCGTTCCTTACGGCGCGGACGAATAATGACTGACAACGATAATGATCGAGGACGAAGGACTTCCTTCGCGCCAGTCCCTTCCGATCGATCCGAACCCCCGGAGGTGGAAATTTCATGCTTAGACCAAAAATGTCTTTAGTCGCCGCACTGGCGATTACACTGACGCCGCTTGCGCCCATTAGTCCTGCTTTAGCGCAGGGTCAACCCAGGCCGAACCAATTCTGGTGGCCTAACCAGCTCAACCTTCAGCCCCTGCGCGATCACGACCCGGCGTCCAATCCCTACGGGGCGGACTTCGACTATGCCAAAGCCTTCGCCAGCCTGGATCTGGAGGCCGTCAAGAAGGACCTCAAGGAGCTGATGCACACTTCCCAGGACTGGTGGCCAGCCGACTTCGGCCACTACGGTCCCTTGTTCATTCGCATGGCCTGGCATAGCGCCGGCACCTATCGAGTGGCGGACGGGCGCGGCGGCGCTGGTGGCGGGCAGCAGCGCTTCGACCCGCTCAACAGCTGGCCCGACAATGTCAACCTCGACAAGGCGCGGCGCCTGCTCTGGCCGATCAAGCAGAAGTATGGCCGCAACATCTCCTGGGCCGACCTGATGGTTCTCGCCGGCACCGTCGCCATGGAGGACATGGGCTTTAAGACCTTCGGCTTCGCGGGCGGACGTCCGGACGACTGGGAGCCGGATCTCGTCTATTGGGGTCCGGAAGCCGATATGCTGGGCCGAAAGCGCTTTGACAAGGCAGGGAAACTGGAAAATCCCCTCGCCGCCACGCAGATGGGCCTCATCTACGTGAACCCGGAAGGCCCCGGCGGCAACCCGGACCCGCTCGCGGCTGCCGAGCAGATCCGCGTGGCCTTCGGTCGCATGGCCATGAACGATGAAGAAACCGTCGCCCTGATCGCTGGTGGCCACACCTTCGGCAAGACCCACGGCGCGCACAAGCCGAGCGAGTGCGTGGGTCCCGAGCCAGCCGCCGCCCCCATCGAGCAGCAGGATCTCGGCTGGGCCAACAAGTGCGGCAAAGGCGATGCCGAGGACACGGTCGGCAGCGGCCTCGAAGGCGCCTGGACCCAATCACCGACACAGTTCACGATGTTATACCTGACCAATCTGTTCAACTTCGATTGGGAGCAGACCCGTAGCCCCGCCGGCGCCATTCAGTGGAAACCCAAGGGCGGAGCGGGCGCTGACACGGTCCCCGACGCCCACGTTGAAGGCAAGCGGCACGCACCGATCATGTTCACGACGGATCTGGCGCTGAAATTCGATCCGGCCTACCGCGAGATCTCCCAGCGCTTCCTCAAGAACCCAAAAGAGTTCGAGCTGGCCTTCGCCAAGGCCTGGTTCAAGTTGACGCACCGGGATATGGGTCCCCGCGCCCGGTACCTAGGCGCTGAGACGCCCAAAGAAGTGTTGATTTGGCAAGACCCGGTGCCAGCAGTCGACTACAAACCGGTCGAAGCCCAGGATATTGCCGGACTCAAGAAGAAGATCCTCGAATCCGGCCTCTCTATCCCGGATCTGGTGCGAACCGCATGGGCATCAGCCGCCACCTACCGCGATACCGACATGCGCGGGGGCGCCAACGGCGCACACATTCGCCTGGCCCCGCAGAAGGACTGGCCGGTCAATGACCCAGCCGATCTGGCAAAGGCGTTGAAGACCCTGGAAGGCATTCAAAAGGACTTCAATGACTCGACGTCCGGCGGCAAGAAGGTCTCTCTCGCCGATCTGATCGTCCTCGGCGGCGCAGCGGCCATCGAGCAAGCGGCGAAAGAAGCCGGCTACGACGTAAAGGTTCCCTTCACGCCTGGACGAACCGATGCGACCCAGGAACAGACCGACGTCGAATCCTTTGCGGTTCTCGAACCGACGGCCGATGGCTTCCGCAACTATTTTGGTAGCGGCAACTCCTTGTCGCCCGCCGAGATGCTGGTCGACCGCGCGGACTTGTTGGGTCTGACCGTGCCGGAAATGACCGCGCTGGTCGGCGGTATGCGGACCTTGGGCGCCAACGCGGGCGGCGTCAAACACGGTGTGTTCACGGACCGCCCTGGGACGCTGAACAACGATTTCTTCGTCAACCTGCTTGATATGGCCACAAAGTGGTCGAAGGTGAAGGATACCGATGGCCTCTACGAGGGACGCGACCGCGCCACGGATAAACTGAAGTGGACAGCAACGCCGGTGGATCTGATTTTCGGATCCAATTCTGAGTTGCGCGCTGTCGCTGAGGCTTATGCATCCGAAGACGGCGCTGAGGAATTCGTCCGCAACTTCGTTGCAGCATGGACCAAAGTGATGACGGCTGACCGCTTCGACCTGAAGCGGTCGTAGGGAGAAAAGCCGCTCGGGTCGCGGCTGGCCTCAGCCCGATCCGAGCGGCCACAGCGAGACAATGGTTGTGAATCAGGGCAGCTAAGATCCCTTCCGAAATCATGACTTGGTAGTGAAGCAGGGGATTGTCGGACGCAACCGGCTGACGTTGTTGACGGATTTGTTCAGCCAGTTGGACAATGCCCTGCATTAATGGGTTACGATCCAAGAACAGTTCATAGGGCAATTCGGCGGTCTTTGGCGTCATGACCGCTTCGTATAAACCGAGCAGCAGCAACGTCGATGAAATCAATGTTGGAGGCGAATTCCTGATGCTCTTTGCAGGCCACGCCGCCGGAGACGAAGATGCTCTCGTGGATGGCGTAGACGATCGTCTGACCGGCGGCGTGAATCGACGCACTATCAACAGGTTAACAAGCCACCAGTGAAGAGATGGGGCAAATCCAAGATGGGGATGGCGTTTTCGCCCTGGCGGAAACAGGACAGCGCCACCTCACGCCAGCCGCTTGGGTGTTTCGGCAAAGGACAGGCCTGGATATCGGCCACGCGCAGGCGTTGCGGAACGCCCATAAGCAACAATGCGCCGTAGTCCGGCGCGGCGCCTGGCGCTGTTTGATAAGCGACGACGCCCGCCAGTTTCCAGTCACGATCGGTTTGGGGGCGCCCCCAGAGCCAGGCGGATAGATCCAGCGCCGGCAGCAGAAGATGGTTCCACAGCATCACCTGCCGGCAGTAATACGGACTCAGTGGCGCTTCCAGCAACGTGGGCGTCTCGATCAGATGGATCAGTTCGCGTTCGCCGACTGCGGCGCTCAGGTGATCGTCCAACGCCAACATCCAAGCTGCGCTTTGTCCAGGACTCTCAGTAGCCACCGTCGTCCTCCGCGAGCGCGGCCAGCAACGCCGCCAGATGCTCAGTCGTGGTTACGCAGCCCAGTTCGCCGTCCAGCAGGGCCAGCGCCTGAATAGGCGAATCCGGTAGCCTCATGCAGGCGGGTAATTCCAGCAGACGCGGCGCTTCGGCCAGCGTCTCGGCTTGATCGCAAACCAGGCCGAAGCGGTCGGCGCGATTGTCCAACAGGACGCAGGTTCGCCGACTGTCAGGTATTTGCCGTAGCCGTTGCAACTCGCCAGACAGACAGTATACAGGCCACCATTCGCCGCCCAGTCCGATAGCGCCGATACTGTGCGGCGCTCGCACGTCCGGGTCGATATCCAGCAACGACTCCAGAGAATGAATCTCGGTTTGCGGCAATAGCCACTGGTAGCCATCCAAAGTGAGCCTGGCAAACAGCCGCATTGCGCGCAGTTCGACTAGCGTGGTTGGGGCAGGCCGGTTCATGCGCGCAGCAATCGGTGGATTTGCTCAAGCAAATCGTCTTCCATGAACGGCTTGGTCAAATACATGTCAACGCCTGCCGCTTCGGCTTCATGCCGGTGTTTAGCGGTAGAGCGCGAGGTAATCATGATGACAGGCAGAGCGTTTGTTGTTTGGTTGGCGCGCAAGTGCGCCGTCAACTCCAAGCCGTTCATGCGCGGCATCTCCAAATCGGCCAGCACCAGATCCGGACGCTTGCTATTGATGATTTCGATAGCCTCCAAGCCATCGCGCGCCGTGCGCACCTCAAAGCCAGCGTCGCGCACGAATTGCGCCAGCGAGCGGCGGGCGCTCAACGAATCGTCCACCGCCAGCACAATTTGGCGATGGGGCGCGGGTGCGATGGATGACGTCGATTGAACTGCCGTTGGCCAGTGCTGACCAGTCGTTTGCGTGCGTAAGAGTTCAGGCAAATCCAGCACCGGAGCTACGCTGCCGTCGCCAAGAATCGTGGCGCCGATGATGCCAGGGAGCTGGGGAATGTACTGGCCCATGTTCTTGACCACCAGGTCGCGGCTGTCCAGGACTTCCTGCACCAGCACGGCGCGGAGACTGCCGGTTTCTTCCCTCACCAACAGCACCGGCGGCGCATTGCGGCTGTGTTGGCGCTGATCTTCGGGCAGGTTGAGCAAGGTCTCCAGGGATGTGAATTCGTGAACGTCATTACCCAGCCGGTAGGTGGTTACCTTGCCCAATGTTTGGACCTGACCGGCTCCAGAGTACAGAATCTGCTCGACGCCACGATCGGAAAGGGCGTAGGTTTGATCGCGCACGCGCAGCAGCAAAGCGTGCGTGGAGATCAGCGTGACGGGCAACCGCAATTCCATGAGACAGCCCTTGCCAGCTTCGGTTTGTAAACGCAGCGACCCTTTCATCTCCAGTAGCCGGCTATAGACCATGTCCATGCCGATGCCGCGCCCTGAGGTTTGAGTAGTCGTATCGCGGGTGGAGAAACCTGGCAGCAGAATCAGCCGGGCCAACTCATCCGGATCTAGCGGCTTATCAGAGGCGATCAAACCGCGCTCTTCCGCGGTACGGCGAATCGCTGGCAGATCCAAACCGGCGCCGTCGTCCCGGCAATAGATGACGATATTATCGCCTTCACGCATGAAGCGCAGTTCGATGCGTCCGTTTTGCGGTTTGCCCAGATGCTGGCGCTGATGCGGCGGTTCGATGC